>NZ_OZ245767.1:0-366250 GCF_965227665.1 Reyranella sp.
GCGGCTGGGGGTCGAGCGCCTCCTGAGACGTCATGCCGGCATTCGTCGCAAGGAACCGCGCGTCACCGACCGTCTGTTCTTCGCAGTCGTGCCGGATGCCGAGACGGCGAAGACGATCGCCGAGCGCGCCGCCGCCTGGCGGGCTCGTCACGGCCTCACGGGCAGGCTGCTCAGGGCCGCGCATTTCCACGTCAACCTGGCGCCGGTGCACGAGGGCATTGGCTTGCCCGATGCCGGCGAAATCGAGGACTGGGTGGCGCGCGTCCGGGAGATCCCGATGCCGTGCTTCCGTGTCGCGTTCGATCGGCTGACCAGCTTCGCCAACGGCGCCCTGGTCCTGACGGGAGAGGAGGCGACCATCGGCCTGGAGGTGCTGCAGCAGCGCCTGAGCGATGCGCTCGACGATGCGCCGCGGCCGGCACGCCGCTACACGCCGCACGTGACCCTTCTGCACGACGGTCGCCATGTCGAGGCCGAGCCGGTCGAGCCCATCGCCTGGACCGTCCGCGAAGTCGCGCTGGTCTACAGTCGAACCGGCCAGACGACGCACCGCTGCCTGACGCGACTGCCGCTGGGCTGACCCTTCCCGGAAAGACGTTCGCGATCCGACATGATTACGGTGAGGCCGACCGACCGGCTGTTCTTCGCCGTGCGTCCCGACGCGGAGACGGTGGAGGCGATCTGCAGCGCCCGGCGCACCCTGTGCGAGAAGGCCGGCCTCTCGGGACCGGAAGTCCCGCCCGAGCAGATCCATGTCACGCTGTGGCGTGTCGGCGACTACGTGGTGCCTCCAACGGCGGAGGACATCGACGCGATCGTGCGGCAGGCCGGCACGGTCGAGATGCCGCCGTTCCGTGTCTCCTTCGGCTGTGCGCAGTCGCTCGGCCGAGGGGCGCTCGTGCTCTCTGCCGGCAGGGGCGGCAGTGATCTCGAAAGACTCTCGACCCGGCTGCGCGATGCGCTGAATCCGGCCAGCGCGGAAAGAAAGCACGCCTTCCGGCCTCACATGACGCTGATGAGGAGCGACAAGATCCTGCCCGAGCGCCGCATCAGGGCGATCGGCTGGACGGTGCGCGAAGTCGTCCTCGTGCACAGCCTGCTGGGCAAGGCGACCCACCGCCCGGTCGGGCGACTGCCGTTGAGGGGACGGCAGTTGGCGCTGCCGGGATTCGATTTCTGAGCGAACGCGTTCGGCTATGATGCGAGCATGAAACCCTACGTCCTCTGCCACATGGTCTGCAGCGTCGACGGTCGTATCTGGGGCAGCCGGTGGCGGCCCAAGGTCAACGTCGTGCCCAACCTGTTCGAGCGGCTGCACGACCAGATGGGCGGTGGTTCGTGGCTGTGCGGGCGCGTCACGGCGCAGGAATTCGCCAAGGGCAAGGAGCCGCACTATCCGCCGACTGACCAGGTTTTGCCGCGCGAGAACTGGTTTACACAGCGCGAGGCGAAGGCCTGGGGCATCTTCCTCGACGGCCACGGCAAGGCGGTGTGGGCGCGGCGCGACATCGGGGGCGATCCGATTCTCGTGATCCTGACGGAGGCCGTGCCGGACCGGCACCTGGCCGGCCTGCGGGCCGACGGTGTCTCGTACATTTTTGCGGGCAAGACCGAGATCGATCTGGCGGCGGCGCTGGAGACGCTGAACCGGGAACTCGGCATCGAGCGGATCATGCTGGAGGGCGGGGGCGGCGCGAACGGCGCCTTGCTGCGCGCCGGGCTGATCGACGAACTGAGCCTGGTGATCTGTCCCGTGATCGACGGCAGCACCGGCGGTCCGATCGTGTTCAACTCGGGCGACACAGATCTCGGGCCGGCGCCGATCGAGAGCATGGCTTTGGTCAGCCACGAGGTGCTCGAGGGCGGCACGATGTGGCTGCGCTACAAGCTGCGTTCGCTATCGACCGGATCGGACGCGCCTTAACATCCTGAAGAGAGAGAATCCGGGCAGGCTTGCACTTGTGCCGGAATGGAACATATAGAGAACAGCGCTCTCGCGGCACAGGAGACGTTGTTGGACGAAAAGCTCACGACCAAGCTTCGCATTCTTTCCGACGCCGCCAAGTACGACGCCTCCTGCGCATCCTCGGGCGCGCCGAAGCGGGCGGCCGGGCCTGATGGTCTGGGCTCGACGAGCAACGGCATTTGCCATGCCTACACGCCGGACGGGCGGTGCGTGTCGCTGCTCAAGATCCTGCTGACGAACTATTGCTTGTTCGACTGCGCCTATTGCATCAATCGCCGCTCCTCGAACGTCGAGCGGGCGCGCTTCACGGTCGACGAGGTCGTCTCGCTGACGCTCAACTTCTACAAGCGCAACTACATCGAAGGCCTGTTCCTCTCGTCCGGGATCATCCGCAATCCCGATCACACGATGGAGCAGCTTGTCCTTGTAGCGAAGAAGCTGCGGCGGGAGCACGGCTTTGCGGGCTACATCCATCTGAAGACGATCCCCGAAGCCAATCCCTGGCTGATCGAGCAGGCGGGCCTGTTCGCCGACCGGCTGTCGATCAACATCGAACTCACCTCGGCCGGAAGCCTCGAGCGCCTGGCCCCCGAGAAGAAGGCGGCGTCGATCACCGGCGCCATGGGCCAGATGAAGGAGCGTATCGACGAGGCCAAGGAGGACCGGCGCAAGTTCTCGCCGGCGGGGCAGAGCACGCAGGTCATCGTCGGTGCCGACGCGACCACCGACGCGGCGCTGCTGAACACCAGCGCCGTGCTCTACAAGGACTATGCGCTGCGCCGCGTCTATTACTCCGCCTTCAGTCCGATCCCGTCGCCGAGCGCCGTGCTGCCGCTCAAGGCGCCGCCGCTGCAGCGCGAGAATCGCCTCTACCAGGCCGACTGGCTGCTGCGCTTCTACGGCTTCTCCGCCGACGAGGTCGCGAGCGCCAGCCGTGACGGCATGCTCGCTCTCGACATCGATCCCAAGGCGGCCTGGGCGCTGCAGAACCGCGAGCGCTTTCCGCTCGACGTGAACACGGCCGATCGCGAGATGCTGCTGCGCGTGCCCGGCCTCGGCGTGCGCTCCGTCGACAGGATCATCGCGGCGCGGCGGCATGCGCGGCTGCGCCTCGCCGACATCGGCCGGCTGGCGCGCAGCGTGAAGCGGCTGCTGCCGTTCCTGATCACCGCCGACTACCGGCCGACGAAGATCTCCGACCGGGCCGACCTTCGCACCAACCTCGCGGAGGCGCCCGTGCAGGGGAGTCTCTTTTGATCGGCGTCGCGCTGCGCGAGGGCGCCGACCTCGATGGCTTCCGGGCCGCGGTCCGCAGGCTTGCCGCGCGCAGGGCGCCGCCGGAGTCGGTTTCCTGGAGCGCGGCGGGCGAGAGCGATCTGTTCGGCGCTCGTCAGGATGACGTCGATGCGGCGCCGCCCGTCGGATTGCCCCGCGCGCTGGGTGAGCTGATCCGGCTGGTGGTCTGCCATTGCGACCGCGAGCGCTATGCCTTGATGTATGCGGCGGTCTGGCGGGTGGTGAACGGCGAGCGCGCGCTGCTCGACGTCCAGAGCGACCCGCTGGTCCATCGCCTGGAGGGCATGGCGAAGTCGGTGCGCCGCGACCTGCACAAGATGCACGCCTTCGTGCGCTTCCGCGAGACGCACGATCCCGACGGCACGGAAAGGTTCGTCTCCTGGTTCGAGCCCGAGCATTTCATCGTCGAGGCGACGGCCGGCTTCTTCGTCGAGCGGTTCCGGAGCCTCGTCTGGTCCATCCTGACGCCCAAGGGCTCGCTGCACTGGGACCGGGAGACGCTGACGGTCGGGCCGCCCGCGCAGCGCAGCGACGCGCCGCAGTCCGATGGCTTCGAGGCGGCGTGGCGTTGCTACTACGAAAACGTCTTCAATCCGGCGCGCCTCAATCCGAAGGCGATGCGCCAGCACATGCCGGAAAAATACTGGCGCAACCTGCCGGAAGCCGCGTCCATCGCCGGCCTCGTGCAGCAGGCGCCGGCGCGGGCCCGCGAGATGATCGCGCGCGAAGCGGCGGAGCGGGAAAAGCGCGACCCGCTCAAGGCGGTGGCGGCGATGGCGGAGCAGGGGCCGCAGACGCTCGAGGAGCTGAACCGCTTGATCGCGGCATCCGAGCCGTTGACGCCGGGGGCCGATCGCGCCGTGCTGGGCGAGGGACCGATGGAGGCCCTGGTCGCGTTCGTGGGCGAACAGCCTGGCGACCAGGAGGAGCGGGAAGGGCGGCCGTTCATCGGCCCGGCCGGGCAGCTCTTCGACCGGGCGCTGGGCGAGGCGGGCATCGACCGCGCGGGCGTCTACGTCACCAATGCGGTGAAGCATTTCAAGTACGAGCCGTGCGGCAAGAGGCGGCTGCACAAGCGGCCCAATCCCGGCGAGGTGAAGCGCTATCGCTGGTGGCTGCAGCGCGAGCTGTCCTTCGTGCGGCCCAAGCTCGTGGTCGCGATGGGCGGCACGGCGCTGCTCGGTTTGACCGGGAAGCCGCTCTCGGTCCTGAAGTCGCGAGGTCCCATCGCGTTCGATGGACTGCCGGGCTATGCGACGGTGCACCCGTCCTACCTGCTGCGCCTGCCGGACGAGGCGGCGAAGCGCGAGGCGTACGACGCGTTCCGCGACGACCTGATCGCCGTCCGCAAGCTAACTCTTAAAAGTCAGTAGGTGCAGTGGAGCGCGCCACTCCAGTGGCGCTCAAGCTTCGTCCGAGAACAAGACATGAGCGCAACTGGAGTTGCGCGCTCCAATGAGACGTTAGTCCGCGGCCTTCTGGTCGAGAAACTCCAGCACGCCGTCGCTGCGCTCGCCCTTGAGGTAGCGGAAGGTGCCGGCGCCGGTGGCGAGCAGCTCGTTCGCCTGGTTGTAGATCTCGGTCTCGGCGGCGAAGGTGCTCTGGCTGGACGAGGGTCGCCAGGCGCCCAGGATCGTGAGCACGTCGCCTTCGCGACCGGCCTTGATGAACTGGGTCGTGAAGGCCAGCGTCACGGACAGCCGCCGCGCCGTCGCCGTCTCGTTGAAGGTGCAGGCGAAGCCGCTCGCCGAATCGAGCAGGGTCATCAGCACGCCGCCGTGCAGCAGGCCGTTGGCGTTGCAGAGCTCGGCGCGCACGTCGAGGCGCATCTCGACGAAGCCGGGGCGCCACGCCACGACCTGATGGCCGATCACGCCATTGAAGCCGCGGAACACATACGGAGCGACCGGCCGTGCGTCGGCCGGTCGTTGGATAGCCATGTCTCAGATGCCTCGAGAGGAGGGGGCGCGCCTAGCGGCGCGCCATCGCCGACATCGGCGGCCGATGACCGTTGGTCATCATCGGACGCAGGGCCGGACCGGCCGAGGCCGTGATCGAGGGCTGCGCCGCCATGCCGGTGCGGATGTCGCGCGCCACCTTGACCAGGCGCGGACCCCAATCGGCCTCGAGACGGTCGCGGCTGATCTGGTAGATCGGTGCCGAGGCGTTGACGGCATAAGCCGCCGTGCCGTCGGAATTGCGCAGGGGAGCGCCGACGCCGCACAGCTCGGGCAGCCACTCGCCCCAGGTGACGCAGAAGCCGCGGTCGGTCAGTTCCTTGAAGGAGCGCTCGAGACCGGCCTTGACCTTGGTCCAGTCGTCGCGCCAGCGGCGGCGGATGGCGTCGATCTGCTTGTTGCGGTCGACGTCCGGCAAGGTGAACAGGTAGGCGCGGCCCATCGCCGTGCTGGCCATCGGAACGCGCGTGCCGACATCGTGGGTGATCGCCACCACGGACGGGCCGCGGCAGGCTTCGAGGTAGATCATCGAGTGACGGTCGCGGCCGCCCAAGGCGGTCGAGGCGTTGAGCGCGTGCGCGAGCTGCTCCAGCGGCTGACGCGAGGCGCGGCGGACGTCCATGCTGGAAATCGCGGCGTAGCCCAGCGCGAGGACCGAGGCGCCCAGCTCGTACTTCCGGAAGCGGCGGATGTAGTTCAGGTAGCCCAGCTCGGTCAGCGTGTGGGTGAGGCGCGCGACGGTCGGCTTCGGCAGGCCGGTGCGATGGGCGATCTCCTGGTTGCCCAGCATGCCCTCGCCGGCGTGGAAGGCGCGCAGGATGTCGAGGCCGCGGGCCAGCGCCGTGACAAACTGGCGATCCTTGCTGCTGGACCCTTCGGCGAGGCCGTTCTCGATCGAGCTCTGGAAGGCCGCGGTCCGCGTTACGAGATGACTGACATTGCCCATCGGCGTCTGCTCCTTTTGGTAAATGGCCGTTTATTTCTTTGCGGAGCGGAACCTGCCATCGCTGCATCCGTACCGCAATGCGCAGATCCGGGTTTTGTCCTGCGAACGTGCAAAGCGGCCATGTCAGAGATGCGTGAATTGTGTATCGACAGTTGCACTCGCACAGTTCTGCTCTCTGATTCGGGAATTTTCGGCCTATTTACGTGACGAGGGCGGCATTTTTCGACATGTTCGCCGCGCCCGGGTAGCATCCAGACCCACCCCTTCGAGAGGCAAGAATTGGCCAAAGAACCCACACTGCCAAAGGACATTACCGCGCTCTCGTTCGAGGATGCGCTGAAGGAACTGGAAGGCATCGTCCAGCAGCTCGAACGGGGCCAGGTGAAGCTCGACGAGGCCATTTCGGCCTATGAGCGCGGCGCCCTGCTGAAGCGTCACTGCGAGCAGCGGCTGGCCGAGGCCAAGATGAAGGTCGAGAAGATCGTGTTCTCCGCCGACGGTTCGGTCGCGACCCAGCCCGCCGATCTCGGCTGATTCCCGCCCATGCCGTTGTCGTCGCACACCCGTTTTGACGCTGCGCTGTCGTTCGCGGCCCAGTCCGTCGAGCGCACCATGGAGCGCCTGCTTCCGAGCGGCGAATCGGGTGAGGCACGCGTCTTCGAGGCGATGCGCTATTCGAGCCTGGGCGGCGGCAAGCGGCTGCGGGCCTTCTTCGTGCTGGCCGGGGCGACCCTGTTCAAAGTGAGCCCTCTGCCCGCCCTGAGGACGGCCAGCGCCCTCGAGTTCGTGCACGCCTATTCGCTGATCCACGACGACCTGCCGGCGATGGACGACGACGATCTGCGGCGCGGAAAGCCGTCATGCCACCGCCAGTTCGACGAGGCGACGGCCATCCTGGCAGGCGATGCCCTTCAGGCGCTGGCGTTCGAGGTGCTGGCGCATGAGGAAACCCATGGCGATCCCGCCGTTCGCGTCGCGCTGATCGCCGAGCTCGCAAAGGCTGCCGGCGCGCGCGGCATGGTGGGCGGGCAGATGCTCGACCTGTTGGCCGAGCAGGAAGGTTCGGATCAGTCGATCGGCGCCATCACCCACCTGCAACGATTGAAGACCGGGGCGTTGATCTCGTTCTCGTGCACCGCCGGCGCCGTCCTGGGCAAAGCCGGAGACCATGCGCGGTCGGCGCTTTCCATGTACGCCCACGATCTCGGCCTCGCGTTCCAGATCGTCGATGATCTGCTCGATATCGAGGGCAATGCGGCCGAACTGGGCAAGACGCCCGGTAAGGACGAGGCGGCAGGCAAGGCCACGTTCGTATCCGTCCTGGGTGTCGAGCGTGCCCGGGCGCAGGCCGAAATGCTGGCGCAACAGGCGGCCGCGCATCTCGAGCCGTTTGGCGAGGCGGCGGATCTGCTAAGGCAAGCCACAGAATTCGTCGTGGCGCGCCGCAGCTGAAGTTGGGGCACGGCTCGCCGTGCAGGAGTATGATGTTTCCATGACCGGCCACAGCACGACGCCGCTGCTCGATACCGTAGACGTTCCCGCCGACCTCCGCCGGCTGCGTCCAGAGCAGCTTCCCCAGCTTGCCGAGGAGCTTCGGCAGGAGACGATTTCGGCCGTGTCCGTCACCGGCGGCCATCTCGGTGCGGGGCTGGGCGTCGTCGAGCTGACCGTGGCCCTTCACTACGTCTTCGACACGCCGAAGGACCGGCTGATCTGGGACGTCGGCCACCAGGCCTATCCGCACAAGATCGTCACCGGCCGTCGCAGCCGCATCCGCACCCTGCGCCAGGAGGGCGGGCTTTCGGGCTTCACGCGCCGTTCCGAGAGCGAGTACGATCCGTTCGGTGCCGCCCATTCCTCGACCTCGATCTCGGCCGGCCTCGGCATGGCCGTGGCGCGCGACTTGTCGGGCGGCTCCAACAACGTGATCGCCGTGATCGGTGACGGGGCGCTCAGCGCCGGCATGGCCTACGAGGCCATGAACAATGCGGGCGCGCTGCGTTCGCGGCTGATCGTGGTGCTGAACGACAACGACATGTCGATTGCGCCGCCGGTCGGGGCGCTCTCGGGCCATCTCTCACGGCTCCTGTCGGGCCGGCCCTACGTCACGCTGCGCAATCTCGGCCGCACCTTCGCCGAGAGCCTGCCAAAGCCGCTGGAGCTCGCGGCCAAGCGCGCCGAGGAATTCGCCCGCGGTTTCGTGGCCGGCGGCACGCTGTTCGACGAGCTGGGCTTCTACTATGTGGGGCCGGTCGACGGTCACAATCTCGACCATCTGCTGCCGGTGCTGAAGAACGCGCGCGACAGCCAGCTCGACAAGCCGATCCTGGTCCATGTCGTCACCAAGAAGGGCAAGGGCTACGCCCCGGCCGAGGCGAGCGCGGACAAGTACCACGGTGTCGTGAAGTTCGACGTCATCACTGGCAAGCAGTCCAAGCCGATCGCCAACGCGCCGCAATACACGGCGGTGTTCGCCAAGGCGCTCATGGCCGAAGCCGAGGCCGACAAGAAGATCGTGGCCATCACCGCGGCGATGCCGTCGGGCACCGGCCTCGACAAGTTCGCCGAGCGTTTCCCCGAACGCACCTTCGACGTGGCGATCGCCGAACAGCACGGCGTCACCTTCGCCGCCGGTCTGGCCACCGAGGGCTACAAGCCGTTCACCGCGATCTATTCGACCTTTCTGCAGCGCGCCTTCGACCAGGTCGTGCACGATGTCGCCCTCCAGAAGCTGCCGGTGCGCTTCGCCATCGATCGCGCCGGGCTGGTGGGCGCCGACGGCGCCACCCATGCCGGTTCATTCGACGTAGCCTATCTCGGCTGCCTGCCCGACTTCGTGATCATGGCCGCCGGCGACGAGCTCGAGCTGATGCACATGGTGGCGACGGCGGCGCAGATCGACGACCGCCCCTCGGCCTTCCGCTATCCGCGCGGCGAGGGCGTCGGCATCGAGCTACCGGCCAAGGGCACGCCGCTCGAGATCGGCAAGGGCCGGATCGTGCGCGAGGGCACGAAAATCGCGATCCTCAATTTCGGCGCGCGTCTGCAGGAGTGCCTGGTCGCGGCAGAAGATCTCGGCGCCAAGGGGCTCAGCACCACGGTGGCCGATGCCCGCTTCGCCAAGCCGCTCGACACCGATTTGATCCGCCGCCTCGCGCGCGAGCACGAGGTGCTGATCACCATCGAGGAAGGTTCGGTCGGCGGTTTCGCGAGCTACGTGCTGCAGTATCTCGCGACGTCGGGCCTGCTCGACGCCGGCCTCAAGGTGCGGCCGCTGGTTCTGCCGGACCGCTTCCTCGATCATGCTTCGCCGGCCCGGCAGTATGAGTGGGCCGGCCTCAATGCGCCGCAGATCGTGGCAACGGCGCTGGCCGCGCTCGGCCAACAGACCGAGCGCGCGCGCGGCTAACTACGCGGCTAACTGGGCGGATCGATCGGCGTGAGGCGCGGAGCGTGCGCCTCGACGATCTCCGCCGCGTTGAGGCAGAGATCCTCGCGGAAGCGGGCCGAGATGATCTGCACACCTACGGGCGTGCCATCGAACAGGCCGGTGGGCACCGAAACCGACGGATAGCCCAGCACCGGCGTCGCCAGCAGGCAGTGCTGCGCCGCCATCATGCGATCCACGACCGGCTGGTCCTGCAAATCGAGCCCGTCGGGGAAGGGCAGGACGTGCGACACCGGCACGACCGCCACCGCATACTCCGCGAAGAACAGGGACCAGGCCCGCATCAGGGCGAGGCGAAGGCCGAACGCATCGAGCAGGCCGTCGGCATCGACCTCCGGCACGTAGCGCAGATGGCCCTCGACGTTGCGCCGGGCCGCGGCGTCGCCCAGGGCCTGCACGGTCGCGACGAAGCCGCGGCGCTCGTCGTTGACGACCATGCGGTGCCAGAGCTCGGCCGCTTCGGCCAGTCGCGGTGGCGCGACCTGTTCGACCGCATAGCCGGCCGCCTCGAGCGCGCGTCCGGCCTGCTCGACGGCGGTCCGGACCTCCGGCACGACGTCGTCGAACGGGGCGGGCGCGATGGCGGCCCGCAGCGGGCGGGACGGGGCGGGACCCGTGAGCGGCGCCGGCACCCAGTTGGGATCGCGCGCATCGCCCATCGCCATGGCCGCGAAGGCGAGGCGAACGTCAGCGACGGTGCGCGCCAGCGGTCCCTGAACCGACATGAGTTGCGCCGTGATCGGCCGTTCGGCCGTCGCGGACGGGTTGAAGGCTGGCACGCGGCCGGGCGTCGGCCGCAGGCCCGCCACGCCGCAGGCATAGGCGGGGTAGCGGATCGAGCCGCCATAGTCGTTGCCGTGGGCGATGGCGCCCATGCCGGCGGCGAGCGCGGCCGCCGCACCGCCGCTCGATCCGCCCGGTGTCAGGCCCTTGCCCCACGGGTTGCGCGTCGCGCCGTGCAGCTCGTTGTCAGTGAACCAGCGGTGCGAGAAGGCCGGCGTGTTGGTGCGGCCGACGATGACCGCGCCCGCCTTGCGCAGGTTGGCGACGACCGGACTGTCCTCGGTCGCCAGCAGGTCGCGAAAGGCCACGACTCCGTTGGTCGTGGCGCGGCCCTTGGTGTCGACGTTGACCTTCACCGTCACCCCGTGCAGCGGACCGCACGCAGCGCCGCTGCGGCGCGCGGTGTCGGCCTCGCGGGCCGCCTGCACGGCCTCGTCGGCCATCACGTCGACCACGGCATTGATCTGCGGATTGACGGCCTCGATGCGACCCAGGACGGAGCGGGCGGCGTCCTCGCTCGAAACCGCGCCCCGCGCGATCGCCTGCGTCAGGTCGACCGCCGACCAGCGCCACAGTTGGTCCGTCATGCCCGCGTCTCCTGCAACTCAGCGAAGCAAAAGGTCCCTCACTCCGTTCGCGATGACAATTTTGTTGGGCTTTGCGCAGTTCGCCGAACAAACAAACGGTGTCACCCCGAACGACGTGAGGGACCTTTCTCTCAGTCCTTGGGCTGCGGCACGATGCGCAGGTACGGCTTCGGCGCCTTCCAGCCGTCCGGATACTTGGCCTTGGCGGCCTCGTCCGAGACGGCGGGGACGATGATCACGTCCTCGCCCTTCTTCCAGTTCACCGGCGTCGCCACCTGGTGCTTCGCGGTGAGCTGGCAGGATTCGAGCAGGCGCAGCACCTCGTCGAAGTTGCGGCCGCTGCTCATCGGATAGGTGAGCATGGCCTTGATCTTCTTGTCGGGGCCGATGATGAACACCGAACGCACCGTGGCATTGTCGGCGGCGGTGCGGCCATCGGACGTCGTGCCCGCGCCTTCGGGAAGCATGTCATAGGCGGTCGCGACCTTGAGTTCGGGATCGCCGATCATCGGGAAGGTCACGGCGTGGCCCTGGGTCTCCTCGATGTCCTTCGCCCACTTGGAGTGGTTGGTCACCGGATCGACCGACAGGCCGATGATCTTGGTGTTGAGCTTGTCGAACTGCGGCTTGAGACCGGCCATGTAGCCGAGCTCGGTGGTGCAGACCGGCGTGAAGTCCTTCGGGTGCGAGAACAGAATCGCCCAGCTGTCGCCGATCCACTTGTGGAACTCGATCGGACCCTGGGTCGTCTCGGCTTTGAAATCCGGTGCAGTCGAGTTGATGCGAAGCGTCATGGTGAAATCCTCCATTTGCGGCCCGCACCTCAACCCTTCCGCCGAGCGCGGTCAAGCCTTGGCAGGAATCCAGCTCGCGAGGCCCAATCCACCATCAACTTCTACCGTCGTACCCACCAGATAGCGGCCAAATCTTTCCGAGAGAATCGCGACCGCGACCTGGGCGATGTCGTCGGGCGTGCCGGCGCGGCCGAGCGGGATTTGCGCGACCAGCTCCGCGAGATTGTCCGCCACGAAGCCGCCGCCCGGAATCGCGCCCGGCGCGATCGCGTTCACGCGGATACCGTCCGGCGCCAGCACGCGCGCCAGTTCCTTCATCACCATGGTCATGCCGGCCTTCGAGGCGCTGTAGTGCGCCAAATTGCGCGGCGTCTCGCGGTGCTGCGAGGTGACCAGGATCATGCGGCCCTTGATCCCGTTGTCGCGCATGTGGCGACCGACCTCGCGGGCGAGGAAGAAGCCGGACCGCAGGTTGATGTCGGTCATGCGGTCCCATGTCTCCTCGCTGACCGACAGCGGGGTGTCGACCTCCATCCGGCGCGGGCTCGCGGCATGGACGAACAGCGAGATCGTGCCGAGCTTCTTCACCGCACCGTCGAGCAGGTCCTTCCACCCGTCGCGTTGCGAGAGGTCGGCTGCGAGGAAATCGATCCCGTCCTCGGCGGGCGGCGCCGCAATGTCGCTGCCCAGCACGATCGCGCCCTCGGCCTTCAAGGCCTTCGCGATCCCGCGACCAATGCCGCCGGCGCATCCGGTGATCAGGGCGCGTTCGCCCTCCAGAAGTTTCATGCTCATGCCCGGCATGCTAGCAGGTCGGGCGAAGGGAGACAGTCTTGGCGAAGACCCGATTGGACGTGGCGCTGGTCGAGCGCGGGCTCGTGGAAACGCGGGCGGCGGCGCAGCGGCTGGTCATGGCCGGGCTCGTCTTCTCGAACGACCGGCGGCTGGAGAAGGCGGGGCAACCGGTCGCCGACGACACACCGATCGAGGTTCGCGGCCAGCTTCATCCCTATGTCTCGCGCGGCGGGCTGAAACTGGAGAAGGCGCTGGATCACTTCGCGATACCGGTGACCGGCCGCATTGCGCTCGATGTCGGCTCCTCGACCGGCGGCTTCACCGACTGCCTGCTGCAGCGCGGCGCGGCGAAGGTTTATGCCGTCGATGTCGGCACCAACCAGCTCGCCTGGAAGCTGCGCACCGACCCGCGCGTCGTCTCGATGGAGAAGACCAACATCCGCGACGTCACGCGCGTGCAGGTTCCCGATCCCATCGACCTCGTCGTCTGCGATGCCTCGTTCGTCGGCCTGCGGCTCGTCCTGCCGGCGGCGCTCGCTCTCGCCACGCCGGGCGCGCACCTCGCGGCCCTCATCAAGCCGCAGTTCGAGGTCGGCAAGGGCCGGGTCGGCAAGGGCGGCATCGT
This sequence comes from Reyranella sp., assembly GCF_965227665.1. Taxonomy (GTDB): domain Bacteria; phylum Pseudomonadota; class Alphaproteobacteria; order Reyranellales; family Reyranellaceae; genus Reyranella. Next base: position 13,199 of record NZ_OZ245767.1, read on the forward strand.
GCGCGAACCCGATCTGCACGCCGAAGTGGTCGAGACGATCTCGTCGTGGCTGGCGGAGCAGGACGGATGGCAGGTGCTGGGCGTCACCGAGAGCCCGATCACCGGCGCCGAAGGCAACAAGGAGTTCTTGATAGCTGCCCAGTTGTCGTCCACCAATCCAACCTCATCCTGAGGAGGTCGCGAAGCGACCGTCTCGAAGGATGGGCAACAGACGCGGTGCTCGTGCCCACCCTTCGAGACGCGGTCCGGCGGACCGCTCCTCAGGGTGAGGTGGTTTGTGAGATGCTCGCTATGAGTCTATCGCGCCAGCAATGACTAGCGAACCGCGCGGGTTACCCTGAACTTGTTGTTGTCGGCCAGCGTCTCGAACGACGCGAAGTTCGCCTTCAGAAGCGGCTCATAGGGCAGGCCGCGATTGGCGACCATGTAGAACCGGCCCCTGGGCTTCAGCGCCCGGGCCGCGACGGCAATGAAGCCCTGGCCCAGTGAAGGCTCTGCGGCGCGGCCGGCATGGAAGGGCGGGTTGCAGACGATCGCGTCGTAGGTCGCGGGCGTCGCCTCGTTGATCAGGTCGAGCCAATGGAACGACGCGCGCGGGTCGGGGACATTCGCACGAGCCGCCTCGACGGCGCGATGCTCGGCGTCGATGCCGTCGATCTTCGTCACGGCCGGGCAACTGTTCAGCACGTGCCGCGTGAGGAAACCCCAGCCGCAGCCGAAATCGGCGACATGTCCGAAGAGGTCGTGTGGCAGGTGGGCGGCGAGGAGGGTCGAACCGTCGTCGATACGATCCCACGAGAAGACGCCGGGCTGGCTTACCCACGAGCCGTCGCCGACCGGCTGCAGGGTGGTGAGGCTGCGCCAATATTCCGGCGGCGTGCGCTCGGCCTTCGCGAACCAGAAGACGCGACTGTGGAATTTCGAGAGCGAGTCGACGCCGCCGAAGGCCTTGCCGACATGCTTCTCGAGACTCGCGGCCCCGTCGTCGTTGGCGCCGGCGCAGACGAGCGTTCCGCCGGGGGCGAGCAGGGCCCAGCCGCGCGCGATGTTGGCGAAGTTCTCTTCCTTGTGCTTGGTCAGCAGCACGAGGCCGAGTTCGTGGCCGCCGTTCTCCAGCCGCGGCACCGCTTTCGCGAGGCGCAGATAGGCCGGACGGAACGACTGCTCCGCGTCGATCTCCGCGAAGGGCGGATCCTCGGCGCGCAGAAAGAACGCCCGCCTTGCGGCGAGCGCTCCGATGTCGAATGCGTGGGCGAGGGCGCGTGTCGCCTGGCTCACGGGACGAGGACGGCCCGCCCCATGATCAGGCCCTTGCGCAGTTCCTGCAGCGTCGTGTCGGCCTCGTCGAGCGTGCGCTTGACGACCGGCACCGGCGTCACCTTGCCCGCGGTGACGAGGTCCATCATCTCCTTCATCTCGCCCGGGCTGCCCGTGACGGAGCCCACGATCTGGCAGCCGGTGAAGGCGAACATCGGCATGGGCAGCGAGAAGGTGCCGCCGAACAGGCCGACGACGACCAGCCGGCCGCCGCGGGCCAGCGCCTTGACGCCGAACTGCGCGGTGCTCTCGGCGCCGACGAAGTCGATCGCGGCGCCGACGCCGGTCCCGCCGGTGAGTTCGAAGATCTTCTTGCGGGCATCCTTGTCGCGCGGATCGAGGGCGGCGACCGCGCCGTTGTCGAGTGCCAGCTTGCGCTTGTTCTCGTCGATGTCGGCCACGATGGGGGCATGGCCCAGCACCGATTGGGCGAACCGGACACCCATCAGGCCGACGCCGCCGGCACCGATCACCAGGATGGGCTTTCCGGCATCCTCGCCAACCGCCTTCTTGACGGCGCTGAAGGCCGTGATGCCAGAGCAGGCATAGAGGCAGGCCAGTTCGGTCGGGATATCGCCATAGGGATAGAGATACTTCGCGTCGGGGACGAGGACATGGTCGGCGTAGCCGCCGTCCTTGTTGACGCCGAGCGCACGCGGCGCGGGGCAGAGATGCTCGCGGCCGTTGCTGCAGTACCAGCAGGTGCCGCAGCCAATCCACGGATAGACCACGGCCTTGTCGCCGACCTTGGCGCCCTTGGCGTCGGGACCCAGCGCCACGACCTCGCCAACGATCTCATGGCCCATGGTGCGCGGCGGGTTCATGGTCTTCTGCGTCGACACCTTGTTGCCGCCGCCCATGTCGAAGAATCCTTCCCACAGGTGCACGTCGCTGTGGCAGACGCCGGCCGCCGTGACCTTGACCAGCACCTCGCCGCCCTGCGGCGCGGGATTGCTTTCCTCGACCTTCTGCAGGGGCTGGCCAAATTCGACGACCTTGTAGCTCTTCATTGGGACTCTCTCCGTTACGGACCGGGGCGGACATTAAGACGAAAGAACGGGTCGGGCCAACCCGCTCCTTACGGGCTGGCATGCCCGATGAACCGCTCCGGCGGCCCGTCGCCCCATTGCGACCGGAGGCCTTCCTCGGCACTGACGAGATTGCCACCATCGCCCGCATTCAGGCGGTCGGTGTCGGCCCAGCGCTCGTGCACGCGCCCCCAGGGATCGCTCCAGTAGTCGTAGACCTGGCTGCCCAGCAGGTGGCGGCCGATGCCCCACACATGATCGTACTTGCCCAGCCGCTCGAGATACTCGTGGTCCTGGAAGACGCAGTCGATGTCCTGCACCTCGTAGGAGACATGGTGCAGGCCTGCTCTTGGGCTCTGGTTGCAGAAGAACACGTGATGATCGACGTAGGCGTCGCCGCGGTCGAGGCGGTTGAACGAACCGATGATGTTGTCCTTCGCCCCGGCATAGACGTCGTCGGATCGGATCATGCCCAGCGTCTCGCGGAACCAGGCGACCGTCTCTGTCACCTTCGGAGACGCGAGGACGCCATGGCCGATGCGCTGGATCGATGTCGGCGAGGTGCCGAGCCGCATCACCCGGCCGACGCGGCGGCCCGGCTCGCGCGCCGTGTTCTGTTCGTCCCGAACGACCCGGATCGGATCGACCCGCTTCTGCCCGGCCACCACTTCGATCTGATAACCGTTGGGGTCGGTCAGGCGGACGCGTCGGCCTCCGCCCGGCTCGTCGAGCGTTTCGATGCCGGAGGCACCTGGGAGCCGGGCGAGGCGCTTCAGATCTTCCTCGTCCTCGGCGTGGTAGGCGAAGCCGATGAACTTCGTGCCGCCTCTTTGCGTGACGTGCAGATGATGGTGATCGTCCGTGCCGCGCATGTAGAGCGCAGTCGTTGTGCGTTCAGCGCGCACGAGGCCGAAATGGGTGAGGAACTCCTCCATTTCGTCGAGGTCGGGTGCCTCCATCCTCGGCCAGGCAAATTCCGCTGCCTTGATGACGGGCATTGCTTCCTCCGCTTTTTGGAGGAACGCTAGCGCCATCAGGCGATCCTGAAAAGGGACCGAGGGAGAGAGAGAAGTGAAGATCTGCTATTTCAACGACTATCGGCTGGGCGTCATCACGGGAGACCAGGTCGTCGACGTGACGGACGCTGTGAAGGACATCCCGCATCTCGACGCGCGCGACCTCATCATCGGGCTGATCGCCCACTGGGATGCGTACAAGGCCAAGGTCGAGAAGGCCGCCGCGGAGGGCAAGGGCGTGCCCGTGGCGGGCGTGAAGCTGCGTCCGCCGGTGCCGAAGCCCGGCAACATCGTCTGCATGGCGGTGAACTACATGGAAGACGGCACCTTGCCGGAGAAGCCGGCGATCAACGCCTTCCACAAGGCGGCGACCGCGGTGATCGGCGACGGCGACACAATGGTGCTCCCCGATGCGCCGGCCACGATCTTCGAGGGCGAGGCGGAGATGGCGCTGGTCATCGGCACGCGTGCGACGCGCGTCGCGCAGGCCGACGCCTTCAAGCATATCTTCGGCTACACCTGCTTCATCGACGGTTCGGCCCGCGGCCTGCCGCCGCCGGGCAACGTCTTCTTCCAGATGAAGTCGCGCGACACCTTCGCGCCGATCGGCCCGTGCATCGTCACGGCCGACGAGATCGCCGATCCGCAGAACCTCGACATCACCCTGACCAACAACGGCACGGTGATGCAGAAGTTCAACACCTCCGACATGGCGCACCACATCCCGCGCATCATCGAGTGGGTGAGTTCGATCCACACGCTGGAGCCGGGCGACATCGTCGCCACCGGCACCAACCATCGCGGCCTGCATTCCTTCATGGACGGGGACAAGATCGAGCTGACGGTCGAGAAGATCGGCACGCTGAAATTCGGCGTGAAGGACGAGCTGAAGCGCACCTGGGCCCGCACCACGCGCCTCCAGCACAAGGAGAAGGGCGGCGAGGGACCGCACACGCCGCAGCTCACGGGCAAGTACGCCAAGTAGCTGTGATTGTCTTTCCTCCCCCGTCTTACGGGGGAGGCCGGGAGGAGGAAAGCAACGCGAAGAATGCTGAGGTGACGAAAGGTCTATGCCTGTGGCCTTTCTCCCTCCGACCAAAGGCGCTGTAAACAGCGCCGAGGGCCACGTCCCCCGTATGACCAGGGCGTTCGCATATGACGCAAAGGTCCTTCGCTGCGCTCAGGATGACACCGTTTTCGCTTCGACGCACGGCGCCAATCCCAGCAAATTGTCATCCTGAGCGCAGCGAAGGACCTTTCTCTTTCTTCAAAACGCGTTCTCCCGCCGCCATTGGAACCACATGCGATTGCCCTGCCCATGTGACGGGGGCGGAAAGGTTTGACTGAAGAAAAGGCGCCGCGGTCTCCCGCGACGCCCCTTCGAGACGGTAGGCTGCTACCTGCTTAGTGGGTGAGGGCCGGCTGGCCGTTGCCGGCCTGGACGGGGATCGCGCGGGGCTTCTTCTCCTCCGGGATCTCACGCTGCAGCTCGATCGTGAGCAGGCCGTTGGCGAGCTTCGCACCCGTGACCTTCACATGGTCGGCGAGCTGGAAGCGGCGCTCGAAGTTGCGGCCGGCGATGCCACGATAGAGATACTGCTTCTCCTCCTGGCCTTCGGTCGGCGCGGCCTGGCCGGTGACAAGGAGCTCGTTCTCCTTCTGGGTCACGTTCAGCTCGGCCTCGGCGAAACCCGCAACCGCCATCACGATCCGGTAGGCGTTGTCGCCGGCCTTCTCGATATTGTACGGGGGATAGCCGTTGGCGCCGGACTGGCTGGCCACCGAATCGAGCAGGTCGAACACGCGGTCGAAACCGACGGTGGCGCGGTAGAACGGGGAATAGTCGACAGTACGCATTTGATCATCCTCTCTTGAGCGATGTTGGACGTTCCCGCCCCGAATGGGCGCTGGGAACGAGGATGATTTGGGTTCGGGAAGAGCCGCTTCAAGGGCGGTAAAAATTTCCTTTCGCGGGGCTTGAACGGCAGGAATTGCTTCCTTCCGGGGAACCTTCGGAAATTCAACTCATGGCTAACGTGCGAGATATCGCCAAATCAAAGGCGGTAAGCGCATGTCCAAATTCATTCCCCGTTCCGAGGCTGCCTGGTGGGTCCTGTCGATCTCGCAGGCCGCCGGCATGCTCGGCCTCAACATCCTTTTGCGCGTGGCCGTGTCATGAAGCACCTGCCGCTCTTCTTCGATCTTGCCGGCCGCAAGGTCGCGGTGGTGGGCGACGGCCCCAAGGCGGACCTGCGGGCGAACCTCGCGCGATCCGCGGGCGCCGCGGTGCTCAGGCTCCCCGGCCCGGTCACGGCCCAGGAGCTGCGGGGCGCCGTGGCAGTCTTCGTGGCCACCGAGGACGAGGCGGCCGATGTGGCAGCCCACCGCCAGGCGAAGGCGGCGGGCGTGCCGGTGAACGTCGCCGACCGGTCCGCCCTGTGCGACTTCATCATGCCGGCCATCGTCGATCGGGACGGCGTGGTCGTGGCGATCTCGACGGGCGGTGGGTCGCCCACCTTGGCAACTGTATTGCGTGGCCGGATCGAGGCGATGCTGCCCGAACGGCTGGGCGCTCTGGCGCGGCTTGCCACGACGTTCCGCGCGCAGGTCAATGCACTGATCGCCGATCCCGCCGGGCGTCGCGCCTTCCTGCGTCGGCTGATCGAGGGCCCGGCGGCGCGCCTGGCGCTCGCCGGCGACGAGGCCGGGGCGCGCCGGGTCGCGCTCGGCGAACTCGATGCCGCTCGCCGAAAGATGACGCCGACCGGGATCGCGCACATCGTGGGGGCGGGGCCGGGCGATCCCGATCTCCTGACCCTGAAGGCGGCGCAGCTGCTGCAGGAAGCCGATGCGATCCTGCATGACGACCTCGTCCCGCCGGCCGTCCTGGCGCGTGCGAGGCGCGACGCCGAAATCGTTTCCGTCGGCAAGCGCAAGGGCCGTCCCAGCTGGGCGCAGGCCGATATCGATGCCGAGCTGGTGCGCCGTGTGCGTTCAGGCCAGACCGTGGTGCGGCTGAAGGCCGGGGACCCGTTCATCTTCGGCCGCGGCGGCGAGGAGGTGGACGCGCTGCGCGCCGCAGGGCTCCCCTGGACCGTCGTACCCGGCATCACCGCCGCGCTGGGCTGCGCGGCCTCGGCCGGCATTCCCCTCACTCATCGCCGGCACGCCTCGGCCGTGACCTTCGTTACTGGACACGGTGCCCCGGACGGCAAGCCACCGGCCTGGGCGGCACTCGCCGCCGAGGGCCATACACTGGCGATCTACATGGGGGCCTCCGAAGCATCGGCGGTGCGCGACCGTCTGCTGGCCGCCGGCACCGCACCGTCCACGCCTGTCGCCATTGTCGAGAGCGGAACGCGGCCGGAGCAGCGTGTCTCGACCGGCCGGCTGGGCGACCTGCCGCGCCTCGCCGCCGCCCATTCGGGAGCTGGCACGGCCGGTCCCAGCCTGATCATCGTCGGCGATGTCGCCGCCTACGCCGCCGCATCCGAAATGCCAGCGCTCGCAAAGGTGTCCTGATGGCCAAGAATCTCAGCGGCGACCTGCAGGTCGCTTCCGCCAATCGCCTGGTCGACGGCATGGTGGTGTGGCTCGACGAGGCGGGGCAGTGGACCGAGCGGCTCGAGCATGCCGCGGTCGCGCGCGACAAGCGTGGGGCCGAAATTCTGCTGGAACGCGCCCGCGCCGAAGCCTTCACCGTGGTGGACCCGTTCCTCGTCGCGGTGACCGAGGACGATGACGGCACGGTCGAGCCGCTGTCGCTTCGCGAGAAGATCCGTGCCTCGGGCCTGACCTTTGACGCCATTGCGGCCGATGCGGTGCGCTATGCCTGACACCCATTTCTACAAGTATGACGACTACGACCGGACTCTCGTCTCCGAGCGGGTCGGCCAGTTCCGGGACCAGGTGCGGCGCCGGCTGGCGGGTGAGCTGACCGAGGAGCAGTTCAAGCCGCTGCGCCTGCACAACGGCCTCTACCTGCAGCTCCATGCCTACATGCTGCGGATCGCCATTCCCTACGGCACGCTGTCGTCGCGCCAGTTGCGCAAGCTCGCCGAGATTTCGCGCAAGTACGATCGCGGCTACGGCCATTTCACGACGCGCCAGAATCTGCAGCTCAACTGGATCAGGCTGGAGGAGGCGCCCGACGCGCTGGCGGCGCTGGCCGAAGTCGACATGCACGCGATGCAGACCTCGGGCAACTGCATCCGCAACGTGACCGCCGACCACTATGCCGGCGCGGCGATCGACGAGATCGAGGATCCGCGCATCTGGGCCGAGATCGTGCGCCAGTGGTCGACGCTCCATCCCGAGTTCACCTTCCTGCCGCGCAAGTTCAAGATTGCCATCACGGGCTCGCCGAACGACCGCGCCGCGGTTCGCGTGCACGATATCGGGCTGCGCCTGTGGCGCAACGAGCAGGGCGAGGTCGGCTTCGAGGTGATCGTGGGCGGTGGCCTCGGGCGAACGCCGATGATCGGCAAGACGCTGCGGGCGTTCCTGCCCAAGGACGAGCTGCTCGCCTATCTCGAGTCGACGTTGCGCGTCTACAATCGCTACGGCCGTCGCGACAATCTCTACAAGGCCCGCATCAAGATTCTCGTGCACGAAGTCGGCGTCGAGAAGATGCGGGAAGAGGTCGAGGCCGAGTATGCCTCGAACCGCGACGGCGCCCTCAGGCTGCCGCCGGCCACGATCGAGGCGATCGCCCATCAGTTCGCACCGCCGGCGCTGCCGCCACGTCCCGTTATTTCAGGCGACGTCGAAGCGCTGCGGCTCGACGATCCGGACTTCGCGCTGTGGCTCAAGTCCAACGTCGCGCCGCATCGTGTGCCGGGCTACGCCATCGTGACGGCTTCGCTGAAGCCGGCCGGCTCGCCGCCGGGCGACGCCAGCGCGGCTCAGATGGAGGGGGTGGCAGACATTGCCGAGGCCTACAGCCAGGCCGAGCTGCGGGTCAGCCACGAGCAGAACCTGATCTTCCCCCATGTCGCGGTCGAGGACCTTCCCCGGGTCTACCGCTCGCTGGCGGTGCTGGGCTTCGCGGAAGCCAATGTCGGCAAGATCACCGACATCATCGCCTGCCCGGGCCTCGACTATTGCGCGCTGGCCAATGCGCGTTCCATTCCGGTGGCGCAGCGCATCTCCAACCACTTCGCGAGCCTCGCGCGGCAGCACGATATCGGCGATCTGAAGATCAAGATCTCGGGGTGCATCAACGCCTGCGGCCATCATCATGTCGGCCATATCGGCATCCTGGGCGTCGATAAGAACGGCGTCGAACTCTACCAGATCAGCCTCGGCGGCGACGTCGATTTCGGCCGGACGGCGATCGGCTCGATCCTCGGTCCCGCCGTCACGGCCGACAAGGTGGTTGAGACCGTCGACGCGATCGTCGCGACCTATCTCGATGTGCGTCGGGAAGGCGAACGCTTCGTCGACACCTACCGGCGCGTCGGCGCCCAGCTCTTCAAGGAGAAAGTCTATGGCTCTCTATAGCGAAGCGGGGCTGCCCGCATCCTACGTTGCTCTGCCCTTCGCCCAGTGGAAGGCGCGGCCTGAGTGGCATGCGGTGTCGCTGGCGAACACGGATCCGGTCGAGGATCTGGCGCCGCATGTCGGGCGCCTGCGGCTGATCGTTCTCGACTTTCCCAAGTTCAGCGACGGCCGGGCCTACAGCCAGGCCCGCCTCCTGCGCGGCCGCCTGGGATATCGCGGCGAATTGCGGGCCACCGGGGGCGTTCTGCAGGACCAGATCGCCTTCATGCTGCGCTGCGGCTTCGATTCCTTCGAAAGCGAGCAGCAGGGGTTCGGGGAAGCGCTCGCGAGGGCGCGCACGCTGTTCAGCGTCGTGTACCAGCCGGCCGAGGACGATCAGGTCCCGGCCTCGCTGCGCCGGCTCCGGCAGGCGAACGCCGCGGCTTCCTGATCAGGGTTCGCCCTTGGGCTCGGTGTCGAGCCAGGTCAGCGCTTCGTCGGACGTGTCGAAGATCCGGGCCTGCCCTTCGAATTTGCCCAGGTTGATGTAGCGCTTGGCGAGTTCCGCGCCGACCCCGGGCCTGGGGACGAGAGCCAAAGGCCCGCGCTTGGCCAAGGTCGCGTAGGCGGCGGCGCGAGCTCCCAGCATCATGACGTCCTTGTCGTCGTAGGTCCCGTCGCCCTGGCTTCCGTCGAACAGCTTGCGATAGGTGAGGGCGTCCTGCGCCACGACGGCATCGGTGAAATGCTCGATGTCCTTAAGGGTTATGACCCCCAGTACACGGGCGTGAACGAGGCGCTTTTCGTGGTCGATCGTATATTCGATGGGCATGGGCGGACTTTAAGCAAACTCCGCGGCGAAGGTCGAGCCGCTTGGCGGTTCCTGCAGCGTCGGATAAGCTTTCTCCAATAGCCGGGGACACACCGGCGGGAGGAAGCGACATGATCAAGGGAGCAACGGGCGCCGTGCTGGTGCTCGCGCTGGGCTGGTGTGCGCTTGCAATGCCGGCCTCCGCGCAGACCTTCGTGAACATCCGCTCGCAGGACGCCCCGAAGTACGATCCCCACAGCAACACGTCGAGCGGCATGGGGCATCCCATGTTCATGATGGGCGACACGCTGGTCGCCCTCGACTGGGACCTGAAGAGCGTCCATCCCCTGCTGGCCAAGTCCTGGACGATCTCGGACGACCGGCTGACCTATACCTTTTCGCTGCGGGACGACGTGACCTTCTGCAGCGGCAAGAAGTTCACCGCGGCCGACGTGATCTATTCCTTCACCCGGCTGGCCGATCCCTCGGCCCGCTGGCCCTTCTATTGGCGCCTGGGCGAGATCGACAGTCTGACGGCGCCCGATCCCCACACGCTCGTCTACAAGCTCAAGCGACCGCATTCCGAATTGTTGGTCGACCTGGCCAACTTCGCCGCGACCATCATCAACAAGGACAATGTCGAAACGCTCGGCGCCGACTTCGGCGTCAAGGGGTTCGACGGCACCGGGCCTCTCTGCTGGGAGAGCTGGCAGCCGCGCAAGGAACTCGTGCTGAAGCGCCACGATGCCTACAAATGGGGCCCGACCGGGGTTTACGCGAACAAGGGGCCGGTCAAGTACGAGAAGATGGTCTGGCGCATCGTGCCGGAGGAGACGACGCGCATTGCCACGATGCTGTCGGGGCAGGCCGACTTCTGTCACTGGAACCCGCTGCAGGCGATCGAGAGCTTCAAGAAGGCGCCCAATCTAGCAGTCTACGAGCCGACCGCCGACTTCGCGATGTACTACTGGGGCCTGAAGAGCACGCGCGAGAACCTGCAGGACAAGCGGGTCCGCCAGGCGCTCGCCCACCTCGTCGACCGCGAGCAGATCAACAAGGCCATCTTTTTCGGCCAGGCCGAGACGGCGCGCTCGCTGGTCCATCCCAAGGCGCTCGACTTCGAGCCGGCTACTCTCGACGTGCTGACGACGCGCGATCCTGAGAGGTCGAAGAAGCTGCTCGACGAGGCGGGCTGGGCGCTAGGCTCCGATGGCTTCCGCTACAAGGACGGCAAGAAGCTCGAACTGCTGATGTACTCCTACACGGTGGGGCAGAATCCCAAACTGTCGGAGGTCCTGCAGGGGGCTGCCCGCGCGGTCGGGGTCGACATCAAGATCCAGACCTGGGACCCGACGGTCTTCTTCCAGAAGATCGCCCAGCAGGATTATGACATCTGGACCCTGTCGGTGCCGTACACCTCGGCCGGCGACCAGATGTACCTCTACTACCACTCGAAGAACCGGCCGGTGCCCAATCGCATGATGTGGAACGATCCCGAGACCGACCGGATCCTCGATGCCGGGCGCACGGCAACCAACGACGCCGACCGGGCGACGTACTTCAAGGAGATCCAGCGCCGCATGCATGACGAGGCACTGATGATTCCGGCGGCGCATTCGAGACTGTTCCTGGTCGCCAAGAAGAGCATCAAGAACGTGCGTTCGCACGGCATCTATAGTGCCGCCCTCTACAAGGGGCTGGACGTCCAGCCCTGACTTCGGGATCGTGGGGCATGACCACGATCTACGGCATCAAGAACTGCGACACGATGAAGAAGGCGCGCGCCTGGCTGGACGGCAAGGGCGTCGCCTATGAGTTTCACGACTACAAGAAGGCGGGGATCGAGCGCGACCGCCTGGAAGGCTGGGCGCGCAAGGTCGGCTGGGAGACGCTGCTGAACCGGGCCGGCACGACCTTCCGCAAGCTGTCCGACGCGGAAAAGCAGGGGCTGACCGAGATCAAGGCGATCGAGCTGATGATTGCTCAGCCCTCCATGATCAAACGGCCGGTGCTCGAGGCCGGCGGCAAGCTGCTCGTCGGCTTCAAGCCGGAGCAGTACGAAACCCTCGTCTAGGCACTCCGCGCCGGGCGGGCCGGCTTGCACGCGAGAGCGATGCACTCGACATGGCGATGGTCGGTGCCGCAGCAGCCGCCAAGAACGTTGATCTGCGGGTTGGCCCGAACGATGCCGCGATACTGGTGCCCGAACTCGACCGGGTCGCCGGCGTCGCGATCGGGAGAGTCGTTCAGTTCATGGTGACTGCGACGGGACGCGTTCGCGCGCAGACCCCGCAGGCGCTGTGTCCAGGGTTGCTCCGGGTCGATTGCGCCTTCGAAGAGGGAGGGATGGCGCAATTGAGCAGGTAATGGGCTGGCCCGTTCGTGGTCGCCTGGTCGACGAGGGTGATGGCGGCGCCCAAGGTTTGCCCTGTCGGAAGGCGGCCGTCGGTCTCCACCGTGAAGGAAATTGCCACCGGCATCCCGGCCCGGCGCGCGGCGCGGGCGATGCCCATCGCCTCGCTCGTATTGGTCATGGTGATGGCGCTGACCATGTCGGCCCCGGCATCCGCGAAGGCGTCCACCTGGAGCGCATGGTAAGCATCCGCCGTCTCCGCCGACATGATCTGGCCCGGCACGTAGCCGTCGCCGCGCGGCCCGATACAGCCGCTGACGACCATGGGCGACGCCGGGGTTTCATGAGCCTCCCGCATCTCCTGCATCAGAGCGATCGCGTCGGTGTTGGCGGCGGCAATTTCCGCGATTGAGTAGCCGAGCCTCGCGCCCCACTCGGCGCTTGCCCGCCAGGTCGGGCTCTCGAACACGAACCCCAGGGCGTTCCGACGCGCGATCTGGATGAATCGTTCGTAATATTGCCTCAGCGCTCGGCGGCCCCGGCGTCGCGCAGCAGCGGGAAGGCCGCGAAGAGGGGCAACTCCAGCCCGTCGTCGAAGATGAGGCTGGTCTCTATGCCGCCATCGGTCAGGAATAGGCCGCCGTGCACCTCCGGCAGCCGGCGACGTTACCCGGCGGTCGTCGTCATCAAAATGTTCGCCTCCGGCCAACGAGGCCGATGCTATCGGCGCAAGATCGTGACTAAACCCTTTAATATCAAATGTTTATATCAGGTGATTGACACTTCGCGAGAAATCGCGAAAGATCATGAGATAAGGCCTTGTAAGGCCATGATAATTGATTCTCTACGGCTGCTTTTGCGGCTCCCCTCATTTTTCGAGGTCTGAAATGAAAATCGCTGTTTCCCTTCTCGTGCTGCCACTCGCTCTGTCCGTTGCCGCCTGCGGCGATACCTGGGGCGAACGTGCGGTTACCGGTGGCGGCATCGGTGCGGGGACCGGTCTGGCGGTCGGCGCGATCGCCGGCTGGCCGCTGGTTGCGCCCGTGCTGGTTGGCACTGCGGTCGGTGCGGGCATCGGCGCGGCGACTACGCCGAAGAAGTAGAGTCAGCCGAGCAGAAGCTTGAGCTTGCGGTCGAAGACACGCAGGACGTCCTCGAGGGTGTCCGCGTGCGCCAGCTTGCGCGGGCCATTGTAGACCATGAAGCTGCCGCCACCGCCGCCCGGGACCTTGGCGATGGCGAACAGGGGCTGCTCCGCGGTGTGGCGAAAGATCGAGAAGATCGCCATGCCAGGCCGGAAGTCGATGGCATAGTCGCGCCATTCCCCGGATGCCACACGCATGCTGTACAAACCAAGGAGTCGCGACAGTTCGCGTTTGTCGAACGAGACGACACGACGCCGGGCCCGCTGATCGGCCAAACGGTACAGGTTGCTCATGCCGTCGCAATTTCGAACATGTCAGTTGCGTGAATTCTTGCAGAACCGCCGATGGGGGTAAAGCGTCTCGCCAGCCCCCATTCGGTTGTTTGCCAAAGCCGGGGTAGGGGGCTATGAACCGCCGCTGAAGCTGTTGATATTCCGCGATATTCCGGGAGCACTACGTGTCCGACTCCGCCGCGTTCCATGAAATCGACGAGGCCGTCCGCAAGGACGAGATGAGGGAGTGGTGGAGCCGCTATGGCACCTGGGTGGTCGCGGGCGCCGTGATCCTGGTGGTGGCTGTGACGGGATTCGTGGGCTGGCGTCAGTACGACGGGGCGCAGCGCGCCGCCGCCAGTGCCGCCTATTCGGCGGCCCTGGCCCAGATCGCGACCGATCCCGCAGCGGCCCGGGCCGAGCTGGAAAAGCAGGCCGCCAACGCCGTTCAACCCTACCGGTCCCTCGCCGCGCTCACTGCGGCGCAACTGCGTGCCACGCTGGAAGAGCAGGTGACGGCGCTGGCCGCCGTGGCGCCCGGCCTGTCGGCCAGCGAGCTCAGCGACCTTGCCCTCGTGATCGCCGCCTTCAAGAGCATCGACACACCCAAGGCCGAAGAGATGGTGGCCCGGCTCGAGCCGCTTGCGGGCCCCGACCGTCCGTTCCGGCTGAGCGTCCGCGAGCTGCAGGCGATGCTCGCGGTGCGCAATGGCGATACCAAGCGCGCGAAGGAATTGTGGAACGAGATCGCCAAGGATCCGGCGGTGCCGCAGGGCGCATCCCAGCGCGTTTCGGCGATGCTCAATCTCTACGGCGGCGCGGAGGCGAAATAGTCCGATGTTGAGCGTAGTGCGCGTGGTCGATCCCCGATTCCTTCTCGCCGCCGTCCTTCTGGTGGTCTCCGTTTCCGGTTGCGATATCTTCGACAAGAAGAAGACCGCGCTGCCGGGCGAACGCATTTCGGTGCTGGGAGACCGCAAGGACCTCGAACCCGACAGCGATGCGGCAAACATCCAGATCGTGCTGCCGCCGCCCGTGGTCAACGAATCCTGGCCGCAGTCCGGAGGCTTCGCCAACAATGCGATGCACAATCTGGCGATCGGCGCCTCGCCGCAGATCATCTGGACGGCCGATGTCGGGGCGGGCAGCAGCACAAGCCGCATCCTGACCACGCCCCCGGTCGTCGCCGAGGGCAAGGTGTTCGCCAAGGACGCGCAGGGCACGGTGTCGGCCTTCAACGCCGACACGGGCGCGCTGCTCTGGCGTGTCACGCTGGCACCGGAGAAGGCGCGCGATTCCGATGAATTCGGCGGCGGCCTTGCCTATTACGGCGGGCGACTCTTCGTGACGACCGGCTTCGCGGGGGTCTACTCGCTCGATCCGGCGACCGGCAAGGAGGACTGGCATTCCACCGTCAGCGCGCCGGTGCGCGGGGCGCCGCTGGTGTTCGGTGACCGGGTCTTCGTCATCGCGATCGACAACAGGCTGCATGCCCTGGCCGCGTCGGATGGTTCGGACCTCTGGCAGTTCGCTGGCCTGCAGGAGACCTCGGGCTATGTCGGGGGCAACAGCCCGGCAGGCTCGGGCGATGTCGTCGTGGCGCCCTTCACGTCGGGCGAAATCGCTGCGCTGCGCATCGACAATGGCCGACCGGTCTGGAACGAGACTCTGATCGGTGCGCGTGCCGACGTGCGGGCCTTCGGCAATCTCGCCGACATTCGCGGCCGCCCCGTCATCGACCGCGGCCTCGTGATCGCGATGGGCTCGGGCGGCCAGATCGCCGGCATCGACGTGCACTCGGGCCAGCGCCAGTGGGACCGCAACATCGGCGGCAGCCAGACGCCGTGGCCGGCAGGCCGGTTCCTGTTCATCGTCACGGGCAATGCCGACGTGGTGGCCATGGTCCGCGACACGGGCAAGATCCGCTGGGTCACGCCGCTCACCCAGTTCGAGGATTCCAAGAGGCACGTCCCGGTCCTGTGGGGCGGTCCCGTTCTGGCGGGCGACCGCCTCCTGTTGACGAGTTCGCTGGGCGACCTGCTCGTCGTTTCGCCCTACACCGGTGAGATCATGGGCAAGATCGACGTGCGCGACCGCGTGCGCCTCGGTCCCGTGATTGCCAACCAGACCATTTATGTCCTTACAGATTCCGGGCGACTCATTGCCCTCCGCTGATCAACTCTCTCCCCCGCAGAAGCTGCGTCGGGTCGCCATCGTCGGTCGGCCCAACGTCGGCAAGTCGACGCTCTTCAATCGTCTGGCCGGCCGGCGGCGCGCCATCGTCGACGACACGCCCGGTGTCACCCGGGACGTGCGCGAGCAGCCGGCACAGCTCGGCGATCTGGCCTTCATGCTGCTCGACACGGCAGGATGGGAAACCGCCGGTGGCGAGGCCCTTGAGGCACGCATGCGCCGCTTCACCGAGCGGGCGATCGACGGTTCGGACGTCGTCCTCTTCCTGATCGATGCCCGGTCCGGAATCCTGCCGCTCGACCAGAGCTTTGCCAGCTGGCTGCGCAAGCGATCGGCCAAGGTCATCCTTGTGGCCAACAAGTGCGAAGGCCGTGCCGGTGCGCAGGGGCTTGCCGAGGCGCATGGTCTGGGCCTCGGCGAACCGATCCCGGTTTCGGCCGAACACGGTGAGGGGCTGAGCGACCTGCACGAGGCGATGAGCCGCTACATCGAGCCGATGCCCGATGAAGACGAGGCGGCCGAGGCCGACGCGAGCGACCCCGATCTCGACGACGTGCCGGAGGGGCGGCCGCTGCTGCTGGCCATCGTCGGCCGGCCGAACGTCGGCAAGTCGACGCTGCTCAACCGCCTGGTGGGCGAGGAGCGCGTCCTCACCGGGCCCGAAGCCGGCATCACCCGCGATTCCATCCGGGTGGAATGGGAATGGCGGGGCCGTCCCGTGCGTCTGGTCGACACGGCCGGCATGCGCCGCCGCAGCCGCATCGACGCCAAGCTGGAGGCCGCCTCGGTGGCCGATTCGCTGGACACGATCCGGCTCGCCGACGTGGTCGTGGTCGTGCTCGACGCCGCCGACATGGCCGAGAAGCAAGACCTCAACATCGCCGGCTGGGTGATCGAGGAGGGCCGCGCGCTGGTGATCGCGGTCAACAAGACCGACCTGCTGGCCGACGACCAGTCGGCATCGTCCAAACAGTGGCGCAAGCTGCGCGACCGCCTGGAGGCCTCCTTCGCACAGGTCAAGGACGTTCCGATCGTGGGCTTTTCGGCGCTGACCGGACGTGGTGTGGAGCGCCTTCTGCCCAAGGTCTTCGAGACCTACGAACTGTGGAACAAGCGCGTCACGACGCCCAAGCTCAATCGCTGGCTGCGCGAGATGGAGACGCTGCACCCGCCGCCGCTCGCACCCAACGGCCGGCGCATCCGCCTGCGTTTCATGACCCAGATCAAGCGCCGGCCGCCGACCTTCATCCTGTCGGTCAGCCAGCCGCAGGAGCTGGGCAACGACTATCTGCGCTTCCTGACGAACCGGCTGCGCGACGATTTCGACCTGCCGGGCGTGCCGATCCGGCTCAGCATGCGCAAGCCCAAGAACCCCTACGAAGGCCGCCGCAAGCCGCAGCGGTAGGGGGCTGGGCGGAGCCCAGCCCGGGGAGCGTCAGGACATTGCCCCCGGCAATGTCCGGGAGCGTCGAAGACCGAGCGATCACACGCAGCCACCCGTATCCGGCCGCATCGCGGCCGATGGCGGAGAGGCGCCTTGCCCCGCACCGACCTGCTGCCCTAGGCTTCATTCCAACAAAGTCGAAATAACGAGCTGCACCGCAGCCGCCGACGGGATGAAAGGGCAGAAGCATGGATATCCAGTACGTAGCGCCGAAAACGCTCGATGAAGCGGTCCGGGCGTTTGCCGCCGCGGCGGGCGCCGGGCGTATCCTGGCCGGCGGCACCGACCTCCTGGTCCAGATGCGCAACGGCGTCGTCGCGCCGGGCACGATCGTCGACATCAAGAAGATCGGCGAGCTGACCGCGATCGAGGAGACGAAGGACGGCGGCTTCCGGATCGGCGCCGCGGTGTCCGGCGCCGTGCTGCGCGAGCATGCGAAGCTGAGCAAGGTGTGGCCGGGCGTGGTCGAGGCGACCAACCTGATCGGCTCCACCCAGGTTCAGGGGCGGGCCACGCCGGGCGGCAACCTGTGCAACGGCTCGCCGGCGGGTGACAGCGTGCCCGCCATGGTCGCGGCCGGCGCGATCGTCACCATCCAGGGGCCGAACGGGCGTCGGGAGATGCCGGTCGAGAAGGTGCCCAAGGGGCCGGGCCGGCTCAATCTCGAGCCCGGCGAGATCGTCGTTTCCTTCACCCTGCCGCCGCGCGGCAAGGGCTCGAGCGACGCCTACCTGCGCATGATCCCGCGCACCGAGATGGACATCGCCGTGGTCGGTTGCGGCGTCAGCCTGACCCTGGAGAACGGGACCTGCAGCGCGGCGCGCGTCGGCCTCGGCGCCGTCGCGCCGACGGTCCTGCTGGTCGAGGAAGCGGCGAAAGCGCTCATCGGCTCCAAGCTGGACGACGCGGCGCTGGCGAAGGCCGCGGCTGCCTGCAGCGCGGCCTGCCGCCCGATCGACGACAAGCGCGGCACCATCGCCTATCGCACCAAGGTCGCCGGCGTCCTGCTGAAGCGCACCACCCTGATTGCCGCCGAACGCGCGGGAGGAAAGTAGGACTATGGCAAAGCTTCACGTCTCGACCACGATCAACGGCGAGCCGCAGGAATTCCTCTGCGATGCCGATCAGAGCATGCTCGACGTGCTGCGCGGGCCGCTCGGCCTGACCGGCGCCAAGGAAGGCTGCGGCACCGGCGACTGCGGCGCCTGCACGATCACCCTGAACGGGCGCATCGTCTGCTCCTGCCTGATGCTGGCGGCCGAGGCCGAGGGCCAGAAGATCGGCACCATCGAAGGCATGGCCGGCGAGGTGCTGCACCCGCTGCAGCAGAAATTCCTCGAGTCGGCCGCGCTCCAGTGCGGCATCTGCACGCCGGGCGTCCTGATGGCCGCCAAGGCTCTGCTCGAGAAGAACCCGGACCCGACAGAGCATGAAGTCCGCTTCTGGCTGGCCGGCAACCTGTGCCGCTGCACAGGCTACGACAAGATCATCCGCGCCGTGATGGACACCGCTGCCGATATGAGGGCCGCACGATGAGCACGAACGGAAACACCACAGACACCGCCAACGACAACAAGTGGATCGGCAAGCGCACGGTCCGTCCCGACGGCGCCGACAAGGTGACGGGTCGCGCGGCCTATGCCGCCGACACGACCATGCCGGGCATGATCTGGGGCAAGGTGCTGCGCAGCCCGTATCCGCACGCCCGCATCAAGTCGATCGACACGAGCAAGGCGGAAGCCCATCCCGGTGTGAAGGCCGTGATGACGGCCAAGGACATCGTGAACTTCCCGATCGAGAAGTCGGTGATGCTGGGTATCCAGGATATGCGCTGGATGTGCCGCAACGTCATGGCGCGCGAGAAGGCGCTGTTCGCCGGCCATCCGGTCGCGGCTGTTGCCGCGACGACCGAAAAGATCGCGGCCGAGGCCTGCAAGCTGATCGAGGTCGAGTACGAGGTGCTGCCCTTCGTGATCGACGTCGAGGAGGCGATGAAGCCCGATGCGCCGATCCTGCACGACTTCATCACGTTCAAGGACAAGCCCTCCAACATCGCGGGCACGCTGGAGCATAAGCTGGGCGATATCGGTGAGGGCTTCGCCAAGGCCGATGTCGTCATCGAGCGCAGCTTCCGCACCCAGCCGGTGCACCAGGGCTATATCGAGCCGCATGCCTGCCTGGTCAGCGTCTCGGACGGCAAGGCCACGATCTGGAGCTCCAGCCAGGGCCAGTTCATGGTCCGCGCCATGTGCGCCTATCTGACGGGGCTGCCGCAGAACGACATCCGCGCCATTCCCGCGGAGATCGGCGGCGGCTTCGGCGGCAAGACGATCATCTACCTCGAGCCGCTGGCGCTGATCCTCGCGAAGAAGTCCGGCCGTCCGGTCAAGATGACGATGAGCCGGGCCGAGGTGTTCCATGCCTCGGGCCCGACCTCGGGCTCGTACAGCACGGTCAAGCTGGGCGCGACCAAGGACGGCAAGCTGGTGGCGGCGCAGGGCACGTTCTGCCTGCAGGCCGGCGCGTTGCCGGGTTCGCCCATCCGCGGCGCGGCGGGCTGCGCCTTCGCGCCCTACGACATTCCGAACGTGCACTCGTTCGGCTACGACGTGGTGTCCAACCGCTCCAAGGTCGCGGCCTATCGAGCGCCCGGCGCACCGATCGGCGCGTATGCCGTGGAGTGCGTGATGGACGAGGTGGCCGAGGCGCTGAAGATGGATCCGCTGGATTTCCGTCTGAAGAATGCCGCCAAGCAGGGGACCAAGGCCGCCCACGGTCCGGTCTATCCGCGCATCGGCTTCGTCGAGACGATCGAGGAGGCCCGCAAGCACGCGCACTACACGACGCCGCTGCCCAAGGCGAAGAAGGGCATGCTGTACGGCCGCGGCGTGGCCTCGGGCTTCTGGTTCAACGCGGGCGGCGAGTCGAGCGCCCAGGTCAACATCAACGAGGATGGCACGGTGGTGGTGATCACCGGCCATCCCGATATCGGCGGCTCGCGCGCCGCGACGGCCAACATCACCGCCGAACTGCTGGGCATCGACTACAAGAAGGTCTCGGTGCTGATCGGCGATACCAGCGTCATCGGCTTCAGCAACCTGACCGGCGGCAGCCGCGTGACCTACGCCTCGGCCATGGTCGTGACCCAGTCCACGGAGCGGGTGATCACCCAGCTGCGCGAACGGGCCGCCAAGATCTGGAAGATCGATCCCGACGCGGTCGTCTGGGAGAATGGCGAGGCCCGGCCGGCCGGCGACAATGCCGGCAAGTTCGAGCCGCTGAGCCTTGGCCAGATCGCGGCACAGGCCAGCGCCACCGGCGGACCCATCGGGGCCGGCCAGCAGCTCAACACGACGGGTGCCGAAGGCGGCTTCGCCACCCACATCTGCGACGTCGAGGTCGATCCCGATCTCGGCATCGTGCGCGTGCTGCGCTACACGGCCGTCCAGGATGTCGGCCGCGCCATTCATCCGAGCTATGTCGAGGGCCAGATCCAGGGCGGTGCCGCCCAGGGAATCGGCTGGGCGCTGAGCGAGGAGTACATCTACAACAAGGACGGCAAGCTCGATAATCCGAGCTTCCTGGACTACCGCATGCCGGTGAGCTCCGACCTGCCGATGCTCGACTCGGTGATCCTCGAGATTCCGAATCCGAAGCATCCGCAGGGCGTGCGCGGCGTCGGCGAAGTCCCGCTGGTGCCGCCGCTCGCGGCGGTCTCCAATGCGGTCTATGACGCGCTCGGCCGCCGCTTCTACAGCCTGCCGATGTCGCCGCCGAAGATCCTGGCGACGATGGACATGGCGGCGGAATAGGGAATCCGGTGACGGCCTCGCGCCGTCACCCTTTCACGACGATGGGCGGCGCCTCAGCTGACGCTTGGGCGCTGCTCGAGGGCCGCGTCTCCCGCGACCCATTCGCCGTTCATCGTGCAAGCCGGCATCGCGAGCTGGATCAGCGATTCGCCATGCGCTTCGGGCGGGATCTGCTGGCCCTCGTCCTCGCCCGGGAAGGCTTCGCGGCGCATGAAGGTGCGCATCGGTCCCGGGTTGAAGAGATTGACCTTCACCTGCGTATGCCCAACCTCGGCAGCGTAGATGCCGACCATCATGTCGAGCGCGGCCTTGCTGGTGGCATAGGCGCCCCAGTAGGGGATGATGCGGCGCGAGGCGCCGGAGGTCACGAAGATGGCGCGGCCGGCGTCGGAGCGGCGCAGCAGCGGGTCCATCGAGCGGATCAGGCGCCAGTTGGCGGTCACGTTCACGGCCATCACCTGCTCGAACACTTTCGGCTCGAAATGGCCCATCGGCGAGAGCGTGCCCAGGATGGCGGCATTGCCCAGAAGTACGTCGAGGCGGCCGAAACGGTCGAACAGAGCCTGGCCCAGCCGGTCGATCCCGGGACCGTCGGTGACATCAAGCGGCACGAGAGTGGCCGAGCCGCCGATTGCCTTGATGCGGTCGTCGACCTCTTCGAGTGCGCCCACCGTCCGGGCGACCAGCACGCAGTGCGCGCCCTCGGCGGCGTAGGCGAGGGCGGCCGCAGCCCCCAGACCGCGCGAGGCGCCGGTGATCAGCGCAACGCGCCCGGCGAGGCGGCCGACGGCGGCTTCGGTCATATCCCCGACCTCAGGCCGATTCGACGAGGAGCGAGAGCTGACGATCCTCGACGCCGGTCACGTCGTCGAGCGAGATCGGATAGTCGCCGGTGAAGCAGGCGTCGCAGAAGGCCGGAGCGGCCGCGTCGCGTCCCGGCAGGCCCATCGCGCGATAGAGACCATCGATCGAGACGAAGGCCAGCGAATCGACGCCGATGAACTTTGCCATCCCGGCGACGTCGTAGCGCGAGGCCAGCAGCTTGTCCTTGTCCGGCGTGTCGATGCCGTAGAAGCAGGGATCGGTGGTGGGCGGCGCCGCGATGCGCATGTGCACTTCCTTGGCCCCGGCGTTGCGCACCATCTCGACGATCTTCATCGAGGTCGTGCCGCGCACGATCGAATCGTCGACCAGGATGACGCGCTTGCCCTCGATATGGGCACGGTTGGCGTTGTGCTTCAGGCGCACGCCGAGATGGCGGATATGGTCCGCCGGCTCGATGAAGGTGCGGCCGACATAGTGGTTGCGGATGATGCCGAGTTCGAACGGCAGTCCCGACTGGGCGGCGTAACCGATCGCGGCGGGCACGCCCGAATCCGGCACCGGCACGACGACGTCGGCCGGCACGGGGTTTTCCTTGGCGAGTTCCATGCCGATCCGCTTGCGCGCGTCATAGACGCCGATGCCCTCGACCTTCGAATCGGGCCGCGCGAAATAGATATGCTCGAACACGCAGAAACGGCGCTTCTGCTTCACGAACGGCTTGATCGACCTCAGGCCGTTGCCGTCGACGATGACGATCTCGCCCGGCTCGACGTCGCGCACGAAGCGGGCGCCGATGATGTCGAGCGCGCAGCTCTCGGAGGTCAGGATCCAGGCATCGTCGAGGCGGCCGATCACGAGCGGGCGCACACCCATCGGGTCACGGACGCCCAGCAATGCCTCGTTGGTCAGCAGCAGGAGGGAGTAGGCGCCCTTCACACGGCCCAGCGCGTCGATCAGTCGGTCGACCACGGTCGAATAGTTGGACCGGGCCATCAGGTGGTTGATGACCTCGGTGTCGGTCGTCGACTGGAACAGGCAACCGATCCGGACCAGTTCCTTGCGCAGGAGGTAGGCGTTGGTGAGATTGCCGTTATGCGCGAGAGCCAGGCCGCCGAAATCGAAATCGGCGAAGATGGGCTGGATGTTGCGGTCCGAAGAGCCGCCGGTCGTGGCGTAGCGGTTGTGACCGATCGCCGAGTAGCCGACCAGCTTCTCCATGACGGCCTGGGTGCCGAAGATGTCTCCGACCAGGCCGGCGGCGCGATGATTGTGAAAGAGCCGGCCATCGTAGGTTACGATCCCGGAAGCTTCCTGCCCGCGATGCTGCAGGGCATGGAGGCCAAGCGCGGTGTGCGCGGCGGCATCCGACGTCCCGTAGATGCCGAACAGCGCACATTCCTCGTGAAACTTGTCGAGGTCGTCTTCGGAGCGTTTCGGGGGGGTATGCACGGCGGGGTTATAGCTGGGGTGTCGCCGCGACGCTATCAAGTATAGCTCACTGCGGCGGTTTGGTTTCCCCGGGGGCGGCCGGTGCCGCGGGTGCGGCCGGAGTGGTATCCGACGGGGGGACGGTCGGAGGCGTGGAGCGCGGCGCGGCCGTCGACGGCGCGGAAATGACGCCGCTTTCCATGCCCGGTCGTTGCAGGCGGTTGCGGAAGCCGGTTGGCAATTGCGGCTCCACGAAGGTCGCCATTTCCCGGATCATCGGAAAGCTTGCGGAGCCTTCGACCGCGGGCGGCAGCTGGCGGGGGCCGAGATAACCGTAGAACAGGAAGGCCGTGCCCATCGCGACCCAGGCGCACAGCACGCCGAATCCGGCGCCGAGGATCCTGTCCGGCCGTCCGAGCGGGCCGGTCCGGATGGACCTGGAAACCACGCTGGTGAGCATGATCAGCACGATCAACGCTCCGACGAAGACGACGAGAAGGGAGATGAAATAGGACAGTTCTGCGCTACCGACGACCTTAAGGACCTCCGGCTCGACGACGTTCGAGAAGCGCCAGGCGACCCAGCCGGCACCGATCCATGAGGCGATGAACAGGATGGCGTGGGCGAAGCCAGTCGACATCCCTATGAGCGCTCCGAACACGGCGATGGCGATCACGGCCACGTCGAAAACGGTAATTCCCAATTGCTCCATCGACCCCGTTCTCTCCGTGCCGTCAGTGTTGATCCCGGTCGCGCCGGCGGTCCCCCGGTCCGTCGGGGGCTCCCTCGCGCCGGCCACGTTTTAGAGGCCGATCAGCCGGTTGGAAACGCGCCACAAGGTCCGATAGATGCTCAATTTCGTCAATGGCGATGCCCTCGGGCGCCCGCGGAGCGGGACCCGAGCCGCTGCGAACCTGCGGGACGAGGGCGCTGCGGAAGCCGAGTTTGGCCGCCTCCCGCAAGCGGGCTTCGCGCTGGCCGACCGGCCGGACCTCGCCGCCGAGGCCGATCTCGCCGAACACCACCATATCGCCCGGCACCTGCTCGTCGGCCAGGGAGGAGATGACCGCCGCGGCCACGGCGAGGTCGGCAGCCGGTTCACCGATCCTGAGGCCGCCCGCGACGTTCAGGTACACGTCGTTGGCGCCAACCGTGACGCCGCAGCGGGCCTCCAGCACGGCCAGGACCATGGCCAGCCTGTTCGAATCCCAGCCGACCACGGCACGCCGCGGCGTAGCCAGGGAGGAGGGACTGACCAGCGCCTGGATCTCGACCAGCAGCGGGCGGGTGCCTTCGATACCGGCAAAGACGCAGGTCCCCGAGACGTGGCCGCGGCGGTCCGCAAGGAACAGGGCCGAGGGGTTGGCGACGTCGGAGAGTCCGCGGTCGGACATCTCGAAGACGCCGATCTCGTCGGTCGGGCCGAAGCGGTTCTTGACCGTGCGCAGGATGCGGAACTGATGGCCGCGCTCGCCCTCGAAGTAGAGAACCGTGTCGACCATGTGCTCCAGCACGCGCGGGCCCGCTATGGCGCCGTCCTTGGTGACGTGGCCGACCAGCAGCACGGCGATGCCGCGGCGCTTGGCGAGTTCGACGAGGGCCTGCGCCGAGGCACGGACCTGGGTGACGGTGCCGGGCGTCGAATCGACGGTGTCGAGCCACATCGTCTGGATCGAATCGATCACCGCCACCTTGGGCGCGTCCGGCTGCTCCAGCGACGCCACGATGTCGCGCACCGAGGTGGCGGCGACCAGTTGGACGGGGGCGTCGGCCAGACCGAGCCGTTCGGCCCGCAGGCGCACCTGGTCGACGGCCTCTTCACCCGAAATATAGGCGCAGGCGGTGTGCTGTCTGGCGAGTGCCGCCGCCATCTGCAGCAACAGGGTCGACTTGCCGATGCCCGGGTCGCCGCCGATCAGCAGCGCCGAGCCCACGACCAAACCGCCACCGCATACGCGATCGAACTCGTTGATGCCGCTCTTGAGGCGCGGCGGCTGCGGTGTCGAGCCGGTGAGGCCCGTGAACTCGAGCAGGCGTCCTTTTCCGCGGCGGGCCATCCCGCCGCCGGCCGGGCCGGGCGCGGGAGCGGCCTCCTCGACGATGGTGTTCCACTCGCCGCAGGATTCACAGCGCCCGCTCCACTTGGACGTGACGGCGCCGCAGGACTGACAGGCGTAGCGCTTGAGCGGCCGCGCCATGGTCAGAGCTTCCGGACCTGCATCCGGATCGGACCCTCCGCCCGGCCGTGGATGAACTGGTCCACATAGGCGTTCCCGGAGTGGTCGATGTCGGCGACGGGCCCCTGCCAGATCAGCTTGCCTTCGTGCAACATGCCGATGCGGTGGCCGATCTTGCGGGCGCTCGCCATGTCGTGGGTGATCGAGATCGCCGTGGCGCCCAGACTGCTGACGGATTTAACGATCAGATCGTTGATCACGTCCGCCATGATCGGATCGAGACCGGTCGTCGGCTCGTCGAAGAAGATGATCTCGGGTTCGCGCGCGATGGCGCGGGCGAGCGCCACGCGCTTCTGCATGCCGCCCGACAGTTCCGAGGGGAACAGGTCGCCGATTTCGGGGCCGAGGCCGACGGCGCCCAACTTGGCGACGGCAACTTCGCGGGCCTGATCGGCAGGCATGCCGTCGCTCTGGATCGGTCCGAAGGCGACGTTCTCCCAGACGCGCAGGGAATCGAACAGGGCACCGCCCTGGAACAGCATGCCGAACTTGCGCATGACGCGCGCGCGATCGCGATCTGAAAGGCCGCACGTCTCCTCGCCGTCGACCTTGATCGAGCCCTGGTCCGGTTTCAGCAGGCCGAGGATGCACTTCAGCAGCACCGACTTGCCGGTGCCCGATCCACCGATCACGACCATCGATTCGCCCGGTGCCACGTCCAGTTCGATGCCCTGCAGCACCTTCTTGGGCCCGAAGGCCTTGGTGACGCCACGCAACGAGATCTTGGGGGAGGCCATGCGGAGGGGAGCCGATCAACGCGAGAAGAAGGCTTCGGTGATGAAGTAATTGAAGGTCAGGATCAGCATCGAGGCGGAGACTACCGCGCTGGTGGTCGCCTTGCCGACGCCCTGGGCGCCGCCGCGCGACCGGTAGCCATGATAGCAACCCATCAGCGTGATCAGGAAGCCGAACACCGCCGCCTTGACCAGCCCCGAGAAGACGTCCTGGAACTGCAGGAAGTCGAGGGTATTGCGCAGGTAGGCGGCATCGTTGAAGTCGAGCTTGTAGACGCCGATCAGGAAGCCGCCGAGCACGCCGATGATATCGGCGACCAGCACCAGGACCGGCAGGGTGAGGACGCCCGCGATGAGGCGGGGGGCGACGAGATATTTGAACGGATCGGTGGAAAGCGTCGTGAGCGCGTCGATCTGCTCGGTGACGCGCATGGTACCGATCTCGGCCGCCATCGCGGCGCCGACGCGGCCGGCGACCATCAGGGCCGCAAGGACGGGTCCCAGTTCACGGGTCAGCGAGACCACGACGACGTTGGGAATGGCGCTTTCGGCGGAGAAGCGCGCGAAGCCGGTATAGCTCTGCAGCGCCAGCACCATGCCCGTGAAGATCGCCGTCAGCCCGACCACGGGCAGCGAGTAGTAGCCGATCTCCATGATCTGCCGGAGGATCTGCCGCCGGTAGTAGGGCGGCTGCAGACCCTGCCTGACCGCCTTGAAGGCAAAGGCGGTGACGCTGCCGATTGCCTCGAGGAAGGCGAGCGTCATGCGGCCCAGGACCGTGAACAGGGGAATCGTCACGCCGGTTCTCCCGTTTCGTCGGCCGGCGCCTCGGCGAAGCGGTCGACATAGGCGCGATGATAACGCCGGCCCAGGGCGGTCATGACCTCGTAAGCGTTCGTGCGCGCATGGTCCGCGAGAATGTCCGGCGTGAGGTGCGGGCCGAGTATTTCGACGATGGCACCGGGCTGGCAGTCGGCTTCAGGGACGTCGGTCACGTCTATGGTCACGAGGTCCATCGAGATGCGGCCGATCACGGGCACGGTGTGTCCGGCGAGATGCACGAAAGTGCGATTTCCGAGGTTACGGAAATAGCCGTCCGCATACCCCAGCGCAATCGTGGCGATCCGGCTGGGCCGCGCCGAACGCCAGGCTCCGCCATATCCCACGGTCTGGAAGGCATCGATCTGGCGCGTTTGCAGGATCCGGACCTGCAGGGTCACGACTTCCAGCATCGGGTTGGGCTGGCCGGGCAGGGGGTTAATGCCGTAGAGCGCCGCGCCGGGACGCAAGAGGTCGAAATGGTAGTCCGGGCCGAGGAAGATGCCGGATGAGTTGGCAAGCGACGTCGGTGCTCCCGGCATCGCCCGTACGAAGGTGCGAAAGCGTGAAAGCTGCTCCCCGTTGATCGGATTGGACGGTTCTTCGGAAGACACCAGGTGGCTCATGATGAGCGCGAGGCGCAGGCCGCGCAGCCGGCCGCGCTCGTTGATCAGGAACTGCGCATCCTCCGCACCGAATCCCAGGCGGTGCATGCCGGTGTCGAGATGCACGACAGCGTCGAGCGCCAGATTGAAGCGCTGGGCGGCGGCCCGCCAGGCATTGAGCTGTCCCAGGTGATTGAGCACGGGAACGAGGCGGTGCTCCACGAAATCGCCCTCGGTGCCGGGAAGCAGCCCGTTGAGCACGTAGATGGGCGGTTCCGGCAGCACCCGGCGCAGCGCGATACCCTCCTCGATATGGGCCACGAAGAACTGCCGGCAGCCCTCGGCCGCCAGCAGTGGACCCACCACGGCGGCTCCGGTGCCATAGGCATCCGCCTTCAGGACGGCGGCGCAGTCGACCGGGCGGCCAGTGGCGCGTCCGGCATCGCGCAGCCCCCGCCAGTTGGCGGCGATCGCGCCCAGATCGATTGAAAGGATCGCGCCGGCGCGGCGCGCCGGATCATCATCGGCAAGGATTGACACGTGGCGACCTTAGAACGCGGACACGGGCTCGTCAGCAACGCCATCGAGGTTGCCGAACTTCGTGAACTGTCCTTCGAACGACAGGCGCACGATGCCTGTAGGACCATGTCGCTGCTTGGCCACGATGACCTCGGCCTTGCCGTAGGTCGCCTCGCAGCGCTGCTTCCAGTCGTCGTGGCGCTCGTTGAACTTCTGGTCGCTTTCCTCGGCGCGTCGCGCGGGCTCGGCGCGGGTCAGGTAATATTCCTCGCGATAGACGAACATCACGACGTCGGCGTCCTGTTCGATCGAGCCCGATTCGCGAAGGTCGGAAAGCTGGGGCCGCTTGTCCTCGCGTTGCTCCACGGCGCGCGACAGCTGCGACAGCGCGATCACCGGCACGTCGAGTTCCTTGGCGAGCGTTTTCAGGCCTCGGGTGATCTCCGAAACCTCCTGCACGCGGTTCTCCTGCCGGCTCTTGCCCGACGGGTTCAGGAGCTGGAGGTAGTCGACGATGATCAGGCCGAGACCGTGCGTGCGCTTGAGCCGGCGGGCGCGGGTGCGCAGGGCGGCGATCGAAAGGGCGGGCGTGTCGTCGATGAAGAAGTTGAGATGCTCGAGGTCGTGGCTGACGTTGAGGACCCTGTCGAATTCGTGGCTCAGCACCTCGCCGCGGCGGATCTTCTCCGAGGAGATTTCGGCCTGTTCGGAGAGCATTCGGGTGGCAAGCTGCTCAGCCGACATTTCGAGCGAGAAGAAACCGACCACCGCGCCATCTACGGCCTTGGGATGACCGTCGACGATCTCCTCCCGGTAGGCCTTCGCGGCGTTGAAGGCGATGTTGGTGGCCAGCGCGGTCTTTCCCATCGATGGGCGGCCGGCGAGGATCAGCAGGTCGGAGCGGTGAAGGCCGCCCAGCAGCTGGTCGAGATTGAACAGGCCGGTGGCCACGCCGGTGAGCTTGCCTTCGCGCCCATAGGCGGCCTCGGCCGCCGTCACGGCCTCGGTCAGGGCCATGCGGAACGGTTTGAAGCCACCCTCGGTCTGGCCGGTCGTGGCCAGGTCGTAGAGCTTCTTCTCAGCGACCTCGATCTGCTGCAGCGCGGTCTCGTCGACGTCGCCGGAGAAGGCGCCGTTCACGACGTTCTCGCCCAGATCGATGAGCTGGCGGCGCAGGTAGAGATCGTGGACGGCGCGGCCGAAGGCGGCGGCATCGATCACGTGCACGGAGGCTGCTGCCAATCTTGCGAGATAGGCGGCGCCTCCGGCCTCCTTCATCGCGGGATCCTGCTCGACATAGGTCTTGAGCGTGACGGCGCTAACGACCTGGCCGCGCTCGATCAGGCGCGACAGCGAATCGAAGAGCTTGCCGTGGAGCGGGTCGGCGAAATGTTCGGGACGCAGGAACTCCGCGACCCGCTGGTAGGCGGCATTGTTGATCAGGATCGCGCCCAGCAAGGCCTGCTCGGCCTCGAAGTTGTGTGGCGGCTCGCGCAGGCGAGCATCTTCGGCGCCGGGCAGGCGTGTGACGTTCGAGGTGTCTTTCAGCGGCTCCATCGTATTGTCTTTGCCCAAGATGGGAGGGGGATCACAGTGCAAAGAATCAGAGCGCGAGCTTATCCAGAGCTTAGCGAGGATACTTAGCTATTCTGCGGCCATGGACCCTGCGACGTTCTTTAGACGTTCTTCGGTGACCATATAATCACGAACGAGCGGCACCGCATCCTGGCGCCGGCTGATTTGAATCTGAAAGACCATCTGCTGCATGTAGCGGAACGCGACCTCGCAGCCCGCGAGATAGAACTCCCACATCCGGCAGAAGCGATCGTCGTAGCCGGCGATCTCCTTGATGCGCTCCCGATTGGCCAGGAAGCGCTGCCGCCAGTGGCGCAGGGTCTCTGCGTAATGCAGCCGCAGGACTTCGATGTCGGTCACCCACAGGCCTGCCTTCTCGATCGCGGCGAGAACCTCCGACAGGGCAGGCGTGTAGCCACCTGGGAAGATGTACTTGCGGAGCCAGGTGTTGGTGCCGCCCGGGGGTTCCATGCGCCCGATCGAGTGCAGAAGCATGACCCCGTCGTCGGCCAACAGGTCCTTCACCTTCCGGAAGTATTCGAGATAGTGGGCCGAGCCGACATGCTCGAACATGCCGACCGAGACGATGCGGTCGTAGCGGCCCGGCTCCTCGCGGTAGTCGATCAGTTTGAAGCGGACCCGGTCGGCGATCCCGCCCTCCTGGGCACGGCGGTTCGATACACCGTGTTGCTCGCGAGAGAGGGTGACACCGGTCACGTCGACGTCGAACGAGCGGGCGAGGTAGAGGCCCATGCCACCCCAGCCCGAGCCGATGTCGAGTACCTTCAGGCCGGGTTTCAGCAGCAGCTTGGTCGCGATGTGCAGTTTCTTGTCGGCTTGGGCGATCTCGAGGGACTCTGCGCCGGTCTTGAAATAGGCACAGGAGTATTGCCGGTCGGGATCGAGGAAGAAGTCGTAGAGTTCACCGCGGAGATCGTAGTGATGAGCGACGTTCTTCTGGGCCGTGCCGACGGGATTGTATTGTTCCAGCACGCGCAGCCAACGCTGCAGCGAGTACGACCAGCGCATAATCGCGGTCGAATCGACGGCGGTGATGTTGCGTCCAAGCAGGTCGAGAAGATCGTAGAGATCGCCCTGTTCGACGGTCAGCCGACCGTCCATGTAGGCCTCGCCCAGGGCGAGCCGCGGACGGAAGGCAAGGCGGAGGCCGGTCCAGTGATCATGAACACGCA
The DNA here is from genome assembly GCF_965227665.1 of Reyranella sp. GTDB lineage: Bacteria > Pseudomonadota > Alphaproteobacteria > Reyranellales > Reyranellaceae > Reyranella. The sequence goes on from NZ_OZ245767.1 coordinate 44,006, forward strand.
TGGTCACCGCGGGACCGGCTTTTGCGCCCTTGATCCGATGCGGACGACCCGTCTCATCGACGATCGTCAGTTCGCCTTCGTTCACGACCCGGGCAAGCACCTGCGCCAGCAGCACGATGGATCACTCCAAGTTGTCGCTGCCAAAATTTTAATCCCATCCGCATTTTCGGCGCAAACGGATGGATGCGCAAAATTACCTGCGGGCAACTGGGAATAAATCGCATTTGAATTGCCAGTTTTCACCCCGAGTGATATCGGGGCCATTGATACTCACTCGCATCGGAGGAAGACGTGAAGAGACGTGCGCTCGTGAAGGCTGGCCTGGCGTTGGGTTCCGGTGCGTTCATCGCCCGCCGGGCCTGGGCTCAGGGCGGTACGCTCAACCTCTATTCGGCCCGCCACTACAAGACCGACGAGGCACTGTACGGCAACTTTGCGGATCTGACGGGCGTGAAGATCAACCGCGTCGATGCCGAGCCGGATCCCCTCATCCAGCGTCTGCGCACCGAGGGCGACAAGAGCCCCTGCGACGTGTTCATCACCGTCGATGCCGGCCGCATCGAGCGCGCCCGCGAAATGGGGCTGCTGCAGGCGACCGATTCGCCCGTCCTGGCCAAGGCGATCCCCGCCCATCTGCGCGATCCCGACAACACCTGGTTCGGCTTCTCCAAGCGCGCCCGCATCATCGTGTTCAACAAGGAGAAGATGCAGGCGGCTGCCGCACCGCAGAACTACGAGGATCTCGCCGACCCGAAGTGGAAGGGCAAGGTCCTGATCCGCTCCTCCGGAAACATATACAACCAGTCGCTCACCGGCTCGATCCTCGCGGCCGACGGTCCGGAGAAGACGGAAGCCTGGGCCAAGGGCGTTGCCGCCAACCTGGCGCGTCCGCCGCGCGGCGGTGACACCGACCAGATCAAGGCCGCCGCCGCGGGCGAGGGCGACGTCGCGGTCGTGAATACCTACTACTTCGTGAACCTGATCCGCTCGTCCAAGCCTGAGGACCGCGAGATCGCGGCCAAGCTGGGCGTGATCTTCCCCAATCAGTCCAACCGCGGCACGCACGTGAACCTGAGCGCCGGCGGCGTAGCCAAGCACGCCCCGAACAAGCAGGCGGCGGTCAAGTTCCTCGAGTACCTGGTCTCGCCGCAGGCCCAGAAGTACTTCGCCGACGGCAATTCGGAATACCCCGTCGTGGCCTCGGTCGAGCTTTCGCCGGAGCTCAAGGCGCTCGGCACCTTCAAGGAAGACCAGCTCAACGCCCGCGTATTCGCCCAGAACAACGCCGAGGCGCTGAAGATCATGGACCGCGCGGGCTGGAAGTAGGACGTCCCGACGCCGCCACCGTGCGGCTGAGGAGGATCACCGGTACAAGCGACACGGTGACGATCAGAATCGATCCGACGGCGGCCTGGGCGAGGCGCTCGTCGGATGCGAAGCGGTAGACCCCGATGGCCAGCGTGTCGAAGTTGAACGGCCGTATCAGCAGGGTCGCCGGCAGCTCCTTCAGCACCTCGACGAAGGCTACGATGCCGGCCGTCAGGGCAGGCGCGCGCAGCATCGGTATATGGATCCGCCACAGGACATCGCGTGGCCTGGCTCCCAGGATCCGCGCGCTCGCGTCCATGGCCGGATCGATCGCGGCAAGTCCGGGCGCGACGTTGGCCATGCCGACGGCGAGGAAGCGCACGGTATAGGCGACGAGCAGGGCGAAGGCGGTCCCGCTCAGCAGCAGGCCGGTCGGCACGCCGAGCACCTGCCGCGAGAGCAGATCGAGGCCGTGATCGGCGAATGCCAGAGGCAGCAGGACGCCAACGGCGATGACGGCGCCGGGGATGGCATAGCCCAGCGATGCGAAGGCGATGGTGCGATGGAGGAGCCGCCGGCGGACGAGGCGACCGGCGTAGCTCAGGAAAACGGCGAGGCTGACGATGATGACGGCCGCCACGGTCGCCAGAATCAGGCTGTTGAAGGCGTCACCGATGAAGCGCTGGTCGGTCATCAGCACCCCCGAAGACAGTGCGAGCTGCGCGAGGTGCGCCGTCGGCACGACGAAGCCCAGCAGGATCGGCAGGGCGCAGGCGGCCAGGGCGGCAAGGCCCGCTGGCCGGGCGAGCTGCACCGGCTCGGCGACGTAGCGCAGGTTCGAGGCGATAGTGAAACTCGCCCGTCCGCGCGACCGGTATTCCAGGGCGACGAGAGCCACGGCGATCAGGATGAGAACCATGGAGAGCTGCGCGGCCCCCTCGCGATTGCCCATGCCGTACCAGGTTCGGTAGATCGCCGTGGTGAAGGTGTGAATGCCGTAATACTGGACGGTGCCGAAGTCGGCGAGCGTCTCCAAGAGCGCGAGAGCCGCGCCCGCGGCGATGGCCGGGCGGGCGAGCGGCAGGCCGATCCGCAGGAACGTGCGCCAGGGCCCGTTGCCGAGGATGCGGCTCGCTTCGAGCAGGGACTGCGACTGGACAAGGAAGGCTGTGCGCGCGGCAAGATAGACGTAAGGGTAGAGGACCAGCGTGAAGAGCAGGGCGACACCCTGGGGCGAGCCGAACTGCGGAAACCAGTAGTCGCCGCGGTTCCACCCCATGGCGGCGCGCAGCCCCGATTGCAGCGGGCCGGCGAAGGTCAGCAAGTCGGCATAGGCGTAGCCGATGATGTAGGTCGGCATGACGAGCGGCAGCAGCAACGCCCATTGCAGCACACGGCTTCCGGGGAACCGGCACATCGTGACGAGCCATGCGGTGCCGGTGCCGATCACCACCGTGCCCAGGCCGACGCCGACCAGCAGGACGATGGTGTTGTGGGCAATGTCGCGGAGCTGCGTCTCGGCCAGGTGACGCCAGAGTTCGCCCTGGGGGCTCAACAGGCTGGAGGCGATGCCGAGCAGCGGCAGCGCGACGACGGCCGCCACGGCGAGGGCGCCCAGTCGCCAGATCAACGATGCACCAAAAGAAAACGCATGCCATCGCGGAGCGATGGCATGCGTTCGAAGCGCTGCGCGGTGCCTGTCGGCACGCGGATTACTTCTGGTCGGCCGGCGCTTCCTCGGCCTCGGCCTCGGCGGTCTCGCCCTCGGCAGCCTCGGCAGCCTCGGCCGACTTGGCCTCGAACAGCGCGGCGGCCTGGTCGGCTGCACGCTGGGCGGCTTCCGCCGCCTCCATGGCCGCACGCTCGGTCTCCGCGACCAGCCTGCCGCCCTTGGAGAGGAACTCGGCCTCTTCGGCGGAGCGGGCGACCAGCACGGAGATCTCGACCACCACTTCCGGATGGAGGTGGATCTTGATCTTGTGCTCGCCCAGCGCCTTGATCGGCTTGTCCAGTTCGACCTGGCTGCGCTCGATCTTGACGCCCTGGGTGGCGGCGCCGTCGGCGATGTCACGCGAGGTGACCGAACCGTAGAGCTGGAGGGCCTCGGAGGCCTGCCGGATGATGATGACCTTGAGGTCGTTCATCTTGGCGCCGACCGCTTCGGCTTCCGAGCGGCGCTCGAGGTTCTGCGCCTCGAGGACCTTACGCTGCGATTCGAAGTAGGTGATGTTGTCCTTGGTCGCGCGCAGCGCCTTCTTCTGCGGCAGGAGGTAGTTGCGGGCGAAGCCGGGCTTCACCTTCACAACGTCGCCCATCTGGCCCAGTTTCGGCACGCGCTCGAGCAGGATGACGTTCATCGGCATGATTGCGTCTCCCGACTAGGCGATGAGGTAGGGCAGGAGGGCCAGGAAGCGGGCGCGCTTGATCGCCTGGGCGAGTTCGCGCTGCTTCTTGGACGAGACTGCCGAGATACGGCTCGGTACGATCTTGCCGCGTTCGGAAATGAACCGCTGCAGAAGGCGCACGTCCTTGTAGTCGATCTTCGGGGCGTTGGCGCCGGAGAACGGGCAGCTCTTGCGGCGGCGGGTGAACGGACGACGCTGTGCGCTCATGCTTCTTCTCCCGTTTCAGAGGCCACCGGGGCGGCACCGCCCTCGTCGCCGAAGCGCGAACGCTCGCGACGCGGCGGGCGATCGCCCCAGCGGTCGCCACGATCGCCACCCGGGCGGTCGGACTTCTCGGCGCTGCGCACCATGATGGCCGACGGGGCTTCCTCGAGCTCATCGACGCGCACGGTCATGTAGCGGATGATGTCTTCGTTGATCGACATCGTGCGCTCCAGCTCCTTCACCGCCGCCGACGGGGCGTCGATGTTGAGCAGGGTGTAGTGACCCTTGCGGTTCTTCTTGATGCGGTAGGTCAGCGAACGCAGGCCCCAATACTCCTTCTTGGAGACGGTGCCGCCCATGCTGGTGACCAGTTCGGAGAACTGGGTGGTCAGAGCCTCCACCTGCGTCGTCGCAACGTCCTGACGCGCAATGAAGACATTCTCGTAGAGTGCCATGTAGATTCGGCTCCTTATGGCTGTTAGTGACCCGGAGTTCCAAGGAACCGCCCGGATCTAGCCGCCCCACGCGGAATGCACCGGGGCGGCAAGGAGATCGGGGCCGACGGAGGCCCCGAAGAGGGGCGGTTATACAGGCAGGCAGTCTGAAAGCAAGTATTCCCGGTGCGGCTTGACTGCGTCCCGCGCCCCGGTATGACTGCCCGCAATCGCGATGAAAATCATGGGAAAACGCGCATGAGTCGGGCTTTCGTCTTTCCGGGGCAGGGATCTCAGGCTGTCGGCATGGGGGCAGATCTCGCAGGTGCCTTTGCCACCGCCCGGGAGGTGTTCGGGGAGGTCGACGAGGCGCTGAAGCAGAATCTGTCGAAGTTGATGCGGGAGGGCCCGGAGGGCGACCTCGTCCTGACGGAGAACGCCCAGCCCGCCCTCATGGCCGTGAGCGTCGCGGTCACCCGGATCCTGGAAAAGGACGGGGGAAAGCCGCTGTCGTCACTCGCCGCCTATGTCGCGGGACATTCGCTCGGTGAATATTCGGCGCTTGCCGCCGCCGGCGCCCTGACGCTCGCGGACGCCGCCCGCCTCCTGAAGCTCCGCGGGCAGTCCATGCAGAAAGCCGTCCCGGTCGGGGTGGGTGCCATGGCGGCCCTGCTCGGCATCGAGCTGGAAGCCGCTCAGGAAGCCTGCAAGGAAGCAGCCCAGGGGGAGGTCGTCACGGTCGCCAACGACAATGGCGGCGGGCAGATCGTCGTGAGCGGCCACAAGGAAGCGGTCGAGCGGGCCATCGAGGCTGCCAAGTCCCGGGGCTGCAAGCGCGGCATGATGTTGCCGGTGAGCGCTCCCTTCCATTGCCCGCTGATGCAGCCGGCCGCCGACGCCATGAAGGTCGCGCTGGAGGAAATCGTGCTGACGCCCCCGCGTGTGCCGCTGGTGTCCAACGTGCTGGCCTCCGAACTCAGCGACCCGGCCTCGATCAAGCAGAGGCTGGTGGAACAGGTCACCGGCCTCGTCCGTTGGCGCGAGAGCGTCCAGTATATGAAGACCAAGGGCGTCGACGCCTTGGTCGAATGCGGAACCGGCAGGGTCCTGTCGGGCCTCGTGAAGCGTATCGACAAGGACATGACTGGCATGGCGCTGAACACGCCAGCGGACATCGAAGCCTTCCTGAAGACGGCATAAGGAGAGAGTGCCATGTTCGATCTGAGCGGCAAGGCAGCTCTCGTCACCGGCGCATCCGGTGGTATCGGCGGGGCGATCGCGCGCGCGCTGCACAAGCAGGGCGCGACCGTCACGCTGTCCGGCACACGCGCGGAGGCCCTGGAGCAGCTCAAGGCGTCGCTCGGCGAGCGGGCTCACGTGGTGGCAGCGCGGATGGACGATCCGGCCGACATCGACCGGCTGGCCAAGGAAGCCGAAGCCGCGATGGGCGGCAAGCTCGACATTCTCGTGAACAACGCCGGCATCACGCGCGACAACATCTCCATGCGCATGAAGGACGAGGAGTGGGAAAAGGTCCTGCAGGTGAACCTGACGGGCACCTTCCGCCTGATCCGAGCGTCGATGCGGGGAATGATGAAGCGGCGCTTCGGCCGGGTCGTGAACATCACCTCCATCGTCGGCGTCACCGGCAATCCGGGGCAGGCGAACTATGCGGCGGCCAAGGCGGGCCTGATCGGCATGTCGAAGTCGCTGGCGCAGGAGCTGGCGTCGCGCGGCATCACCGTGAACTGCCTGGCGCCGGGCTTCATCGCCACGCCGATGACCGACGTGCTGACGGACGACCAGAAAAAAGCCATTCTCGGGCGCGTCCCTGCCGATCGGCTGGGCACGCCCGAAGAGATTGCGGCCGGCGTGGTCTACCTCGCCAGCGACGAGGCCGCCTACGTTACGGGTCAGACGCTGCACATCAACGGCGGGATGGCGATGATCTGAGGGACAGGCCTACAAGTGCCTGATTCTGTGGGCTTTTCGGACCTAGCCAATGGCCCGGGAGCTATGTTAAGAGCCCGGCATTCGCCAACCCCCTGGCGACCGGAATTAGTTGGATAGACGGGAAGGACAAGAAATGAGCGATATTGCCGAGCGCGTTAAGAAGATCGTCGTCGAGCATCTCGGCGTTGAGGCCGCGCAGGTCAAGGAAGAGGCCAAGTTCATCGATGATCTGGGCGCGGACAGCCTCGACACGGTCGAGCTGGTGATGGCGTTCGAGGAAGAGTTCGGCATCGAAATTCCCGATGACGCGGCGGAGAAGATCCAGACCGTCGGCGACGCCATCGGCTTCATCAAAGGCACCGCGAAGTCCTGATCTTCACCGGTTCCTGAAAGAGGAAGGGCGGAAGATGAGGCGTGTTGTCGTAACCGGCATGGGGATGGTCACGCCGTTGGGTGACGGCGTCGACACGAACTGGCGCCGCCTGATGGCGGCGGAGTCCGGCATCCGGTCGATCCAGGCTTTCGACACTTCGGATCTCGCGACCAAGATCGCGGGCGAGGTGCCCCAAGGCGACAAGGCAAACGGCCACTTCAATGTGGACGATTACCTTGCGCCCAAGGAGCAGCGGAAGCTCGACAAGTTCATCATCTTCGGAATCGCGGCCGCCCAACAGGCGGTCGAGGATTCCGGCTGGATGCCGCAGGACGAGGAGGGTCTCAACCGGACCGGCGTCATGATCGGCTCCGGAATCGGCGGTCTCCAGACGATCTACGAGACGTCGCTGATCCTGAAGGAGCGGGGACCTCGCCGCGTCAGCCCGTTCTTCATCCCTTCGGCCCTCATCAACCTCGTTTCGGGGCAGGTCTCGATCAAGTACGGCTTCAGGGGGCCGAACCACGCCGTCGTTACGGCCTGTGCCACCGGGGCGCACGCGATCGGCGACGCAGCCCGGCTGATCCAGTACGAGGACGCCGACGTCATGGTGGCCGGCGGCGCCGAAGCGGCGATTTGCCGGATCGGCATCGCGGGCTTCAATGCCTGCAAGGCGCTGTCGACCGATTTCAACGATACGCCGACGCAGGCCTCGCGTCCGTGGGACAAGCGGCGCGACGGCTTCGTGATGGGCGAGGGCGCCGGCTGCCTCGTGCTCGAAGAATACGAGCATGCCAAGAAGCGCGGCGCCAAGATCTACGCCGAAATTCTGGGCTACGGCCTGTCCGGTGACGCCTATCACATCACGGCTCCGTCCGAGGATGGCGATGGTGCGGTGCGCGCCATGAAAGCGGCGCTGAAGCGCGCCAATCTCGGTACGGACCAGATCGACTATGTGAACGCCCACGGCACATCGACGATGGCCGACGTGATCGAGCTGGGCGCCGTGAAGCGCACCTTCGGTCAGGACGTCCACGCTCTCTCAATGTCGTCGACCAAGTCGGCCACCGGCCATCTGCTGGGCGCAGCCGGCGCGATCGAGGCGATCTATGCCATCAAATCCCTGATCGATCAGGCGGTTCCGCCGACGCTCAATCTCGACGAGCCAGACGAGGGCTGCGACATCGATCTCGTGCCGAAGCAGGCCAAGCAGCGCAAGGTCCGCCACGCGCTGAGCAACTCGTTCGGCTTCGGTGGCACCAACGCGTCCCTGATCGTCGGACCCGTCTGATTTCTTTCTGAGGAGCTGAGTCATGCTCAGCTACTTCCGCTGGGTTCTCTTCTTCATCGCGCTGTTCGTCACCCTGATGGGCGGCTCGATCTATGTCGGCCACGTCATCCTCACGGCTCAGGGGCCGCTCGAGCAGACGAAGAACATCGTGATCCCGCGCGGCGCGGGACCGACCACCATGTCCAAGCTGCTGCAGGAAGAGGGTGTCATCGCCCACCCGCGGCTGTTCCGCGTGGCACTGATGATCGATCCCTCGCCCAAGCCCATCAAGGCCGGAGAGTACGAAGTGCCGGCCCATACCTCGATGCAGTCGCTCGTCGAGCTCCTGCAGTCGGGCAAGGTCGTGCAGCGACGCCTCACGATTCCCGAGGGCATGACGACGCCCGAGGTGCTGGAACTCGTTCGCAAGACCGAAGCGCTCTCGGGCGACATCACGCTCGACGTGAAGGAAGGAGACCTCCTGCCGGAGACCTACTTCTATTCGCGCGACGACACCCGCGACGGGCTGCTGCTGCGCATGAAGGAGGCGATGGAGAAGACGCTCGACGAGGCGTGGCGCAAGCGCGCCGCCGGCCTGCCGCTCGCCAACAAGCGCGAGGCGCTGATCCTGGCGTCGATGGTGGAGAAGGAGACGGCGGTGCCGTCGGAGCGCACCCGCGTGGCCGCGGTCTTCATCAACCGGCTGCGCCGTCGCATGAAGCTCGAGAGTGACCCCACCACCATCTATGGCCTGACCGAAGGCAAGGCGCCGCTCGGCCGCGACCTGACGCGCACCGACCTGCAGTCGAACACGCCGTTCAACACCTATGTGATCGCGGCCCTGCCGCGCGGACCGATCTGCAATCCGGGACGCGCCTCGATCGTCGCCGCGACCAACCCGGCGCGCGACCGTTCGCTCTTCTTCGTGGCCGACGGGCAGGGCGGTCACGCATTCGCCCTCACGTTGCCGGAGCACAATCGCAACGTCGAACGTTGGCGCCAGATCCAGCGCGAGCGGGCGGACTCTCAACCTCAGACCCAGCCGCAGACGCCGGCGCTACAGGCGCCAGCAACCCGGCAATAGCATGCCGGCAGCGCTCCTTCTGGCGCTTCTCGCTCTCGCGGCCGTCGCTTTGGGCATTTCCTGGTTCCTACGCGCAAACGCCTCCTCCATGGCGCGCGTCTTGCGTGTGATCACGATGGTGCTCGGGGGGATCGGTGTGGGGGGCTTGCTGGTTTTCGGCCTTCGCTTCGTACCGGCCTTCATGCCTGAACTCCTTGGCCTTGCGGGCGTAGTTATCACAGCGCTGATTGCACGGGCGGTACGGCAGCGAGCGTCGGGCGGCTTCAGTTCACCCGGTGCCGGCCAGCGAACGGAGGTCAGGACGACCTTCCTGCAGGCTTGGATCGATCATGCGAGCGGCGACGTCGGCGGGACTGTGCTGGCAGGGCGGTTCGCGGGGCGCGCCCTCGACGTGCTCGGGGACGGAGAGCTCCTGGACCTGCGGGAGGAATGTGCACGCGATGCCGATTCGCTGAGGGTGCTCGAGGCCTATCTCGACCGGCGGCTCGGCGCCGACTGGCGCGCTGCCCGGCAGGCTCCTCCGCAGGGCGGTCCACGTGCCGACATGACGCGTGACGAGGCGCTTGCGGTCCTCGGACTCGAGCAGGGCGCCACGGCCGATGAGATCCGCGCGGCCCATCGGCGGCTCATTCAGCGCATGCATCCGGATGTCGGGGGGACTGCGGATCTGGCGGCGCGCATCAACCGCGCCAAGGATGTCCTGCTTGGCAGTTGATCTTGCCAGGCAGAGCGTCGACATGGCATCAAGCCTGCCGTGGCCTGCCACCATCCTTTCAAATCATTGATTCTAATATACAAACCAGACACCAAGTGAGGTCGATCAGCATGGCGCAGCGTGTTCGTAAAGCGGTCCTGCCCGTCGCCGGTCTGGGAACGCGTTTCCTCCCTGCGACCAAAGCCATGCCGAAGGAGATGCTGACGGTCGTCGACCGGCCCCTCATCCAGTATGCGGTGGAGGAGTGCCTCGCGGCCGGAATCGAGGAATTCGTCTTCGTGTCCGGGCGCAACAAGGGCGCGCTGGAAGATCACTTCGATCACGCCTACGAACTCGAAGCGACGTTGGAGCAGCGCAAGAAGGCGCCCGAACTGCAGATGACCCAGGGCGCGACGATCAAGCCCGGCAATGCCATCTTCACGCGTCAGCAGAAGCCGCTCGGCCTCGGACATGCGGTGTGGTGCGCCCGCCACTGGATCGGAAACGAGCCGTTCGCCGTCCTGCTGCCGGACGAATTGACGATCGACACGCCGAGCTGCATTGGCCAGTTGGTGGCGGCACATGAGCGGACCGGTGGCAGCGTCGTGGCTGTCATGGACGTGCCGCGGGAGCAGACCAAGAGCTATGGGATTGCGGCGGTGAAGAACGAGCAGGGTAACCTGTCGGAGATCACCGGGATGGTGGAAAAGCCCAGGCCGGAAGAGGCACCCTCGACCCTGGCCCTGATCGGCCGATACGTGCTGCTGCCTGAAGTCTTCGAGCATCTGGACCGGCACGAGACCGGTGCCGGCGGCGAAATCCAGCTCACGGACGCGATGGCGAAGATGATCGGTCATAAACCGTTCCACGCCCTTCGCTATGCTGGACAGCGCTACGATTGCGGCAACCGACTCGGCTTCCTCGAGGCGAACCTCGCCGTAGCCCTGCACCGCGTCGACACTGCCGCGGAGACGCGGGCCCTTCTTGGTCGTTTCGTGAAAGGCTGACCAAATGCGTATTGCTATGATCGGATCCGGCTATGTCGGCCTCGTTTCCGGAGCGTGTTTTGCCCACTTCGGCCACGACGTTATCTGTGTCGACAAGGATGCGGCCAAGATTGAGCGGCTGCGCAAGGGTGAGATTCCGATTTTCGAGCCCGGGCTCGACAAGCTCGTTGCTGACAATGCGCGGGCGGGCCGTCTCAACTTCAGCACGCAACTGGGCGATGCCGTCGGCGATGCCGATGCCGTCTTCATCGCCGTCGGGACGCCGACGCGTCGCGGCGATGGTCATGCCGACCTGTCCTACGTCTATGCCGCTGCAGCGGAAATCGCCCGGGCCATCCGCGGCTACACGGTCGTGGTGAACAAGTCGACCGTGCCGGTGGGTACGGGGCGCGAGGTGGCCCGGATCATTCGCGAGTCGAACCCCGCCGCGGAGTTCGATGTCGCCTCCAATCCGGAATTCCTGCGCGAGGGCGCGGCGATCGAGGACTTCATGAAGCCCGACCGCGTCGTGATCGGCGTCGAAAGCCAGCGCGCGCAGGAGGTGATGTCCATGATCTATCGCCCGCTCAATCTCATCCAGACGCCCATGGTCTTCACCAACATCGAGACGGCCGAGGTTACCAAGTACGCCGGCAACGCCTTTCTCGCCGCGAAGATCACCTTCATCAACGAAATCGCCGATCTCTGCGAAAAGGTCGGCGCCGATGTGCATGACGTGGCGCGCGGCATCGGGCTTGATGGCCGCATCGGCCGCAAGTTCCTGCATCCGGGTCCGGGCTTCGGCGGCTCCTGCTTCCCCAAGGACACGCTTGCGCTGGCCTACACCGCGCGTGAGGTCGATGCGCCCCAGACGCTCGTCGAGCAGGTCATCCAGGTGAACAACAGCCGCAAGAAGAAGATGGCGCAGAAGGTCATCGACTTCTGCGGCGGCTCGGTGTCGGGGCTCACGATCGGCGTGCTGGGGCTGACGTTCAAGGCAAACACCGACGACATGCGCGACGCGCCGTCCCTCGACATCGTGCCGGCCCTGCAGGCTGCCGGCGGCAAGATCGTGGCCTTCGACCCCGAGGGCATGATCGAAGCCGCGCGCCTCATGAAGGACGTGATCTTCGCCGAGAATGCCTATGAGGCGGCCACCGGGGCCGATGTGCTGGTGGTGATCACCGAATGGCACGAGTTCCGTGGCCTCGACCCGCGCCGCATCAAGGAAGTCATGCGACAGCCCCGAATCGTCGATCTGCGCAACATCTTCGATCCCGCGGAAATGCGGTCGCTCGGCTTCGCCTATGACAGTATCGGCCGGCCCCTCGCGCACGGCTGACTGTCCGTACGGTCCCTTTCCGGAGTCATTTAAATGAGCCAGATGGCGCACAAGTTCGATCCGAGTATCCTGCGTGAGTACGACATCCGGGGAATCGTGGGCGACACGGTTCATGCCGCGGATGCGAGGGCGATCGGACGCACCCTGGGCACGCTTGTCCGTCGCAACGGCGGCAAGCGCGTGGCGCTTGGCTATGACGGAAGGCTGAGTTCTCCCGAACTCGCTGCCGCCTGTATCGAGGGCCTGACCGCCGCGGGGATCGATGTGATCGACATCGGCCTCGCCGCGACGCCGATGCTCTACTTCGCGGTCTATCACCTCGAGGCCGATGGCGGGATCCAGATCACGGGATCGCACAATCCGCCGGACTACAACGGCTTCAAGATGATGATGGGCAAGAAGTCCTTCTTCGGTGCCGACATCCAGAAGCTCGGCGAGATGGCCGGGAAGGCGGATTGGGAAACGGGGGAAGGCAAGGTCGAGAAGCGTGCGATCCTGGCCGACTATGCTACGCGGCTCCTGCGCGACGTCAAGCCCGGCAAGAAGCTCAAGGTCGCGTGGGATACCGGAAACGGGGCGGTCGGAGTCTCGATCCGGTCGGTCGTCGACAAGCTCGAAGGCGAGCATTTCGTGCTGAACGAGAAGGTCGACGGTACCTTTCCGGCGCATCACCCGGATCCCACCGTGCCGAAGAACCTGGAGCAGCTCATTGCCGAGGTGAAGGCGCGGGGTTGCGACCTGGGCATCGCCTTCGATGGCGACGGTGACCGGATCGGGGCCGTGGACGGGCAGGGCCGCATCCTGTGGGGCGACCAGCTCCTCGTCCTGTGGGCGCGCGACGTCCTGAAGAGCCATCCCGGCGCGACCATCATCGCCGACGTGAAGGCGAGCCAGGTCCTGTTCGACGAGATCGCCAAGGCCGGCGGCCAGCCGCTGATGTTCAAGACCGGCCATTCCCTGATCAAGAGCAAGATGGCCGAGATCGGCTCCCCGCTTGCCGGTGAGATGAGCGGCCACGTGTTCTTCGCCGACACTTTCTACGGCTTCGACGACGCCCTTTACTGCGGGTTGCGGCTTCTCAACATCGTGGCGAACGCCAAGGAGAGCCTCGCGGATATGCGTGACGGGCTGCCTCAGCCGGTCAACACGCCCGAGCTGCGCTTCGATTGCCCCGACGACCAGAAGTTCGGCGTGGTCGAAAAGGTCAAGGCGCGCCTGCAGAAGGACGGCGCCAAGTTCTCCGATATCGACGGCGTGAGGGTCAGCACCAAAGAGGGATGGTGGCTGCTGCGCGCGTCGAACACGCAGCCGGTGCTGGTGGCACGATGCGAGGCGGCCGACGATGCCGGCCTCGAGCGCTTGATGGCCGACCTGAAGGCCGCCTTGGCGGCGTGCGGCGTGGATCTCCCGGACGACGCCGCATCCGGCCATCACTGATGCGCTTCTTCTTCTACGGCACGTTGCTCGATCGCGACGTGACGGCCCTGGTTCTGGGGCGGCGGTTGCCGCCTCAGGCTTATGTGGCGGCACGTCTGCAAGGTCACGAACGACGGCGCGTGCAGGGCGCCACCTATCCCATCGTCATCGCAGATCCATGCAGCGAGGTGCCGGGTGCGGTGGTGGGCGGCCTCAGCGACCGGGACATCGCGCACCTTGCGGCCTATGAAGGGCCCGGTTACCGGATCGCGCCGCTGCGGGTGAAGCTACAGGGGCGGATTACCGAAGTTTCGGCCTTCGAGCCCATACAGTCGCGCCTGATACCGAGTCCCGAATTATGGGACCTGGCGCTCTGGCAGCGCCGTCACAAACGGTCGTTCGTCGATCGATTGAAGAAAGCGCTCAGCGTGCACCCGGCGTATTCCAGGCCGTGACCTGGAGCGCCGCGCAATAGACCTTGCGCTTCTCGAGCCGCTTGCAGCCCTCGATCGCCTGGTCCTGCGACAGGTTGATGAGCCGTGCCCGATGGAAGACGCGGTTCGCCATCTGAACCTCGTCGACGATTGCCGATGCCGAACGCGCATCGGGAAGGGCGGCGGTCGCTCGTTCCAGGGCGGCCTGGGCCGCCTGCGGGTCGCTGAAGGATCCGACCTGGATTACCCAGCTGCCGAGCGCGGGCGTATCCGTCGCGGCCGGCGGAGCGGCGGTGAAAGCGGCGGGGGCAGCCGGCGTCGCCGGGGCGGGCGGGACGAAGCCCGCATATTTGGGGTTGACCTGCTTCGAGGGGGTTGCCGGCGGCCGGTACGCCTCGGCGAAGCTGGCGCCGGGATCGAACTGGGCCGCCGTGTAGCGCGCCGATGCCGGCTTGCGCACCGATGTCCAGGGCGAAAGTTGCATGGCCTGCGCCAGGGCGAAGCCGCGATCCATGAGAGCGGCCATCGTCCGGTCGCGCTGGGCGGCGCTGGTGCCGCCCATGACGACACCGATCAGGCGGCGGTTGTCGCGCACCGCCGACATCACGAGGTTGAAGCCCGAAGCGTTGGTGTAGCCGGTCTTCAATCCGTCGGCGCCTTCGTAGTTGCCGAGCATGCGGTTGTGGTTCTCGAGGGTGCGTCCGCGATACGGGTAGCTCTGCACCGAGAAGATCGCATAGTAGTGCGGATAGTCGCGCAACAGCGCGTTCGCGAGCTTCGCCAGGTCGCGGGCGGTGGTGACCTGCTCGCTGTTGGGCAGGCCGGAGGCATTCCGGAACACCGTCGAGCTCATGCCCAGCTGGCGCGCCTTCTGCGTCATGAGCCTGGCGAACGCTTCCTCGCTGCCGGCAAGGCCTTCGGCAAGAAGTACGGCCGCATCGTTGGCCGAGCGGGTGACCAGCGCCATCGTGGCATCGCGCACGTTCACGGTGCCGCCGGGCGTCATGCCCATCTTCGTGGGCGGCGCGTTCAGGGCATTCACGGACACCGGCAGGCTGTCGCCGAGGGACAGCCGGCCCGAATCCAGGGCCGAGAAGGTGAGGTAGATCGTCATCAGCTTGGTGACCGAGGCCGGATGACGAAGTTCATCGGCGCGATCCGAAGCGAGCTCGCGGCCGCTCGTCGCGTCGACGATGAGGTAAGAGTCCTTTGCCGTCACCGCCGGATTGGCGACCCAGGAGGCGGATGTATTGCGTGAGGCGGCTTTTGCGCGCGCCTTGGCGGGCGGGGCGGCCCGCTTGACCGACTTCGCCTGGGTCTGGGCGTCAACAGGGGAAGGCGCGAGCGAGGCACCTAGGAAAAGAATGCTGACGGCGAGCCAAGAAAAGCCGACCGCAATTCGCCTGAGGGGAAATGTCATTGCGAATACGCCACACGCGAAATCAGATTCTTGTGCTCATTCAACCGCTTATGAGCAATTGCTGGAACTTTACTAAAGTTTGTGGGGCTATGCAACGCAAGTCATGCCGCTCTGCTGCCCCAGTTGGTTCGGATTATGCAATCCTCTCATTAGGAGACGTGATGAAGGCATTCTTGCTGGCGCTGGGAGTCCTGACCGCGGTTTCGGCGACGCCCGCTGTTGCTCAGCGGCCGGACCGCAATGTCGAGTTGCCGGTCGTGCGCAGTTTTCATTGGTTCGACTTCGTGGCGGCCGATGACATTCGCGCCGCCTGCGTGCCGGGCGGGCGAAGCCATCTCAGACTCATCTACAATGCCCTCTGGGAGGAGCAGGTCCGCGCCTATGACATCTACCTGCAGCCCGACGGCGTGGCCGGAATGAACATCGGCGTGCTGGAAGGGCAGGGCAATGTCACGACCGGCATCACCAACATGCTCATCTCCAAGCCGAAGGACATCTTCGCGCCCTGGAGTATGAAGGGCGGCCAGCGCATCCTGACTGTCGAGGAGACGCGCGAACTCATGGCAGCGCTTGAGGAGAGCCGCGCCTTTGGTCCCCCCAAGGATGGAATGCGCCTGCCCGACAACGACTTCTGGTGGACCGTCGCCTCCTGCCGGAATGGCGTGTGGGGGTTCCAAGCCTATCACTATCCGACCGATGGCTTTGCGAACGTCAAATTCGCGGCCAAGCTGTTCTCCTGGGACAAGGTGCCGGTCCCGGTCAATCCGCCGCGCAAGCTGGAGCCCGCCGAGCTGCGCCGCGACTGGAACGCGCCGCTCCACCGGGCCCGCGCCGACCGCTGGATGCTGGTGGTCGGAAAGGACGGTCTGCGGCCGAGGTAGCGGAATCCGTAACGCTACCTATATAATTCACGGGTGGTTTGTTTTTGGAGCGTGACGACGACGATGGATTTTCTGCGCAACGCAGGCGAATGGCGGCTGGGCGGGGCGGACGACCCTCCGCAACAGCCGCCCGGTGGGCCGCCCCAGCAGCCGCCCCGCCGGGACGACGGCGAAGGTGACGATGGCCGCACCGGCGCGTTGACGCTCACGCGGACGCGGACGAAGAAGCCGTCGATGTACAAGGTGCTGATGCTGAACGACGACTACACGCCGATGGAGTTCGTGGTCGACGTTCTGCAGAACATCTTCCAGAAGAATCGCGAAGAGGCGACCGAGGTCATGCTGCACGTTCACCAGAAGGGCGTGGGGGTCTGCGGCGTCTACACGTACGAGATCGCCGAGACCAAGGTCACGCAGACGGTGGATTACGCGCGCAAGAATCAGCACCCTCTCCAGTGCACGTTGGAGAAAGAGTAACGGCGGCCGAGAGTAGTTCGTTTTTCCAGTCGAGGTGGTTCGATGTCCATGCTGTCCAAGAACCTCGAGAAGTCCCTGCATCGCGCCTTCGGGCTCGCAGGCGAGCGTCGCCATGAATATGCGACGCTGGAGCATCTCCTGTTGTCCATGACCGAGGACGAGGATGCCGTTCCCGTGCTCAAGGCGTGCGGGGTCGACATCGACCGTCTGCGACACGATCTGGAGACCTTCGTCGACAACCGCCTCAAGGGCATCATTACGCAGAGCGCGAGCGAGCCGTTGCCCACCGCCGGTTTCCAGCGCGTGGTCCAGCGGGCGGCCGTGCACGTGCAGTCGTCGGGCCGCAACGAGGTCACCGGCGCCAACGTCCTGGTTGCCTTGTTCTCCGAGCGCGACAGCCACGCCGTCTCGTTCCTCGAGAACCAGGGCATGACCCGGCTCGATGCGGTCGACTTTATCAGTCACGGCAAGGCCAAGGTGCCCGGCCGCACGCGCACACGCCGCGTCAGCGGCTCGGAGGAAGAGGCGGGGGGCGAGGCGGCTGCCAAGCAGGGCAACGAAGCGCTCGCGACCTACTGCGTCGATCTCAACCAGAAGGCCCGGGAGGGGCGCGTCGATCCGCTGATCGGCCGTGAGCATGAGGTCGAGCGCACCATCCAGGTCCTGTGCCGGCGCACCAAGAACAACCCGCTCTATGTCGGCGAACCCGGCGTGGGAAAGACGGCGATCGCCGAAGGCCTTGCCCGCAAGATCGTCGACGGCGAGGTGCCGGAAGTCCTGAAGGAAGCCGTCATCTACTCGCTCGACATGGGCGCCCTGCTGGCGGGCACCCGCTATCGCGGCGACTTCGAGGAGCGGCTGAAGGCCGTCCTGACCGAGCTCAAGAAGAAGCCGAATTCCGTCCTCTTCATCGACGAGATCCACACGATCATCGGCGCCGGCGCGACGTCGGGCGGCTCGATGGACGCGTCGAACCTGCTGAAGCCGTCGCTGCAGTCGGGCGAGCTGCGCTGCATCGGCTCGACGACCTACAAGGAGTATCGCAACTACTTCGAGAAGGATCGCGCTCTGGTGCGGCGCTTCCAGAAGATCGACGTGCCTGAGCCCACGATCAGCGATGCCGTCGAAATCATGCGCGGCCTCAAGCCCGTCTACGAGAAGCACCATCACGTGAGCTTCACCGACGACGCCATCAAGGCCGCCGTCGAGCTGTCGGCGCGCTACATCCACGACCGCAAGCTGCCCGACAAGGCGATCGACGTGATCGACGAGGTGGGGGCCGCCCAGATGCTGCGTGCGCCGGCCGACCGCAAGACCGTGATCGAGGTGACCGACATCGAGGACGTCGTCGCCAAGATCGCCCGCATCCCGCCGAAGTCGGTGTCCAAGGACGACACCGAGATGCTGCGCACCATCGACCGCGACCTGAAGACGGTCGTGTTCGGCCAGGATCATGCGATCGACCAGCTCGCCGCTTCGATCAAGCTCGCCCGCGCCGGTCTTCGGTCGCCGGAGAAGCCGATCGGCAGCTACCTGCTGGCCGGCCCGACCGGCGTCGGCAAGACCGAGGTGACGCGCCAGCTCGCGCGCCTGCTCGGCCTGGAGGTCATCCGCTTCGACATGTCGGAGTACATGGAGCGGCACAGCGTCTCGCGGCTGATCGGCGCCCCGCCGGGCTATGTCGGCTTCGACCAGGGCGGCCTGCTCACCGACAAGGTGAACCAGCATCCCCATTGCGTCGTGCTGTTCGACGAGATCGAGAAGGCCCATCCGGACGTCTTCAACGTCCTGCTGCAGGTGATGGATTACGGCAAGCTCACCGACCATAACGGCCGGACGGTGGACTTCCGCAATGTCATCCTGTGCATGACCACCAACGCCGGCGCCGCCGACATCGCCAAGCCTGCCCTGGGCTTCGGCCGCGAGCAGCGGCACGACGAAGACAACGAGGCGATCAACCGCATGTTCGCCCCGGAGTTCCGGAACCGTCTGGACGCGATCATCAAGTTCGCCAATCTCGGCCCGGAATCGATGGGCAAGGTGGTCGACAAGTTCGTGGCCGAACTCGAGGTCCAGCTCGCCGACCGCAAGGTCTTCATCGAGCTGACCGATGGTGCGCGCCGCTGGCTGGCGGAGAAGGGCTACGACAGGCTGTTCGGCGCCCGTCCGCTCGGGCGGGTGATCCAGGAATACGTGAAGAAGCCGCTGGCCGAGGAGGTGCTGTTCGGCAAGCTCTCCGACGGCGGCACGGTGCGGGTCGACGTCGATGCGCCGGGCGAGGCTGGCAAGCTCGTCTTCACCTTCCTGCCGCCTGAGCGCGGGGCATTGCCGCCCGCGAGCCAGGAACCGGTGCTCGCCGAATAGTGAGTGCGTTCAAGCCTCTCTGGATCGCCTTTCGCGCCGCGGTGCTCGCCACCGCGGTGTTCTGGGTGGTCTTGTTCATCATCGACAAGATCGGATGGCAGGCGCCGCTCGGGCTCACCGAACAGCTCGTCTTCTTCGTCGTATTCTTCTTCGGGGTCCTGATGGCCAAATAGGCCGTCAGGCCTCGTTTTCTTTGCGGAACGGCGAGTACTGCATCAGCCCTTCGATCTCCTGCTGCACGGCAATCCGTTCACGCTTGAGGTAGTCGTCGACGGCGCGCCGGAAATTGGCATCGACGATCCAATGGGCGGAGTAGGTCGGCACCGGCAGATAGCCGCGCTGAATCTTGTGGTCGCCTTGCGCTCCCGCCTCGACCCGCGCCAGCCCGTGGGCGATCGCATAATCGATGGCCTGATAGTAGCAGGCCTCGAAGTGCAGGAAGGCGTGGCTTTCGAGGCAGCCCCAGTAACGACCGTACAGCGTGTCGTCGCCCCTGAGATTGAGGGCGCCGCCGACGGGACGGCCATCGGCCTCGGCCAGAACCAGCACGACCTTGTCGGCCATGGTCGCGCCCAGGATGTCGAAGAAGGATCGCGTCAGATAGGGCGTGCCCCACTTGCGGCCGCCGGTATCCATGTAGAAGGCGAAGAAGGCATCCCAGTGTTCGGGCCGGATGTCGTCGCCGCTCAGCGTATGGATGACCAGGCCCTCGCGTCGCACGGCCTCGCGCTCCTTGCGGATCGCCTTGCGCTTGCGCGAGGAGAGTGCCGCCAGGAAATCGTCGAAGGTCCGGTAGCCGTCGTTGCTCCAGTGATATTGCTGTCCGAGACGCAACAGCCAGCCGCGCTCTCCGAAGCGCTTCCACTCCTCTTCGGTGCAGAAGGTGGCGTGGACCGAGCTGATGTTGTTGTCGCCGGCGACCTTGGCCAGCATGTCGATCAGGGCGTCGCGCACGGCGTCCGCCAGCGGTCCCGGGCGGGCGAACAGGCGCGGGCCCGGCACCGGCGTGAAGGGGACGGCGACCTGAAGCTTGGGATAGTAACGGCCGCCCGCGCGTTCCAGGGCCTGGGCCCAGCCATGGTCGAACACATACTCGCCCTGGGAATGGCTCTTCATGTAGAGCGGGGCGGCCCCCTGAAGCGTCCCGTCGTCCGATTCGGCCAGCAGATATTGTGGCTGCCAGCCGGTGCGGCGGCCGACCGATTTCGAGTCCTCCAGCGCCTTGAGGAAGCGATAGCTCAGGAACGGGCTGCCGGCGGATCCCGGCGCGAGCGCACAGGCATCCCATTGGGCGGCGTCGACCGCTGCAAGCGAATCGACGATGCGCAGGCCGATCGTCGGGGCATCATCCGGCATAAACGCAGCATAGCGCGAATCGTGCCAGCACGATGGCCAATCGTTGTCGCCGATTCTACTCGGCAGGCTTGTGTTCGCGGGCCATCTGGTCGGCCGAGCGGCTGAACTTGCGGGTCGCCCACAGGCTGAGCCGGTCGATATAGACCAGGACCACCGGAACGACGACCAGGGTCAGCAGGGTCGAGCTGATCAGGCCGCCGATCACGGCGTGCGCCATCGGGGCGCGCTGGGTGGCGCCTTCGCCCAGGCCCAGCGCCAGCGGCAGCATGCCGAACACCATGGCGAGCGTGGTCATCAGGATGGGCCGCAAGCGGATCGAGCCGGCCTCGAGCAGCGCCTCGTTGACCGGCGTTCCGCGCTCCCGGGCCTGGTTGAAGAAGTCGACCAGCAGGATGGCGTTCTTGGTGACCAGTCCCATCAGCATGATGAAGCCGATCGCCGAGAAGATGTTGAGCGTCGTGCCGGCCACCAGCAGGCCGAGGAACACGCCGATCAGCGACATCGGCAGCGACATCATGATGGCGATCGGCTGCAGGAAGCTGCCGAACTGGGAGGCCAGGATCAGGTAGATCAGGATGACCGCCATGAGGAGGGCCTGCCCGGCATAGGCAGCGCTCTCCGCCATGTCCTTGGTCGAGCCGCCGAACACGAAGCGGTAACCGGGCGGCAGCTTGATCTCGGTCAGGACCTGCTGCAGGTCGCTCGAAACCTCGCCGGCCGAGCGGCCGTGGACGTTGGCGGTGATCTGGACCTCACGGTTGAGGTCGCGGCGGTTGATCTGCGAGGCGCCGACATCGGTCACGACGTCGGCGATCTGCGCGATGTGAACCATGCGCGGCAGGCCGTTCGGCTCGGTGCCGGCCGTGAACCAGACCCTGTGCAGGTCGGCGATACCGGTGCGGTCGTCGGTCGGCAGGCGGACCATGACCATGTAGTTCTCGCCGTCGGGCGCCCGCCACAGGCTGGTCTCGTCGCCGGCGAAGAGGGGGCGCAGCGACTGGGCGACCGCGGCGGTGCCGAGGCCGAGGTCGGACGCTGCGTCGCGGCGCAGGCGGACCGACAGGATCGGCTTGGCAGCCTTGAGATTGCGGTCGAGGTCGACGAGGCCGCGGATGCCGGCGGCGCGCTTCATCACGTCCTGCGAGATGGAGTCGAGCACGTTGGTGTCGGGTCCCTGCAGCGAGAGCTGGAGCTGCTTCTGGACGCCGCCGCCCGGTCCGCCGGGAATGTTGATGGAAACCAGGATGCCCGGGATGCTGGCGAGCCGTTCGCGGATCGGCTGGGCCAGCTGCTCGGGCGAGCGCTTGCGGTCCTTCAGCGGCTTCAGCTTGAGATAGAGGCTCGCCTGGTTCTTGCCGTTGGCATAGCCGGTATTGACCGTGCCGTAGGTGTAGTCGATCTCGGGAAACTCGCGCAGCGCCGCATCGACCTGGCGCAGCTTGGCTTCGGTATATTCGAGCGACGAGCCGACCGGCGTCTCGATGCTGACGACCTGCTCGCCGAGGTCGGCCTGCGGCACGAACTCGAAGCCGATGTATTTCGGCAGCGCGAAGCTGCCGACAAAGGTCGCGAGCGCGATCAGCAGGGTGGTCTTCGGCCAGCGCAGGGCCCAAGCGAGAACGACGCGATAGACGCCGTTGGCCTTTTCCTGGGTGCTGTTGACGATGCGGGCGAAACGGCCGTTGCCATGGGCCTGCGGGTCGTACCAGACCGACGACAGCATCGGGTCGAGGGTGAAGGACACGAACAGCGAGATCAGCACGGCGGCCGAGACCATGACGCCGAACTGGAAGAAGAAGCGGCCGATGATGCCGCCCATGAAGGCCACGGGCAGGAACACCGCCACGATGCAGAAGGTGGTGGCGAGAACGGCCAGCCCGATCTCGTTGGTGCCGTCGATGGCGGCCTGGCGGTGCGACTTGCCGAAGCCGATATGGCGCATGATGTTCTCGCGCACCACGATCGCATCGTCGATCAGGATGCCGATGGCGAGGCTGAGCGCCATCAGGGTCAGCACGTTCAGGGTGAAACCGAAGGCGGCCATCACCATGAAGGCGCCGAACACCGAGATCGGCAGGGCAAGGCCGGTGATGACGGTGCTGCGCCAGGAATGCAGGAACAGGAAGACGATGGCGATGGTCAGCAGGCCGCCCTCGATCATGGTCTGCTGCACGTTGTCGACCGAGTTCTGGATGCCGCGCGAGCTGTCGCGCACGATCTCGAGCTTCACGTCGGATGGCAGGGAGGCCTGCAGTTCGGCGACGGCGCGCCGGACGCCGCGCGCCACCTCGATCGTATTGGAGCCCTGGGTCTTCACCACGTCGATGGCGAGCGCGCGCTCCCCATTCAGGGTGGCAACGTTTTCGAGTTCCTGCTGGCCGTCGACCACGGTGGCGACCTGGCGGAGATAGACGGGGGCCTGGCCGCGGCGGGCCACGATGAGGTCGGCGAAGTCGCCGGGCTCGACGACGCGGCCGGTGACCTCGATCACCCGGTCGTCGTTGCCGCGCTGGACGTTGCCCGCGGGAAAGTTCTGATTCTCGTCCTTGATCGCCCGCATGATGTCGTTCACGCCGACGCGGAGCGCGTGCATGCGACCGGGATCGAGCTCGATGTTGATCTGCCGCTTCAGGCCGCCGGCGATGGTGGCGCGGCCGACGTCTCGGACGGTCTGCAAACGCTTGATGATGATCTGGTCGGCGAGCGTCGTGAGGTCACGCACCGAGCGGATATCGGAGCGCACGGCGATCGACACGATGGGCTGGTCGTCGGGATTGAAGCGCTGGATCAGCGGCTCCTTGATCTCCGGCCGGAAGGAGGCCCGCACCATCTGGACCTTCTCGCGGACATCCTGCATGGCGACGGCGGAGGGGACCGACAGTTCGAACTCGGCGATGACGATCGACTTGCCCTCGAGCGAGCGCGAGGTCAGCGTCTTGAGGCCGGCAATGGCGTTGACCGATTCCTCGATCTTGCGGCTGATCTCGCTCTCGACCGTCTCCGGCGAGGCGCCGGGATAGTCGGTGGTGACCACGACGATGGGGAAGTCGACGTTGGGGAACTGGTCGATCCCGAGCTGGCGATAGGAGAACAGGCCCATCACCAGCAACGCCACCATCATCATGGTGGCGAAGACCGGATTGTCGACCGCGATCTGGGTGAGCTTCACGGCCGATCTCCTAGCGCGTCTCGACGATCTTGACCTTCTGTCCGGCGTGCAGGCCGGGCAGGGGCGCGGAAACCACCGTCATGCCCGACTCCAGGCCCTTCACCTCGACGAGTTCGCCGCGCGACCAGGTGCGGACGGCGCCCACCGGCTTGCGGACCAGGGTGCCGTCCTCGACGATCAGCACGTAGTCGCCCTGGTCGTCCTTGCGCATCGCCGAGGCCGGGACGGCGAGAGCGTGGCCCTTCTCCTGCACGGTGACCGTGCCCGTGCCGAACAGGCCGCCGCGCAGCGCCTCATGACGATCCGTGATCTCGACATAGACGGGGATCGAGCGGGAGCCCGCCTGGGTGGTCGGGCTGATGCGGGTGATCTTGCCGTTGAAGACGCGATCGCCGAACCCCTCGAGCGTGACCTGGGCGGTCTGGCCCACCTTCATGCGGATGACGTCGGCGGCCGGCATCTGCGCCGTTATTTCGACGTGGCTGGTGTCGAGAAGGGCCAGGATCTTGCCGTCGATCGGCAGCGATTCGCCCTGATTGGCGATACGCTCGCCCACGACGCCATCGAAGGGCGCCTTGACCTCGGCATCGGCCAGGTTCTTGCGGGCCACATCGAGCTGGGCCTCGGCGACGGCCACCATGGAAGCCCGGTTCTCGGCCGTCGCACGCGCCTGGTCGGCCGCCGATTGCGAGACGATGTTGCGGTTCGCCAGGGTCTCCTTGTCGGAGCGGTCGCGCGCCGTCCAGCGCGCGTCGGCTCGCGCGGCTTCCAGGGCGGATTGGCGCTCGTTCATCTTGGCCTGCAGCTCGGTCGTCTCGAAACGGGCGAGCACCTGGCCTTCGGTCACGCGATCGCCTTCGCGGACCAGCACCTCGGCCAGGCGGCCGGCCACGCGCCCCTTGACGATGGTCTGGTCGATCGGCTGCGTGGTGCCGGTGAAGCGGACGACATCGACCAGGCCGCGCGGCTTGATCGTGTGGACCTCGGCCGGAATCAGTTCGAGGACGCGATCGGCAGCCTTGGAGACGGCCGGTCCATTGCCGGCCGAATTCGGGCCCTTGCCGTTCTTCCACGCAAAGGCGCCGCCTCCCAGGACGATGGCGGCGCCGGCGATGGCGAGGGTGATCTTGGCGCTGGTCTTCATGGCCGTAGCCCTTTGAGAACGAAATCGAGATAGGCGGTGTAGAAGCGGTCGCCGTCGATCTTGCTGGGGTCGTACGCGGCGAGGGAGCGCTTCCAGACCGAGAACATGGCGAGCGGCTGCAGGATGACGATCGCCGTGGTTTCGAGGTCGGGAAGCGGGCGGAACTCGCCGCTGGCTACGCCGCGGCGCAGCGTTCGGATGAAGAGGTCGCGGCCACGCATATCGAAGTGGGTGCAGTAGAAGTCGGCGACGTCGGGGAAGTTTCCGGCCTCGGCCAGGATGAGTTTCACGACACCGCCGGCTGGCGTCTCCTCGAAGGCGCGGAACCCTGCCACGAGGATGCGAAGCAGGTCCTCACTCGCTCCCTCGAAGCGCTCGATCCTGTCGTTTGCCTGTGCGAGCGGACCGGCGATGGCCTCGGCAATGACGGCCTTGAACAGACCTTCCTTGCTCTTGAAGTAGAGGTAGGGAAGGCCCTTACTGACCGACGCCTCCTTGGCGACGTCCTCGAGTTTGGTCGCGGCGAACCCCTTGGTGACGAAGAGTTCGAGTGCCGCCCGCGCAATCTCTGAGGCGCGATCTTCCGGTCTCCGAACGCGAGCTGGCGCATCAGATGGGTTATTGACTGACCGGTCAGTATCCATTTTTTGGCATGTAGTGCGAAACCAAGGCGCAATCAAGCCGGAAGAAAAAAGTCCGGCAGACCGAAGTCGCCGGACGTTTTGGCCAGTTTCGCCTTTCCACCCCCGCGAGCGGGAGCGTCGGATCGGCTTTTCGCTCGTCTTCTGTTTAGGGGGCCTCCGGTGGGGCCCTGAGAGAGGGCTTCCACACGGAGGCCGAAAGGCGTGTTAGAGGGGTCAAAGCTGCCTTTGACCTCCGCCCTTTCCTAATTACTGCTTCTTCTTCTTAGCAGCCTTCTTCTTCGCAACCTTTTTCTTAGCAGCCATAACTGTCTCCTATGGTTAGCTATGGGGTCCCCAACCGTGAGGTCCCCGGGGTACGCCGGTACGCTACGCCACGCATGCTCAACTGCAGCCGGTGGTGCCGCCGCAGGTCGTGCATTTGAGGCACGTCCCATTGCGGACCATCGTGAAGTTGCCGCATTCCGGACACGCATCCCCTTCGAATCCCTTGAGCCTCGCCTCGAGGGCGGGTCCCAAGGATGAAGAGGAAGAGTTTCCGAGCGCGACGCTGACGACGGCCGCCTTGGCGATGTGCGCCGAAGCGACGGCTGGTCCGTCGGTCAGTTCGTTGGGCAGGGCGGCCGCGACGATCGCCTGATCGGCGATCGCGGCGTTGCCGGCAGTCCTGCCTGTCAATACCTGGAGGTTGCTGCGCACGTAGCCGACACTCGCGATCCGGCTCACCGCGGCGGCGGCGGCCTCGGCGGCGCTGGTGCCGGGCGGCGGCAGCTCTCCCTGAA
The DNA here is from genome assembly GCF_965227665.1 of Reyranella sp. Classification (GTDB taxonomy): domain Bacteria; phylum Pseudomonadota; class Alphaproteobacteria; order Reyranellales; family Reyranellaceae; genus Reyranella. The sequence goes on from NZ_OZ245767.1 coordinate 70,143, forward strand.
TCTCACCACGTCCGACACCGTCGGGGCGGAGGTCCGCCTGCTCGACGTGGCTCAGGTCGTTGCGTCCGAGGTATGAGATCGCGAGTTCGCGGAAGATGTAGTCCAGGACGGACGTCGACATCTTGATCGCGTCGTTGCCTTCGACAAGACCCGAGGGTTCGAACCGCGTGAAGGTGTAGGCCTCGACGAATTCCTCGAGCGGCACGCCGTACTGCAGGCCGATCGAGATCGCGATGGCGAAGTTGTTCATCAGGCTGCGGAACGCCGCGCCTTCCTTGTGCATGTCGACGAAGATCTCGCCGACGCGCCCGTCTTCGTACTCGCCGGTCCTGAGATAGACCTTGTGGCCGCCGACGATGGCCTTCTGGGTATAGCCCTTGCGACGCTGCGGCATGCGTTCGCGGCCGGCCCGGACTTCGCGCTCGACGATACGTTCAACGATGCGCTCGGCAATGATCGGGGCGCGTGCCGCGGGCGGCAGCTCGGCAAGATCGTCGTTCGCGGGGATGTCGTCGCCTAGCGCCATCGCAGACAGCGGCTGCGAGAGCTTGGACCCGTCACGATAGAGGGCGTTTGCTTTCAATCCGAGCTTCCACGAGATCTCATAGGCCTTGCGGCAGTCCTCGACCGTCGCCGCGTTGGGCATGTTGATGGTCTTGGAAATGGCGCCCGATACGAAGGGTTGTGCTGCAGCCATCATGCGTATGTGACTCTCGGCAGACAAGAAGCGCGTGCCATCTCGTCCACAGGGATTCGCACAATCGAACACGGAAAGATGTCGGCTCTCGAGATCGGGTGCGCCTTCGACGCTCATCGTCCCGCAGGCATGGATGTTCGCGGCGGCGATGTCACTGCGCGAGAAGCCCAAACGCGAGAGTATGTCGAGCTTTGGATCCGCCAGAGCCTCGTCGTCGAGGCCGAGTGTCTCGCGGCAGAAGGCTTCGCCCAGCGTGTAGCGCGAGAAGGCCAGCCGGATGTCGAAGGCGGTGGCGATCGCCTGGTCGAGCCGCTTCAAGGTCGCGGCATCGAAGCCGCGCGCCGCCAGGCTCTGATGATTGATCGAAGGCGCCGACGCCAGCGAGCCGTGGCCCACCGCATGGCTCACGATGCGTTCGATCGCGGTTTCGTCATAGCCGAGGGTTCGAAGCGCCAGCGGAACCGTCTGGTTGATGATCTTGAAATAACCGCCGCCGGCCAGCTTCTTGAACTTCACCACGGAGAAATCGGGTTCGATTCCAGTGGTGTCGCAATCCATCACCAGTCCGATCGTGCCGGTGGGCGCGATGACGGAGACCTGTGCGTTGCGGAAGCCGTGGCGTTCGCCCAGTTCCAGCGCGCGATTCCAGGCGGTGCGGGCCGCGGCGACGAGCCGGGCGTCACGGCAATTGGCTGCGTCGAGAGCCTGCGGCGCGATCGAAAGCCCTTCGTAGGCCGGGTCCGCGCCATGCGCCGCCCGGCGATGGTTGCGGATGACGCGCAGCATCGCCTCGCGGTTGGCCGCGAAGCCGGGGAAGGCGCCCATCAGGCCCGCCATCTCCGCCGAGGTCGCGTAGGCGCTGCCGGTCATGATCGCGGTGAGGGCGGCGGCGATGGCGCGACCTTCGGCGCTGTCGTAGCCCAGGCCCGAGGCCATGAGCAGCGCGCCGAGATTGGCGTAGCCCAGGCCGAGCGTGCGGTACTGGTAGGAGAGCTCGGCGATGCGGCGCGACGGGTACTGCGCCATCATGACGGAGATTTCGAGGACGACCGTCCAGAGGCGGCTCGCATGCTCCAGCGCCTCGACATCGATCGTGCCATCGTCGCGCCGGAACCGCATCAGGTTCAGCGACGCGAGATTGCACGCCGTGTCGTCGAGGAACATGTATTCCGAGCACGGATTGGAGGCATTGATGCGTCCCGAAGCCGGGCAGGTGTGCCAGTCGTTGATCGTGGTGTCGTACTGCACGCCGGGGTCGGCCGAGTGCCAGGCGGCTTCGGCGATCTGATCCCAGAGGAGACGCGCTCCGATCACCTTCGAGACCTTGCCGGTGGTGCGCTCGGTGAGCGCCCATTGCCGGTCTTCTTCAACCGCCCTCAGGAACGCGTCGGTGACGCGCACCGAGTTGTTGGCATTCTGTCCGGAGACGGAAGCATAGGCCGCCGATTCCCAATCGGTATCGAAGGTCGGGAATTCGATGTGGCGATAACCCTGGCGGGCGAACTGGATGACACGCTGTATGTAGTTCTCAGGCAGTTCGGCCCGACGGGCGGCCACGATCTCGCGGCGCAGCCTCGCGTTCTGTCGGGGATCGAACGCGGCATCGCCTTCCTCGCTCTCGAGGCAGGCCTGCATGATCGCATTGAGGTGGCGGTTGGCGAGCCGGGAGCCGGCGACCAGCGCGGCCACCTTCTGCTCCTCGAGCATCTTCCACGAGATGAAGTCCTCGATGTCGGGATGGTCGATGTCGACGCTCACCATCTTGGCCGCCCGACGCGTGGTGCCACCGGACTTGATGGCTCCCGCCGCGCGATCGCCGATCTTGAGGAACGACATCAGACCGGACGACTGGCCGCCGCCGGACAGCTTCTCGCCCTGTCCGCGCAGACGCGAGAAGTTGGAGCCGGTGCCGGACCCGTACTTGAACAGACGCGCCTCGCGCGTCCAGAGATCCATGATGCCGCCTTCGTTCACCAAATCGTCGGAGACGCTCTGGATGAAGCAGGCATGCGGCTGCGGCCGCTCATAGGCGGAGCCCGATGGGTAAGCTATGCCATCGGTATGGTCGACGAACCAATGGCCCTGGCCCGGACCGTCGATGCCGTAGGCCCAATGCAGGCCGGTGTTGAACCATTGCGGCGAGTTCGGCGCGCAGATCTGCGCCGCGAGCATGTAGCAGTGCTCGTCATAGAAGGAGCGGGCGTCCTCCTCGCTGTCGAAGTAGCCGCCTTTCCAGCCCCAGTAGGTCCAGGCGCCGGCCATCCGGTGGAAAACCTGGCGGGCGCTGAACTCGCTGCCGAAGCGCTCGCTCTCGGGCATTGCCTGCAGGGCCGCTTCGTCGGGGATCGATCGCCACAGCCACTGGGGCATGTCCTCGTCGGGAACGCGAACCATCCGCGCCGGCACGCCTGCGCGCCGGAAGTACTTTTGCGCGAGAACATCCGAGGCGACCTGCGACCACTCGGCCGGCACGTCGATGTTCTTCAGCTGGAAAACGATGGAACCGTCGGGATTCCGGATCTCAGAATCAGTCGCGCGAAACGCCACTCCTGTGAAGGGCGACTTTCCTGCCTGCGTATACCGACGCTCGAAGCGCATCGACGATCCCCCGTGCCCAATCCCGTCAATCTGCTTCCCTGTCGCGGGGGTGTTTGATCCCGATCAAACACGCACATATGGGCACCGAGTGATGGTAAGTGACAAAATCTTGTGCGCGCAACTATATTTTGTAGACCTGCCTGTTGATGGTACTAGATGATGCAAGAAGGCAACACTCCATCGAGTCGCGCGATTCACACCTCGTTGAACGATGTGAACGCCAGATCCCTTGCGTTGCGTTGCACGCGATGAAGCGCCCGCGTACAAGCGCGCATCACCTACGAAGTGGTTGGTTCATGATCATCGGTACCTGGCTCTTCACGAAGATGCGCGGCGAACTGGTCGGCACGGATGCCGAAGGCAATCGCTACTTCCAGGACAAGCGCGTCGTTCCCGGAATGCGGCGCAAGCGCTGGGTCATGTACAACGGCGTTGCCGAGGCTTCGCGCGTTCCGCCGGAGTGGCATGGGTGGCTGCATTACACGCTGGCCGACCCGCCGCCGGCCGGTGGCCTGCCGCGCCAGCCCTGGCAGAAGGAACATCTGCCCAATCTCACGGGCACCGATCACGCTTACCGGCCGCCGGGCCATTCGCTGTCCGCTGGCGAGAAGCCGAAGCCCGCTTACGAAGCGTGGCGTCCGGGCTGAGGCCTCGGTCGCGGGGGAATGATCGTGGGCCGTAATGTCGTCGAAACGATCGTGGGCGCGCTGGTGCTGGTGGTGGCCGGCTTCTTCGTGTTCTACGCCTTCTCGAAATCGGACCGGGCCGGGCCCGAGGGCTACGAACTCGTGGCGCGCTTCGGACGAATCGACGGGCTGAAGCGCGGCGCCGATGTCACCCTGAGCGGGGTGAAGATCGGCAGCGTGACTGGCTTCAGCCTCGATCCCAAGACCTATCAGGCCGTGGTGCGCCTCGGCGTGGCGTCGAACGTCACCCTGCCGGTCGACACGCATGCCAAGATCGTGGGCGAATCGCTGCTGGGCGGCATGGTCGTCGTCCTAGAGCCGGGTGGCGACAAGCAGATGCTGAAGAACGGCGGCGAGATCGAGCACACGCAGGATGCGATTCCCCTGACGGAGCTGATCGCCAAGTTCATGTTCGGAAGCACGGGAAGCAAGTGATGGGCGCTCAGTCCCCGAAGGAGCCGCCGGTCTGGCGGCAGCCCGACGGCAAGCCGGTGTCATGCCTCGAAAAGATCAAAGTCCTGAACCAGAACATCCAGGAGATCGAATCGCTCTGCGCCGATGCGCTGGAGGATGGAGTTCTGATGGGATGCGACGCCACGCAGATAAAGCAGGCGCTTCACGAACTGATCGACGGGTTGACGACGCCCCACGCCAAGGGGTGAGCATGCGTGCCTCGATGGTACTCGCCGTGTTGGCGGCCGGTATCGGCGCCGCGTCGGCGCAAACGCCACCGCAACAACCGCAACAGCCGCCGCAGCGTCCCGGAAATGCCAATCTTCGTCCGGTGCCCGACGGGCCGGGCGTCCGGTCGGCCGAGCTGCAGGGGCTGGACAAGGTGACGGCCCGTACCCAGCGCTTCTATGCGCCGGTCGGAAAGTCGACCCGCTTCGGCACGCTGGAGATCACGGTGGGCGATTGCCTCGTGAACGTGCCGGAGGCGCCGCCTGAATCGGTCGCCTATCTCACCATCATCGACCACAAGCCGGGGCAGGCGGAAGAGAAGCTTTTCGCCGGCTGGATGTTCGCCTCGACGCCTTCGCTGTCGGCGCTCGACCACGGCGTCTACGATCTGCGCGTGCTCTCCTGCACGATGGCGCAGGGATCGTCGCCACCCAGCTCGCGCTGAAAGGCCGCCGGGCGGTCGATCGCCTCGGCCAGTCGCTCCTTGAATTCATCGCGGGGAATCTCGACCGCACCGAAGCTGCGCAGATGCTCGGTCATGAACTGGCAGTCGAGCAGGATGAATCCGCCTCTGATCAGCCGTGCCACCAGATGGACCAGCGCCACTTTCGACGCATCGCGCTCGCGGCTGAACATGCTTTCGCCGAAGAAGGCGGCACCGACGGAGACGCCGTACAGGCCGCCGACCAGCCTTCCCTCGACGCGGCATTCCACACTGTGGGCGTGGCCGCGCGCATGGAGCGCCGTATAGAGGTCGACGATCGGCTCGTTGATCCAGCTCTCGGGATGACCCGGCCGCGGCTCGGCGCAGGCGCGCATGGTCTCGGCAAAGGCGGTGTCGGCGGTGACCTCGAAGCGGTTGCTTCGGACCGTGCGCGCCAGACGATGCGACAGGTGGAAGGCATCGAGCGGCAACACCGCGCGCATGCGCGGATCGAGCCAGTAGAGCTTGGGATCGTCGCGGCTTTCCCCCATGGGAAAGACGCCGATGCGATAGGCCTGGAGCAGGAGGTCGGGGGTGATCTCCAGCATGCCGGCTCTACTTCTTCAGGCCGACCAGCTTCTCCAGCCAGTGGATGTCGTAATCGCCGTCGATGAACGCCTGCTCGCCGATGATGCGGCGGTGCAGCGGGACCGTGGTGTCGATGCCGCCGATCACGAATTCCTCGAGTGAGCGACGCAGGCGCATCAGGCACTCGTTGCGGCTGCTGCCGTTGACGATCAGCTTGGCCACCATCGAGTCGTAGTAGGGCGGGATCGAGTAGCCGGCATAGAGGCCGGAATCGACCCGGACGCCCAGCCCGCCGGGCGCATGATAGTCGGTGACCAGGCCGGGGCAGGGCACGAAGGTCTCGGGGTTCTCGGCATTGATCCGGCACTCGATCGCATGCCCCTGGATCACGATGTCCTTTTGCGTCAGCGTCAACGGCGAGCCGGAGGCGATGCGGATCTGCTCGCGCACCAGGTCGATGCCGGTCACGGCCTCGGTGATCGGATGCTCGACCTGGAGCCGGGTGTTCATCTCGATGAAGTAGAATTCGCCGTCCTGGAACAGGAACTCCATCGTGCCGGCGCCGCGATACTTGAGCTTGCGGACGGCGTCGGCCGCCAGTTCGCCGATCCTGTTGCGTTGCTCGGTGTTGAGCGCGGGCGAGGGGGCTTCTTCGAGCACCTTCTGGTGCCGGCGCTGCAGCGAGCAGTCGCGCTCGCCGAGATGGATGCCGGCGCCCAGCCCGTCGCCCAGCACCTGGATCTCGATATGGCGCGGGCGCGGCAGGTACTTCTCGAGATAGACCGCATCGTTGCTGAACGCCGCCTTGGCCTCGGCACGCGCCAGCGAGAAGGCCTCGGCCGCGGCCTCGGCATTGACGACGACTTTCATGCCGCGGCCGCCGCCACCCGCTACCGCCTTGATCAGGACGGGCCAGCCGATCTTCGTGCCGAGTTCGATGACTTCTTCGATCGATTCGACGGGGCCGGGCGAACCGGGCACGAGCGGCAGGCCGAGTTCCTTGGCGGTCTGCTTGGCGACGATCTTGTCGCCCATCATGGAGATATGCTGCGGCGTCGGTCCGATGAAGGTGAAGCCGTGCGCTTCGACCGCTTCGGCGAACCGGGCGTTCTCCGACAGGAAGCCGTAGCCCGGGTGGATCGCATCGGCGCCGGCGATCGTCGCGGCCGAGAGGATCGCGGGGATGTTGAGGTAGCTGTCGCGGGCCGGGGGAGGACCGATGCACACCGACTCGTCGGCCAGCCGCACATGCATCGCATCGCTGTCGGCGGTCGAGTGGACCGCGACGGTCTGGATCCCCATCTCGCGGCAGGCGCGGTGGATGCGGAGCGCGATCTCGCCGCGGTTGGCGATCAGGACCTTGTCGAACATCGGCACGGGCGGCCCTTACTCGACGATCATCAAGGGTTCGGCGAACTCCACCGGGTGGGCATTCTCGATCAGGATCTGCGTGACCGTGCCGGCCTTCGGAGCCTTGATCGGATTGAAGGTCTTCATCGCCTCGATGATCAGCAGCGTCTGACCGGCGGTCACCTTGTCGCCGACGGATACGAAGTTGGGCTTGCCGGGTTCGGGCGCCAGGTAGGCGGTCCCGACCATCGGCGACTTCACGACGCCCGGATGCTTGGAGAGGTCGCCGGCGGCAGGTGCGGCGGGGGCTGCGGGCGCAGGAGCGGCGGCAGGCGCCGCGGCCATCATGACCGGCGCCGCCTGGGCGACGGGTGCGGCCGGCCGGACGACACGGATGCGCCGCTCGCCGTCGGCCAACTCGATCTCGCCCAGTTTGGTTTCCTCGAGGATCGCCGCCAGTTTGCGCACGAACTCGGTATCCAGCTCGAACTTTGCCATGGAGAATCGCTCCCGATGTTGGTCAGCGTGCCAGCAGGCGCGCCAGCGCCTGGAGGGCAAGGAGGTAGCCTTGAGTGCCGAGACCCGCGATCACGCCGACCGCGGCCGGGCTGATGTACGAATGATGGCGGAAGCGCTCACGCTTGTAGATGTTGGACAGATGAACTTCGACGGTCGGCAGCTCGGCGGCGTTCAGCGCGTCGAGCAGGGCCACCGACGTGTGGGTATAGGCGCCGGCATTTATGACGATCCCGGAATTGCCCTCGCGAGCGGCCTGAATGCGGTCGACCAGCACGCCCTCGTGATTGCTCTGGGCGAATTCGACGCCGAGGCCGAGGCGTGCGGCTTCGGTCCGGCACGCCGCCTCGACGTCCGCCAGCGTCTCGTGGCCGTAGATTTCCGGCTGACGCTTGCCCAGCATGTTGAGATTCGGCCCGTTCAGAACCAGCACCGGTTTGGAGACCGGTGGGCGTTGGGCGGCCTTAGCGGCCAATCCTGCCTCCCAGAGTGATAAGAGGTGGGCGTTATACCATGGCGACTAGGCGCCACAAGGCGGCCTCAGGAGCGGTTTCTCAACAGCTTGGCGTGGGAGAAGAGCCGGTCACACAAGCCGTTGAGGGACCGGCGCTCCTCAGCGGACAGGGCCTCGTAGAGCTCGGCCTCGTACTTCAGGGCCAGGGGCACGATTTCATCATGCATCGCGCGCCCTTTTGCCGTCAGCCTGAGGGGTTCCCGCCGCCGGTCCTCGAGATCGGTCGCGCGCTCGACGAGGCCGCGCTTCATCAGCCCGCCCACCGCCCGGCTGACCGCCACCTTGTCCATGACGATGCGCAGTCCCACGTCGGTGGCGGTGAGGGGGGCGAAGCGCCCCAGGGCCGCCATCACCCGCCATTGCGTGACGCTGAGGCCGAACGGCCCGGCATAGAGATCGTGGAGCGATTCGCTCACGAGCTGGGCCAGGACGGAGAGCCGGTAGGGGAGAAAATTCTCCAGTTCGAGGGCTTGCGCAGCGGTCGACATGATAGTTACATTTGAAACTAATTCAGCCGGGAGGGCAAACATGGCAAGTGTCAGCGAAGCCAAGATCCTGGAGATCGACGAAGTGAACCCGATGGGCACCGACGGGTTCGAGTTCGTCGAATACACGGCCCCCGATCCCGCGGCGCTCGGCGCCCTGTTCGAGAGCATGGGCTTCACCAAGGTGGCGAAGCACCGCTCCAAGGACGTCTCGCTCTATCGCCAGGGCGACGTGAACTTCATCGTCAACGCCGAGAAGGAGAGCTTCGCCCAGGGCTTCGCTCGGGTGCACGGGCCCAGCGTCTGTGCCATCGCGTTGCGGGTGAAGAATGCCGGCGCGGCCTACAAGCGGGCCCTGTCGCTCGGCGCCTGGGGCGTCGAGGGCAAGGTCGGCCCGATGGAACTCAACATCCCGGCCATCAAGGGCATCGGCGATTCGCTGCTCTATCTCGTCGACCGCTATGGCGATCGCGGCTCGATCTACGATGTCGACTTCGAGTACCTGCCGGGCGTCGATCGCAATCCCGCGGGAGTCGGCCTGGCCTATATCGACCACCTGACCCACAACGTGCATCGCGGCCGCATGGCCGAATGGGCCGACTTCTACGAGCGGCTCTTCAATTTCCGCGAGATTCGCTACTTCGACATCGAGGGCAAGCTCACCGGCCTGAAGTCCAAGGCGATGACCAGCCCGTGCGGCAAGATCCGCATCCCGATCAACGAGAGCACCGACGACAAGTCGCAGATCCAGGAATACCTCTCGGCCTATCACGGCGAGGGCATCCAGCACATCGCGCTCGGCACCGGCGACATCTACGAGACGGTGGAGACCCTGAAGGCCAAGGGCGTGCCGTTCCAGACCGTGCCGGATACCTATTATGAGCAGGTCGACGAGCGTCTGCCCGGCCACGGCGAGGATCTGGCGCGACTGGCGGCCGATCGCATCCTGATCGACGGCGCCCCCACCAAGGGCGGCGGGCTCCTCCTGCAGATCTTCACGCAGACCGTGATCGGTCCGATCTTCTTCGAGATCATCCAGCGCAGGGGCAACGAAGGCTTCGGCGAGGGCAATTTCCGGGCGCTGTTCGAATCGATCGAACTCGACCAGATTCGCCGCGGCGTGTTGAAGGCTTAGAAGAACAAACGAAATAAACGAAACGACGGAGGAAGCCATGGCCAAGAACTGGATTCCGCTGCGCCAGGTCGAGGGCAATGCCTCGCGGCAGGCGCATGTCCGGCTGCCCGAAGGGACCTACGAGCGCGAGATCAGCAAGGAGGGCTTCTTCGGCCCCTCTGCGCAGTTCCACCACAGGCACAAGCCGACCGACTGGGTCGAGTTCGACGGACCGATCCGGCCGCGCGCGCTCGATCTCAACAAGCTGGCGACGGCCCGGAGCAATCCCTGGGAAGCCGAGCTCGTCATGGACAACAGCCATATGCAGATGCGCATCTGGCGTCTCGACGAGCCGATGCGGGAACTGGCGCGCAACAGCGACGGCGACCAACTGCTGTTCGTCCACGAGGGCAACGGCGCGCTGTTCTGCGACTACGGGCATCTCGACTATGCCGAGGGCGACTATCTGGTGATCCCGCGCGGGACGATGTGGCGCCTGGAACCCGTCACGCCCACCGTGTCGCTGATGATCGAGGCGACCAACGATCACTTCACCTTGCCTGAGAAGGGGCTGGTCGGCCGGCACGCCATTTTCGACCCCGCGATGCTCGATACGCCGCGCATCGACGAGGCTTTTCGCGCACAGCAGGACGAGCGGACCTGGAAGGTTTCGGTGAAGCGGCGCAACACGCTGTCGACCGTGACCTACCCGTTCAACCCGCTCGATGCGGTGGGCTGGCATGGCGATCTCAGCGTCGTGCGCATCAACTGGCGCGACCTGCGGCCGCTGATGAGCCATCGCGCGCACCTGCCGCCGTCGGCGCACACGACCTGGGCCACTGGCCGGTTCGTCGTCTGCACCTTCGTGCCTCGGCCGTTCGAGAGCGATCCCGAAGCGCTGCGCCTGCCGTTCTTCCACAACAACGACGATTTCGAGGAAGTGATCTTCTACCACAAGGGCAGCTTCTTCAGCCGCGACAACATCCACCCCGGCATGATGACGGTCCATCCGAGCGGCTTCACGCACGGGCCGCATCCCAAGGCCTTCAACGCCGCCACCAAGGGCGGCAAGATGGAGACCGACGAGGTCGCGGTGATGATCGATACGCGCGATGCTGTGGATGTTGCCGCGATGCCGGCCGGCGTCGAGTTCGAGGGATACGTGAAGTCCTGGCGGCCGCCGGACCTGAAGCAGGCTGCGGAATAGGGGCGGGTCACGATGAAACTGGGATCGCTGAAAGAAGGCGGCCGCGACGGTACGCTGATCGTGGTCAACCGCGACCTGACGCGCGGCGTCCGGGCCACCACCGTGGCGCCGACGATGCAGAAGGCGCTCGATGACTGGGCAACGAACGCGCCGAAGCTGCGGGCGCTGGCCGAGCAGCTCGAGGACGACAAGGCGGTGGGTTCGTTCGAACTCGATCCTGCGGCGCTGGCGGCGCCGCTGCCGCGCGCCTATCAATGGGCCGACGGCTCGGCCTACGTCGTCCACGTCGAACTGGTGCGCAAGGCACGCGGCGTCGAAATGCCGCCGTCCTTCTGGACCGATCCGCTGATGTACCAGGGCGGCTCGGACTCCTTCATCGGACCCAACGACGAAATCGAAATGGCTGACGAGGCCTGGGGCATCGACTTCGAGGGCGAGATCGCGGTGATCGTCGATGACGTGCCGATGGGGATTTCGCCGGAAGCGGCGCGGAAACACATCAAGCTCGTGACCATCCTGAACGACGTGTCGCTGCGCAACGTCATCGTTGGCGAACTCGCCAAGGGCTTCGGTTTCTTCCACGGCAAACCCGCGACGGCCTTCGCGCCCGTGGCCGTCACGCCCGACGAGCTGGGCGACGACTGGAACGGAGCCCGGCTCGACCGCCCCCTGATCTCGACGCTGAACGGCAAGGAGTTCGGGCACCCGAATGCGGCCACCGATCTCACCTTCGACTTCGGCCAGCTGATCGCGCACGCCGCGCGCACGCGGCACCTGGAGGCGGGCACCATCGTCGGGTCGGGTACGGTCGCGAACCGGGATGCCGCGGTCGGCTGCTCCTGCATCGCCGAACGGCGCGTGCGCGAGACGATCGACGGCGGCAAGCCGGTGACGCCCTTCATGAGCTTCGGCGATCATATCCGCATCGAGATGTTCGATCGTGCGGGCAAGTCGATCTTCGGGGCGATCGACCAGAAGGTGGTGCGCTACACGCCGCCCGCCTGAGCCGTGCTACAGTGACCGCGGAGGCGGTCATGAAGCTCATCGGCTATTTTCGCTCGTCGGCGGCGTATCGCGTGCGCATCGCCCTGAACCACAAGGGCATCGCGGTCGAGCATGCGTCGCGGCATCTGCGCAGGGGCGAGCAGTTTTCCGCGGACTATGCCGCGCTCAATCCGCAGAAGCTGGTGCCGTCGCTCGTCCTCGACGACGGGGCGGTGCTGACACAGTCTCTGGCGATCATCGAATATCTCGAGGAAGCCCATCCCGAACCTCCGCTGCTGCCCCGCGACCCGGTCGGCCGCGCCCATGTGCGGGCGCTTTCGCTGATCGTCAGTGCCGACATCCATCCGATCCAGAACCTGCGTGTCATGGCCTACCTGCGCCAGAAGTTCGGCCAGACGGAGGAGAGCGCCTTCACCTGGTCGCGGCACTGGATCGAGACCGGCTTCGACGCCTATGAGGCGATGCTGACCGACGCCCCGGAGGCGGGGACCTTCAGTCACGGCAACTCGCCCACGATGGCCGACATGTGCCTGGTGCCGCAGGTCTTCAACGCCACCCGCTTCAAGGTCGACATGAAAAGCTATCCGACGATCCAGCGCATCTACGATGCCTGCATGAAGCTTCCCGCCTTCGACGCGGCGCAGCCCTCGAAGCAGCCGGACGCCGAACCGTGAAGAAATCCTTCGTCGCTCTCGGCGCCGTCCTTGGTCTGGTCGTCATTGGTGCCGCTGCCATCCCGTTTGCCGAGGATTTTGCCGCCGCACGCCTCAAGGCCGGCCTCGCGGAGCAGGGCGTGCAGGTCGAAACGGTGCAGGTGGGGCTGCTCGCCCGCAGCGTCAGTCTCGCGAACGTGGTGGGCGGGCCCAACGGCGAGCTGAAGGTCGATACGTGGGAGGCTTCGGGCCTCGCCTGGCCCCTCGACGAGCTGCTGAAAGGGCGCCTGCCGTTCCGCGGGCTCGACTGGGGCGACCCGCTTCATGTGGAACGCCTGCATCTGCGGAATTTCCGCCTGGCCACGCCCGATGCAGGCAATACCTGGACGATCGGCGAGCTGACCGGCCGCGACATCGACCTGCCGCGCTACGATTCGGCCTACGACGGACCGTTCCGCAACCAGGTGATGGTGGCCCGCCTGCTGGGGGCCATGACCGTCGGGCGCCTCGAGCAGCGGGATCTCACCTACGTCTCGCTCGAGCAGATGAGCCAAAGCGCGGCGAGCGTCATCTTCTCGGGTTACCGGCAGGGCCTGATCGATGCGCTGGAGATGAAGGATTTCCAGGTGAAGCCGGCGGATACGCGGATGGCCGGTCTCACGGTTGGCGACGTCACGGCCCGCGGGGTCGACCTCCGCCGGCCGATCGCCATCGCCTCGTCGATCGACTGGGAGCCGGGTACGCCGATCGGCCGCGTTCCGATGGTTGAAGGCCGCCTGTCGGGCTTCGGTGGGGAGTTGATGACCCGCTACGGCCTGACGCTGGGCAGCGTTTCCACCGAGACGGTGCGTGAGGGCGAATTCAGCCGCTCCCGCTTTCGCATCGAGGATTTCGTGCTCGCGCCCTCCCTGCGCAGCGTCGAGGCGCTGGGGATGCTTCTGGTGCTGCAGTCGATGAACCTCAAGGAAGTGAGGTTGGGCTTCGATTGCAGCACGCTCGAGGACCGCGCGCGTCACGTCCTGAAGGTCGAGGGCTGCAAGCTGAGCGGTCAGGACCTCGCCGAGATTTCACTCGACGCTCAGCTGATCGACACCGATGACGAGTTCTGGCGGGCAATCGACGAGGCCGATCTGTTCGGCGTGCTGGGCACGAAGGCCGCGCTTTCATCGGCGCGGCTTGCGGTTGCCGACAAGAGTCTCCTGCAGCGCAGCCTGCAGGCCAAGGCGCGGCTGAGCGGCCAGACCCCGGCCGCGGAGCGTGCGGCCCTCGCGGCCGAGATCCGGCGCTTCCAGCCGGCCGGCGTGCTGATCACCCAGGACATGTCGAAGGTGTTCGACGCGGTCGCCCGCTTCGTGGAGCAGGGCGGCACGCTCACGCTCGACGCGATGCCGCAGCCCGCCCTGGGCCTCGAGAAGATCGACTATCTCCTCAAGCCGGGCGCCGATCTGGTGAACGCGCTCGGCCTGACGGCGACGGTGTCGCGCTAGCTCTTGCGAGCGTCCGCGATCAGCGCCTTCAGCGACTCGGCATCGACGGCGCCCGGCACGAACTGCTTGCCGACGACGAAGGCCGGCGTGCCACGCACGCCCAGTGCGGCGGCCAGCGCCATGTTGCGGTCGATGATCTGCTTCAGCTTGGGATCTTCCATGTCCTTCTCGAGCTGAGCCACGTCGATGCCGACGGACGCCGCCGTTTCGAGGATCTTGGCCCGGTCGAGCTTGCCGTTGAATTCCATCAGCGCGTTGTGCAGGGCCTGATGCTTGCCCTGCTTCACCGAGGCGAGGGCGGCCAGCGCGGCGATGCGCGACGGCTCGCCCAGGATCGGCAGGTCCTTGTAGATGATCTTCACCTTGCCGTCGGCGCCGGTCACCGACTTCACCGCCTGGTAGGCGCGCTTGCAATAGGGGCACTGGTAGTCGTTGAACTCGACGATGGTGACGTCGCCCGACGGATTGCCGGCGGTGGGGCTGTCAGCGTCGCGGAACAGCTCGGCCTCGTTCTGGCTGATCGCCTTGATCGCCACGGCATCGCGCTGCGTGTCCTGCTTGCGCTCGAGTTCCTGCATCGCATCGACCAGGACTTCCGGATTGGCCATGAGATAGGCCCTGATGCTCTTCCCCAGGTCGGCCGGCACGGAGGCCGCGCTGTTGGCGGGGGGAGCCGCAGACACCGTCGCGGCGCCGGGCATGCTGGTGCGGGTGGCGGCGACGGCGCCGACGATCATCAGTCCGGCCACTGCAGCCAGTAGAAGGGAACGCATCGTTTGTCTCCAGAGCCGGTTATTTGCGGGGCCGGCTGTTGATGTAGGCTTTCAGATCCTGCGCGCGCTGCCACGCAGGCGTCCCGGCGGTGAGCTGGCGTGACGCCGTCTCCGCATGGGACTGGGCTTCGGCACGCTGGCCTCGGAGAGTCGCCATCTCCGCCCGGGCGAGGGAGGTCATACCCTGATTGCCCAGCTTGGAGTAGCCCGATGCCATGAGGCGCCAGAGTTCGAAGTTGTCCGATTCCTGCTGCATCGCGAGGTCGAGGTTGCGCATCGCCTCGCGGTCGTTGTCGGGATTGTTCACGTCGAGCAGCGCCCGCGCGAGATCGATCTTCAGGATCGCTGCAGAGGGGGCGAGCTGCACGGCGCGGCGATAAGACGGAATGGACTCTGCGGCGCGTCCGTTCTCGTAGAGCATCTGGGCGCGCACTTCATGGAAGTAGGGATCGTTGGGATATTCCTTCAGCAGCCCGTCGATCGTCAGCAGCGCCGAACCCAGCGACCCCTTTCGATAGAGCGCAATGGCGCGGGCGTAACGCGCCGGAAGCGACCGATCGGCCTCGGCATAGCGCTGCAGGGCCATATCCGGCGCCACGAAGCCGTAGAGCTTGGCCACCATGCGCTGGTGAAGCAGGAGAAATTGCGGCGTGTCGGGCGTATTCGCGTAAGGCGAGTTCGCGGCAGCCTGCTCGAAGGCCGCGATCCGCTCCGGCGTGAGCGGATGGGTCGTGAGATAGGGGTCACGGCGGGCGATCGCGAGCTTCTCCTCGCGCTGCAGGTAGCGCAGGAACTCGACCGTGCCCTTGGGCGACTGACCCGTCCGCTGAAGGTAGGTGATCGCCGCCTGGTCGGCGGCGCTCTCCTGCGTCTGGGTGTACTTGAGGAAGGACATCAGCGAACCTGGCGCCATTGGACGGCCCGTGCCGCTGCCGTGACCGCCGCCGGTGCCGCCTGCACCGGCGCCGCCTGCCACGCCACCCGCCATGGCGCCTCCGGCCAGGATGGTTTCCAGAATCTGCATCGTGGACAGGTTGCGCAGCTCTTCCTGCATGCGGGCGAGATGGCCGCCGGCGATGTGGCCGCTCTCATGCGCCATGACACCGATCAGCTGGTTGGGCCGCTCTGTCCGCATGATCAGGCCCGTGTTGATGAAGATGCGCTGGCCGCCGGCGACGAAGGCGTTGAGCGAACCATCCTGGACGAGCATGATCTCGACACCATTGGGGTCGAGTCCGGCCGCTTTCCAGATCGGGATCGTGAAGGTGCGGATCGTGCTCTCGATCTCGGCGTCACGGATCAGATTGAGGCGTTGACCTTGTTGAGCCGTCGCGGCACGAAACGGTGCCAGCGCGAAGAGCGTCAGACATAAGAGGGTGGTGATGCGTTTGATCAAGGTCGGCACGGGGCTGAGGCAGGCTAGAAACGGGTGGCGGCCGCGTCAATTGTGCAACGCAGCCCTTGCGAGCGTCCTCTTGCTGTCCGGTTGTGGCTTTAGTGAGACAGACCGCGCGCGGGATCGCGCTGAGAATGCCGAAAATCCCGCCGGTCTGGCGCAGAACAAGCGAACCTTCTCGCCGACCACCAAGGGCAGCAGCTTTGCCGCGACCACGGCCGAGGAGAGCCGGGCGGCCGAGGTCGGACGCGAGATCCTTGAGTCCGGTGGAAACGCCACCGACGCCGCCGTCGCCATGTATTTTGCACTCTCGGTGACCCTGCCGTCGGCCGCATCGCTGGGCGCGTCCGGCGCGTGCGTCGTCCATAATGACAAGACGAAGAAGGCCGAAGCTTTCATCTTCCCGCCGGTCGCGGCGCCGGGCGCCGTCAAGGGCACGCCCTTCGCGGTGCCGACGGGCGTGCGCGCCATCACCCTGATGCATGTCCGTCATGGCCAGTTGCGCTGGGAACAGACCGTGGCGCCGGCCGAGCGCCTGGCGCGCTTCGGCTTCCCGGTGTCGCGGGCGCTGGCGCGCGATCTGCAGGCCGGCGGGGCCCTGCTCGGGGCGGACGCCGAGGCCCGCCGGATCTTCGGCAACGCGTCGGAGGGTTCGCTGCTCACCCAGCCTGAGCTCGCTTCGGTGCTGGGCAGCATCCGCCAGCGCGGCGGAGCGGAATTCTTCCAGGGCGCTCTGGCGCGCACCTTTTCTGAGCAGGTTTCCCAGGCCGGCGGCAGCCTTCCGGTCGATTCTTTGCGCGCAGCCTTGCCGATCGCGTCGGAACCGATGTCCGTCAGTCAGTATCGCAGCCGCGTCTACGTCGCGCCTTCGCCCGCGGCCGGCTCGTCGGCTCTCGCGGGCTGGAATGGGCAGCAGCCGGCTGGCGGCACGCCGGTCGACTCCGGTGGCTTCGCCGGCTTTGCCGCCGTCGACAGCAAGGGCGGTGCGGCGGCGTGCGCGGTCTCGATGGGGCAGCTCTTCGGCGCGCGTGTCGTCGTACCCGGTAGCGGCATCATGCTCGGCTCGCCCAATCCCGAGGCGGCTTCGGTCAGTCCGCTGATCATCGCCAATCCCGGCAATGGCGAGTTCACATTTGCGGGAGCGGGCGGCGGCGGGCCGACCGCGGCGCAGGCTGTCGGCTTCGTGGCGCGCGAAGTCATCGATAACGATCGCAACCTGGCGACCGTGCTTGCAAACCGGCGGGCCCAGGGCGGGTTCGTGAATGCCATCGCCTGCCCCTCGGGCCTGCGTGGCAAACCCGAAGCCTGCCGAACGGGCGCCGACCCCGCCGGTGCCGGCCTCTCGACGATCGCACAATAGACGGCGACATGTCGGGCAAGCTTTCGCGGCGCTCGGGTGGCGTCGATGCCTTCATCGTCATGGACGTGATGGCCGCCGCTGCAGAGAAGGAAGCGGCGGGCGAGACGGTCATCCACCTCGAGGTCGGCCAGCCGAGCACGCCCGCCCCGAAGGGGGCGCTCGCGGCAGCGCACGCCGCCCTCGACGCGGACAGGATCGGCTATGTGGCGGCGCTGGGCATGCCCGCGCTGCGCGAGCGTATTGCGCGGCACTATCGCGAGACCTATGGCGCCGACGTTGCGCCGGAGCGGGTGATCGTCACGACGGGCTCGTCCGGCGGCTTTCCGCTGGCCTTCCTGGCGAGCTTCGATGCCGGCGACCGCGTGGCGCTCGCGGCGCCGGGCTATCCGGCCTATCGCAACATCCTGGCGGCGCTCAATCTCGAGACGGTCGACCTGCCGACCTCGGCGGAAGATCGGTTCCAGCCTACGGTCGCCGCCCTGGAAAAAGCCGGTCGGCTCGACGGGCTGATCCTGGCGAGTCCTTCCAATCCCACCGGCACGATGGTGACGCGCGCGGAACTGAAGGGGCTGGCCGACTGGTGCAACGCCAACGGCGTGCGCTTGATCTCGGACGAAATCTACCACGGCATCGTCTACGAAGGCGAAACCCACTCGGCGGTGGAGGTGTCCGATACGGCGATCGTGGTGAACAGCTTCTCCAAATATTTCTCCATGACCGGATGGCGGGTGGGCTGGCTGGTCGTGCCGCCCGACATGGTGCGGACGATCGAGCGGCTGACGCAGAACTTCTTCATTTCCGTGCCGACGCTCAGCCAGCATGCGGCGCTCGCCGCCTTCGAGTGTCGCGATGAGCTCGACGGGCACGTGAAGCGCTATCGCACCAATCGCGACCTGCTCATGGCCGGCTTGCCGGCGGCCGGCCTCGACCGCCTCACGCCCGCGCAGGGTGCCTTCTACATCTATGCCGACGTTTCGCATCTCACCAACGACAGCCGCGACTTCTGCAGCCGCATGCTGCGCGAAGCGGGCGTCGCGACGACGCCGGGCGTGGACTTCGACCGCGCACGGGGAGCCGGCACCTTGCGCATCTCCTTCGCGGGCTCGACCGCGGAGATGGAGGAGGCTGTGCGCCGCCTGAAGCAATGGAGGCGGGTGTGAGGGCGTTCGCCGTTGCAGCCCTGTTCGCTCTCGCGCCGCTCGCGGCCCTGGCGCAAGGTGGGCCGAGCTTCGATTGTGCGAAGGCCTCCAACGGCGCAGAGCGGGCGATCTGCAAGGACCCGGTCATGGCGAAAGCCGACCGCGAACTGTCCGGCCTCTATGCGGCGCTGCTGGCCAAGCTGAGCGGCCCGGCCAAGGAGAGTCTGGAGAAGAGCCAGGTCCGCTGGATCGTCGGCCGCAACCGTGCCTGCGTGCCGAACGACGATCCGGACGTCATCGGGCGCTGCCTGAAGACGCGCTATGCCGATCGCATCGCCGACCTGAAGGCGGCGGCCGCGGGGCCTTATCCCTTCGTCGAGGATCAGTCGATCGAGCGGAGCGGGACGGTCGGCAAGGTGACCTATACGATCGACCTGCGTTACCCGCGCTTCGCCGGCACGACCGCCGACTTCACGGCGATCAATCGCTCCTTTGCCGAGGCAGCGGCGAAGGCTGCGCGCGAAACCACGCCGACGGCCGATGCCGGCCTCGATCGCGAGCAGGAATGGCAGGCCGAGCAGGGCTATGCCCTGTTCCGCCCCGATCCCAATGTCGTCACCGTGGCGCTGACCTTCTGGGCATTCACCGGCGGCGCCCATGGGTATGGCAGCACGAGCTGCACCCTGGTCGACCTGCGCACCGGCAAGACGGTCATGCCCGACGGCGTGTTCGCGCCGGGCTCGCCGTGGCTGAAGGAAGTGGTCGCGATCGTCGGTGCGGACCTCAAGAAGCAGTTCGTCGACAATCCCGGCTTCGAGGACGCGCTGCAGCCCACCAAGCTGACCAAGACGGTCAACACCAGCGGCCATTTCTGCTGGCAGGCCGACAAGCTTCAGATCTACTTCAACCAGTACGAGGTCGGTCCTTACTCGGCCGGCCCGTATACGGTCGACATTCCCTACGCGCGGCTGAAGCCGCTGCTGCGCGCCGGCGGTCCCATTTCCCGCTAGTGCAGCCTGCGCCGGTCCCGCGTCGGAACCGCTGCGGCGGTCGGAGCCGCGCGTTCGGTCGCGACCGGCGGCACGGGGCCGGAATGGTGGCTTGCCATGTGCCAGCCGTCGGCCAGGCGAACATAGAGGTTGCTCGCCATGAGCTGGCCGTTCGGCAGGATCTCGCGGCAGATGACGAGCGCGAGGCCCGGCCGGCCGACGACCCATTCCTCGGTGCAGCGCACGCGCGGCGCCTCGGGGTGCTTCATGATGGCGCGCCAGCTCGCCATGATCTCCGCCCGCTCGTGGAGGGGGGCCTGGCCCGGATGCAGGCAGATGACGGAGCCCGTAGGGGCCCAGATCTGATCCATGGCTGCGGCGTCGCGATCGTTGAAGGCTTTGTAGAAGGCACGGTTGGCGGCCAGGACGGCGTCGCGTTCGTCATCGTCGAATTCCGCCAAGAGCGGCGGCAGGCGTGGTGGACGGCGGGGCATTCGACCCTCGAAACTCACGGGTTGCGCGGCACAGGATTAGCCGACAGAGATGAGGCATCCAACCATCGAGATGATGATGTCCATTCCCAAGCTCGAGTTCCCGCCATTCCATCTCCCCGCCGAGGCCGAGGCCCTGCGCGGGGAGGTCCGCGCGTTTCTCAAGGAGACGCTGCCCAAGATCCAGTCCGAGGATCGCTTCGCCAGCTGGAACACGCCGTCGCCCGAGTTCAGCCGGGCTCTGGGCGCCAAGGGCTGGCTCGGCATCACCTGGCCCAAGCAGTATGGCGGCGCCGAGCGCTCTTTCCTCGACCGCCTGGTCGTGACCGAGGAGCTTCTCGGCAACAGCGCGCCGGCCGGCTCGCACTGGGTCGCCGATCGCCAGTCGGGACCCCTGCTGCTGAAGTTCGGCACGGAACAGCAGCGCCAGGCCATCCTGCCGCGCATCGTGCGCGGCGAATGTTACTTCAGCATCGGCATGAGCGAGCCCGATTCCGGCTCCGATCTGGCCTCCGTGCGCACCCGCGCCGAGCCGGTGCCGGGCGGCTTCCGCGTCAACGGCACCAAGGTCTGGACGTCCGGCGCGCATCGCAACCACTACTGCATCACGCTGGTGCGCACCTCGGGACAGCATGGCGACCGCCACAAGGGGCTGAGCCAGCTCCTGGTCGACCTCAAGACCCCGGGCGTCACCATTCGGCCGATCATCAATCTCGCCGGCCGGCACGACTGGAACGAGGTGACCTTCTCCGACGCCTTCATCCCCGAGGATTGCCTGATCGGCAATGAGGGCGACGGCTGGCTGCAGGTCACGAGCGAGCTGGCGTTCGAACGCTCGGGTCCCGAACGCTTCATGCAGAACGTCTACGTGCTGCGTGAGCTGGTACGGGTGCTCGGCCGCCAGCCGTCCAAGCGCGCGAGCGCCATCCTGGGCCGCCTGATCGCGCGCCTGTGGACCCTGCGGCAGATGTCGACCGCCGTCGCTGGCATGATGCAGGGCGGCAAGTCGCCCGCCATCGAGGCGTCGCTGGTGAAGGATCTCGGCACGATCTACCAGCAGGACCTGCCGGAGATCGCGCGCACGCTGGCCGAATCCGACGCCACGACCGAGGACGATCTCGCCGACTTCCTCGACGTCGCGCAATACGCTTCGATGATGGCGCCGAGCTACACCATCCAGGGCGGCACCACCCAGGTCCTGCGCGGCATCGTCGCCCGCGGCCTCGGACTGCGCTGAAGGAGAAAGATCATGGACCGCGATACCCGTGACATGCTGCTGGAAACCGCCAGCCGCTTCTTCGCCGAGCGCGCCGGCAAGGACATCGTGAACGGCGTCGAGAAGGGCGTTTGGCCCGTCGATCTCTGGAGGGAGATCGAGGAGATGGGGCTGCCGCTGATCGCGGTGCCCGAGGAACAGGAAGGGGTGGGCGGAACGCTGGCCGACCTGATGGCGCTGCTGCGCGTGGCCGGCGAGCATGCCGTGCCCGTGCCGGTCGCCGAGACCGCGCTCGCCAACCTGCTGGTGGCGGCCGCGGGCGGCAAGCCTGCCGGCGGCCCGTCGACGGTCGCTCTGGGCGAGCTGTCGCTGCAGGGCAACCGCGTCTCGGGCAAGGTCGCGCGCGTGCCCTTCGCGGGCGTCGCCGAGCGCTTCGTAGGGATCGTCACGGCGGGCGGCAAGTCGACGCTCGTCGTCGTGCCGCGCGACGCGGTGGCGATCCAGGACGCGCCCAGCCATGCCGGCGAGCCCTACGGCACCGTGACCTTCGACGGCGCGACGCCGGAATTCTCCGGCGCCTCGCCGGTCAGCGCCGGGCGCGCGCTCGAACTCGCCGCACTCGCCCGCGCCATGCAGATGGCGGGCGCCGCGGACAAGGTGCTCGTGACGGCCACGGAATACTGCAAGCAGCGCGTCCAGTTCGGGCGCCCGATTTCGACCTTCCAGGCGATCCAGCACATGCTGGCCGAGTTGGCGAGCTACGTCGCTGCAACCATCGCCTCGGCGGAGTCCGCGTCTCGCGACGCCGACGAGGGCGGGCTGGAGAAGGGGGGTAGCTTCTCGATCGCCGCCGCCAAGACCCAGTGCTCCGACTTCGCGCACCGGATCGCGGCCATCTCGCACCAGTCGATGGGTGCCATGGGCTTCACCCATGAGCACATCCTGCATCACTACACGCGCAGGCTCTGGGTGTGGCGCCGCGACTTCGGCAGCGAGAGCTTCTGGGGCGAGAAGATCGGCGAATCCTACGCCAGGGCCGGCAAGGACGAGCTGTGGCCGGCGCTCAGCGAAAGCCGCTACGCCGCCTGACATAGGCCGGGCGACCGCCAAGCAGCCGCGACAGGCAGCCGGGCCGTCGCGGGCACGTGTCGAGCGACGGTGGCGTCACGTGTCGCCCACCTGGAAGTCGCCGGGCTGGGCCGGCGCCAGCGGCTCGAACAGGGTGCGGTCGGGTTTCACGTCGAGCAGTGGCGTGCCGTCGAGACAGTCCATGCCGCGCACGAACAGGACCGGTCCCTCGATCTTCACGAGCCGGACGATCGACGTGCCGATGGGGTTTGGACGCACCGGCGTCCGCAGCGAGAAGACGCCGCGTGCCTCGCCGTCGTTGCGCGGGCTCTGGTGGATGAGGTCGCGCCGCGATTCGTGCAACCAGTAAAGGACCTCCAACCGCTCGAACCCGGCGATGCCCTGCAGGCCGTCGGCCCAACGAGCATCGAACTCGAGACGACAGGTGGGACCGTCGAGGCGGCCCTGCCGCGGCGTCTCCAGCCGCGACGTCCACGGCGTGCGGATACGTCCGATGAAATGGAGGGTGGCGTCGAAGCGGTCCGGTAGTTCGACCGCCCGTTCGCCCCGGCGGATTTCGTCGAGCCGGACCATGGCAGGCTAGTTGTCGAGGCCGACCATGACGTCGGAGGCCTTGACGATGGTGCCCTTCACGTCGATCCGGACATGAGCGGTCGTCTGACCCTTCCTGACCTCGACGATCGTGCCCTTCAACCGGTTCCTCGCGCTGATACGCATGTGCCCTCCTGATTGACGCTCGAACTATAGGCCGCTCCGTATTTATATCCAATGAAGCATAGCGAAGAGGTTAGATGCAGTCACAAAGCGAATCCGGTGGATCATCGATATGTTAAATGAGATATATCGCGCGTCGTTTGAACTGGAGGACTACATGCTGGGTACCCGTCGGGCTTTCACGTCTGCCCTCGCTGCGGCTGCCTTCGTCCTTTCGGCGAGTGGCTTGGCGCACCAGGCCGCCGCGCAGGGCAAGGATGTCGTGATCCTCGCCGCCGCCAGCCTCAAGAACGCGCTGGACGAGGCCTCGGCCACCTGGGCGAGGCAGACCGGCAAGAGCACGAAGATCTCCTATGCCGCCAGTTCGGCACTGGCCAAGCAGATCGAGAGCGGCATTCCCGCCGACATCTTCATCTCGGCCGACGTGCCGTGGATGGACTATGTCGCGGAGCGCAAGCTCATCAAGCCGGCCAGCCGATCGGACTATCTGGGCAACCAGATCGTCCTGATCGCCGGCAAGGATTCCAAGGTCGACCTCAAGATCGACAAGGGCTTCAACCTGCGTGGCGCGCTGGGCAATGACGGCCGCCTGGCCATGGGAAACGTCGACGCCGTGCCGGCCGGCAAATACGGCAAGGCGGCGCTGCAATATCTCGGCGTCTGGCCGTCGGTTTCCGATCGCGTGGCCCAGGCCGAGAATGTCCGCATGGCGCTGACCTTGGTCTCGCGCGGCGAGGCGCCGCTCGGCATCGTCTACAAGACCGACGCGGCTTCCGACCCGGCCGTCCGCATCGTCGGGGCCTTCCCGGCCGATTCGCATCCGGCCATCATCTACCCGATGGCGCTGCTGGCCAGTTCGAGCAATCCGGATGCACAGGCCTTCGTCGACTACCTCAAGACCCCGGCGGCCAAGCCGTTCTTCGAGAAGCAGGGCTTCACTGTATTGAAGTAGCCCCGGCCGCGTTGCGGCCGGCGAGGAGCAGCGACCGTCCCAGCTTCTGGGCGGCGGAGGCAGGCATCGAGAAGCCGACCGTGGCGGGACCGACGGCGACGGCGAGCAGGGTCTCGCCCCCCGGGCAGGCCGCCGACGCTCAGCGAATCGGTTGGCACCAGCGAGAGCTTGGTGGGATCGGACAACTCATGCTGGGGCAGGGCACGGCCCAGCAGGAGGAGGAGCGGCACCAGCCGCTGCAGGTCCGCGGCCGGGATGGTGAGGGTGGAACGCCTGCCATCATGGCCGAGCAGGGTGAGCATCACGGCGTTGTCCTGCGCGAGCAATTCGCCGGTGACCTCTGCGGCCTGGCCAAAATCGATCCGTGGCTCTCCGTCCCTCATCACCCGAGGGCCTCTAGTTGAAGGTCGCGCGCGGCTGAGCAGGGTCGATCCCGACCAGCGACGTGGCGAGCCCGCCGGCATCCTCCGGCGTCAGGGCGAAGGAGACCTTGAATCCATCGGGTGTGTTCATCGTCAGGATGGTGCTGGTGCTGCCGGCGGCAGCCTCGAGCGAGAAGCCGCCCATCGGATAGACGACCTTCAGCGTATCGTCCTTGTAGCGGGCCTTCAGCGCCTTCTCGATCACGTGGGGCAGGGTCATCAGGAGCGCGCGCAGGCAATCGACCGGCAGGACCACCGAGGCCGGCTGGCCGTCGACGCTTTCGAAACCGAGGCGGAACGAAACGCCTGTCGGGTCCACCTGACAGTCCGTCAAACCCTTGCCGACGATCTCCATGACCGACCTCTCGC
Source organism: Reyranella sp. (assembly GCF_965227665.1). Lineage (GTDB taxonomy): Bacteria > Pseudomonadota > Alphaproteobacteria > Reyranellales > Reyranellaceae > Reyranella. The sequence continues at coordinate 95,058 of NZ_OZ245767.1, forward strand.
TGCCGTGAATGACGCTATATCCAGTAAGATATAACGAATGAGGGCGCAAGCCGCCTGCCGGGCAGGGCGCGCCGGGCATTCTAGTGGAGCTTGGCGTCGGGAGGGGTGAGCAGGCGGGCCAGCGAGCGGATTTCGGGGGACGAGGCGCCGTAGGCCCGCCGCTCCATCTCGCGGTAGAGGCGGACGATATCGTTGCCGGTCTCCGTGACCGACGTGCCGCCACCGCCACCGCCGCCGGTCTGGGCGGTGACCACAGGCTCGCGGAACATCTGGTTCATCTCGTCGACCAGCAGCCAGGCCTGGCGATAGGACATGGCGAGCGCACGACCCGCGGCCGAGATCGATCCGGTCTCGTTGATCAGCTCGAGCAGGCGGACCTTGCCGGGGCCGATCGAGCGGTCGCCGCCGAAATCGATGCGGAGATGCAAGGAAGTCTTGTCGGCCGGCTTGGCCGCGGCTTTGGCTGGTCGGCGTCCCATCCGGGAATTATGCGGCGGGACTGGCAGCAAGACCAGACGGCTCGCGCAGCTGTGCGACGAGCTGGTCGGCGATGTCTGCCGCCTGGATCCGGATGTCGGGGATCGCCACGATTTCGGTGTAGCGCCCGCGCGTCGGCGGTCCCAGGACGAAGAGGTGCTTCGAGGGGAGACCCGCCCGCGAGATCAGCGCTTCGTTCTCGGCAATGTCGAGGCCTTGGTTGAGTGGATCGGGTCGCAGCAGACCGTCCTTCACCAGTTGAGCGTGGAGGGGCAGGCGGACGTCGACCTCGTTGCGGGGGCCGCGGCAGTCGACGACCCGGTCGAAGCTGCGCTGTTCCGGCTCGGTCGAGCCGCGACGGATGATGGTGACGTCGACCTTGTCGGCCGTCGTGTGCCCGATCTCGATCCGCCCCGAGACGATCGAGAGCTGACCCCGCGCCAGCGCGGAATCTATCTCCTCACCGATGTGCGGCGCGACGCGATGCCGGTGGATGTCCCACCACGGACGCAGATGGCGCAGGAAGCGCCGCCGCTGGTCGAGGTCAAGCCCGTGCCAGAGTTCGTTGTTGTGCGGCCGCAGAAGCTGCATGAGGCCCGGCCAGCCCAGGCCGGCCCGCAGCTTGGCGCGGAACCGCGCGGTGCGTTGCGACAGGCTGCCGGTGAAGAGATCGCGCGTGTCGGCGTCGGGCGTGGGGATCGGCGCCGGCGGATGGTGATGCGGCAACAGCCCGCGCCGGGACAGGGCGACGATGGGTCCCTTGTGGCCGTGTTCCATCAGCGAGATCAGCACGTCGATCATCGTCAGGCTGGTGCCGATCAGCAGGATGGACGCATCGGGGGCAAGGCCCGCGACGGCCTCTTCGCGCCAGGGATTGCCATGATAGGCGCCGGAATCCTTCGAGGGCGGGCGATGCCCGGTCGCCAGGACGGCCCTGCGGGCGAACAACGGGACGTCGTGCCCGGAAATGTCGAGCGAGACGCCGTCGGTGCTTTCGTGGGCGGCGGTCACGTCCCCGGTCACGATCTGCAGCCGGCCTTGCGCGCGTTCCAGCGATTCGTTCAGCAGGTCCTGGAGATAACGCCCGTAGTCGGCGCGTGGCACGAAGTCCGTGGGGCCCAGCGCGCCGCCGTCCCGCGCCAGCCACTTCACGAAATGATCGGGTTCATCGACCAGCGCCGTCATGTCGCTGGCGCGCACGTTCAGCAGGTGGCCCCGACACCGGGTCGAATAGGCCACCCCGAGGCCGGGATGCCCGCTGCGCTCGATCAGGGCGACGCGGAGCTTGCTCTTGCGGACGAGCTGGGCGGCCAGCAGCACGCCGCTGGCGCCGCCGCCGACGATTGCGATGTCGACGGACGGGGGCTGGCGTTCTGTATGCTGCATGGGCGAAGTATGGCGACGTCGAGTTGGGGATGCCAGCGCAAGGCGGTGCGACCGCTGGGCGCTGCCGAGCGGCCGGCGCGTGTGCCCGCGCCGGCCGCTCGATCGAGGTTGGAGCGTCAGGCGGCCTTGTAGCCGATGACCGCCTTGGTCTCGAGGAACTCCTCGAGGCCCCACTTGCCGTACTCGCGGCCATTGCCCGATTGCTTGTAGCCGCCGAACGGGGCCGCCGTGTCGCCCATCGGATAGTTCACATGCACGTTGCCCGCCCGCATCTGTGCGGCGACCTTCCGGGCATGCTCGAGATCGGCGCCCTGCACGTAGGCGGCGAGGCCGTAGATCGTGTCGTTGGCGAGACGGATGGCCTCTTCCTCGTCCTTGTAGGGGAGGATGCAGATGACCGGCCCGAAGATCTCCTCGCGCGCGATCGTCATGTCGTTGGTGACGCCCGCGAACACGGTCGGCCGCACATAGTAGCCGCGGTTCAGGTTCTCCGGACGGCCGGGGCCGCCGGTCACCAGTTCCGCGCCTTCCTCGATGCCCTTCTGGATCAGGCCCTGGATCTTGTTGAACTGGGACTCGTTGACCACGGGACCGAGCCGCGTGGCCGGGTCCTGCGGATTGCCGACCACGAACTTCTCGGCTGCCGCCTTGGCGATCTGCTTCACCTCGTCGTGGCGATCCAGCGGCACGAACATGCGGCTGGGAGCGGTGCAGGACTGGCCCGAGTTGACCATCATGCTGTTGATGCCCTTGGTGACCGCCATCTGGAAGTCGACGTCGGGCAGCAGGATGTTGGCCGACTTGCCGCCCAGCTCCTGGGCGACGCGCTTGACCGTGACGGCGGCGGCCTGGGCCACGCGGATGCCGGCGCGGGTCGAGCCGGTGAACGACATCATGTCGATGTCGGGATGGCTCGACATCGCCTCGCCAACCACGGAGCCGGCGCCCTGGATCATGTTGTAGACGCCCCTGGGCGTGCCGGCCGCGTGCATGATCTCGGTCCAGACGAGGGCGTCGATCGGTGCCTCTTCCGAAGGCTTCAGCACCATGGTGCAGCCGGCGGCCAGCGCCGGCAGGACCTTGCAGGCGATCTGGTTGGTCGGCCAGTTCCACGGCGTGATGAGGCCGCAGACGCCGATCGGCTCGCGCGCGATCAGCGTCGTGCCTTCGACGGTCTCGAACGGATAGGTCTCGAGCACCGAGATCATGCGCTCGAGATGCGCCGTGCCGCGGCCGGCCTGGATGGTGCGGGCGAACTCGAGCGGCGCGCCCATCTCGCGCGAGATGGCGTCGCCGACATCGTTCCGGCGCTTGTTGTACTCCGCCAGGATGGCGCGCAGCAGCTCGAGGCGCTCCTTGCGGCTGGTGCGGGCGAAGGACGGGAAGGCCGCCTTGGCGGCGGCCACGGCGCGATCGACGTCGGCGGCGCTGCCGACCGAGATCTGGACGTACGCCTCCTCGGTCGACGGATCGATGACGTCGAGCAGGGCGGGCACGATCGGGTCCACCCATTTGCCGTCGATGTAGAAGTGCTTCGCGTGCTGCATGGTTCGATCCTCTGGACTGCTCTCGACGTGTGCCTGTCGATCTACGACCGTCGATATATATAATCAAATATAACGACTGGAAAGGGCGGGACGAGCCGGCATCCTGGCCGCCATCTCATTCCGGCTCGATGCCGGCGACCTTCATCATCTCGCGATAGAGCTCGATTTCCGCCACCATGATCCGGCGCATCTCCTCGGGGGAGCAGGGCGCGATCTCCGAGCCGGCCTGCGCCTGGCGCTCGACATAGAGGGGATCGGTGATGGACTTGAGCATGGTCTCCCGGAGCCTCGCCATCACGGGCTGCGGCACGCCGCGCGGCATGAGGATGCCGGTCCAGGTCATCAGTTCGAAGTCGGGAACGCCCTGCTCGATCAGGGTCGGAATGTCCGGTGTCAGCTTGTAGCGGCCACGGCTGCCGACGCCGAGGCAGCGCACGGTGCCCGCCTTGACCTGGGGCAGGCTGGTCACCGGATCGGCGAAGCACATCTGGACGTGGCCGGCCATCGTGTCCTGGAGCGCCGCCGGCGTGCTCTTGTAGGGGACGTGGACCATGTCGATGCCGGCCTTGGCCTTCAGCAGCTCGCCCGAGATGCGGGTCGAGGCGCTGCCCGAGCCGAAGTTGATGCGGCCCGGCTGGCGCCTGCACAGGGCCACGAACTCGGCCGCCGTGTTCGCCTCGACCTTGGGATTGACGATCATGAACACCGGCGCGCGGCCGATGAGGGTGACCGGGTCGAAATCCTTCAGCGGATCGTAGGGCAGGGACTTCATCAGCGCGACGTTGGACGCCGCGGCGGTGTTGGAGCAGACGAAGATGGTCTGGCCGTCCGGTTTCGCCTTGGCCGCGACGTCGGCCGCAATCGCGCCGTTGGCGCCCGGCTTGTTCTCGACCACCGCTGGGACGCCGAAGGCCTTGTTGAGGCCGTCGGCGATGTTGCGCGCGCTCTGATCGGTGGCCGACCCTGGGCCGAACGGCACGATGATACGAATCGGGCCGTTCGGGAAAGTATCTGCCTTCGCCGCGCCACCGAGAGAGAGCACGGCTGCGCCGGCGATCAGGGAGCGGCGACGCAAGGTGAGTTTCCTGCCTAGCGGCGCCACCAGCCGCGCTTGGGCTTCTCCGGCGGCGCGTCGATCACGGGGACCGGCGGCGGCGCCGGCGCGGGGGCCGGTTCCGGTTCAGGGATGGCGATCGGCTGCGGCGCCGATGCGACCACCGGCTCGGCACTCATCTCCGGTGCCGGTGCCGTCGGAGGCGGCGCGGCTTCCACGTTCACCGGCGGGCCCGGATCGTAAGGCGCCCGCTCCACCGGCATGTGTTCGACCGGCAGGCCTTCCATCGGTACCGGCGGCGCAGCCGGCGGCTCCTGGCGACCATTGGGTTCGGCGGCGTCGTGGCCGTTCGAGGCGGGTGCCTCGTGCTGCCCGTCGGCGTACCCCCCGTCGGTTTCCAGGCCGGATGCCTGGGCTTCGCCCTGCATCGGCTCACCGTCCTCGTTGTCGCGGCGCCGGCGGCGTCCGCCCCGGCGACCCCTGCGACGGCGGCTGCCGCCGCGATCGTCGCCATTGGCCTCGCCTTCCGGCCTCTCGCCGTCGGCATTGTCGGCGCTTTCGTCGTCGGCGCGGGCGACTTCCCGCTCCGCATCCTGGCCGTTGGGCCCGTCGCCCTCGGCCGCGCCGTTGAGGCGTGGTTCGTCGGAGGTGGGCTCTTCGCCCTCGCGGGCCTCCCCGGCGGTCTCCCGGCGACGATCCGAATCGTCCCCATCCTCGCGGGGGCCACCACGACGCCGGCGACGGCGGCGACGACGGCTGCGGCCGTCGCCTTCCTCGCCCGCGCTGCGCTCTTCGCCACGCTCGCCGCGCTCCTCGTCCTCGCCGGGCTCGCCGCGGTCGGACTCGTCGCTCGTCGCCTCGTCGCCCGACGTCTCGTCGTAGCTGGCACGCGCCAGTTCGGGGGCGGGGCGGTCGCTGCTGCGATGATCCTCGCGGCGCGAGCGCACGCGCTCGATCTCGCAATCGGCGGCATGGAGCTCGTCATCGGCCTCGATGATCACCGTGAAGCCGTAGCGATGCTCGATCTCCGACAGCGAATGGCGCTTCTGGTTGAGCAGGTAGAGCGCGACGTTCGGCGGGACGCTGACGGCGATCTCGCTGGACCGGCGGCGCACGCCTTCTTCCTCGATCGCCCGCAGCGCGTGCAGCGCGGCGGATTCGAGCGAGCGGATGCGGCCGCTGCCGGCGCAGTGCGGGCACACCTCGGTCGAATGTTCCAGCAGGCTGGGACGCAGCCTCTGGCGCGACATTTCGAGAAGGCCGAAGGCCGAAATGCGGCCGATCTGGATGCGCGCGCGATCCGAGCGCATCGAGTCCTTGACCTTGTGCTCGACCTGGCGCTGGTGGCGCGTCTCCTCCATGTCGATAAAGTCGATCACGATCAGGCCGGCGAGGTCGCGCAGGCGGACCTGGCGGGCGATTTCCTCGGCCGCTTCCAGGTTGGTGCGGAGCGCCGTCTCCTCGATGTTGCGTTCCTTGGTCGAACGGCCCGAGTTGACGTCGATGGCGACCAGCGCCTCGGTCGGATTGATCACGATGTAGCCGCCGGAGCGGAGCTGCACCGTCGGCGAATGCATGGCATCGAACTGCGATTCCACCTGGTAGCGGTGGAAGAGGGGAATCGGCTCCCGGTAGAGTTCGACCTTGTTGGCCTGATGCGGCACGAGCTGGCGCATGAACTCGGCGGCAGCCTGGAAGCCCGCCTCGCCCTCGACCAGGACCTGCGCGATGTCGGTATCGTAGATGTCGCGCAGCGACCGCTTGATCAGGTCGCCTTCCTCGTAGATCAGCGCCGGCGCGGTCGAGCGCATCGTGATCTCGCGGATCGAATCCCAGAGGCGCGACAGGTATTCGTAGTCGCGCTTGATGTCGATGTTGGAGCGCTCGAGGCCGGCGGTGCGAAGGATCACGCCCATGCCCTGCGGCACTTCGAGGTCGGCCAGGATCTCCTTCATCCGCTTGCGATCGGACGGATTGGAGATCTTGCGCGAGATTCCGCCGCCACGGCCGGCGTTCGGCATCAACACGCAATAACGGCCGGCCAGCGACAGGTAGGTGGTGAGGGCGGCGCCCTTGTTGCCGCGCTCTTCCTTGACGACCTGCACCAGCAGGATCTGCCGGCGCTTGATGACTTCCTGGATCTTGTACTGGCGGATCGGGTTGCGGCGACGACGCTCGCGCGTCTCACGCTCCTCGACCACCTCGTCGCCGCCCAGCGTCTCGACCGTGACGTCGGGCTGGGGCGCCTCGGCCGGATCTGTCGACTCGGACGGCGAGGCCTCGCCGGTGAATTCGGCAGCCTGTTCGGACGCTTGTTCCGAAGCCTCGGCGACGGCGGTCGTCTCGCCTTCGACCGCGGGTGCGGCTGCCGGCTCGGATACCGGCGCTTCGGCCGTCTCGACATGAACGGGACCGTCGATCCGCTCGACCGGGATTTCCGCGGCCTGGGCCTGTGGCTCGGGTTCGCTCGCGGGCGCGGCTTCGGCGACGATGGGCTCGGCCGGCGGGGCGGGCTCGGCCGGAGGAGCCGTCTCGACAGCGGCGGCCTCGACAGTCGGGGCCTCGGGCGCCGGCGCTTCCGCGGCAACGGCCTCGCTGGCCGCAGCTTCCACGACGGGCTCGCGCTCGCGGGCGTCGCCAGGGACCTCGTTGGCAGGGGCTTCGTCAGGGACGGCCGCCGCCGTGATGATGTCGTCCGCCGCGGCTTCGATGATATCGGCGCGGGCTTCCTCGATGTCGGTGCGATCGACCCGGTTTCTCCGGCGCGGTTCCTCGTCCTCGGCCTCGGCGTGCAGGCGATGCTGCTCGGCGATCAGCCGTTCGCGATCGGCGACGGGGATTTGGTAATAGTCCGGATGGATTTCCGAGAAGGCCAGGAAGCCGTGCCGGTTCCCGCCATACTCGACGAAGGCCGCCTGGAGCGACGGCTCTATGCGAATGACCTTCGCGAGATAGATGTTGCCCTTGAGGGCCTTGCGGCTCGCGGTTTCGAAGTCGAATTCTTCAAGTCTCGTTCCATCGACCACAACGACCCGGGTTTCTTCCGGGTGACTTGCGTCGATGAGCATACGCCTTGCCATGGGCTCGCTCCGAGGCGTCCGATCCCAACCGGTGCGAGCGACCGGCGGCCATGCCGCCTCCGTCGTGCGAGGGGAGCGCCGCGTCATCGACCCGTCGAACGGCCAACTCCGGCCAAGACGGGGAAGCTCCGCGCCGCCGGACCACGACTGGGTCCTGCCAACCTCGAGTTTCCTGATAGCCACCGCCTGCCTGACAGTCTCTCCGCAGACCGGCCGCGCCCCATATTTCGAAGGCGCGAGCCTGGACTGGCTCGGAAACTGCCGTCGGAGCGCGACCCTAAGGCGCGCTACGAACGACGGCGACTGCTCGCGTACGCAACATACGGGGTTGGAAAGGGGTCGACAATCAAAAGATTGTGTCCCTTGAATTGGTTCAATTAAGCTATTGAAATAAATTGATATTACCGATCTTCTTCTGGTATCGCTTTAACAATATTCGAATCATTTTCTTCTCTTTCTTCATTGGCGTTTGCCATGTCCGACTTCCGTCGTCGCCATCTGCTCGCCGTTCTGGCCGGCGTGAGCGTGCTTGGAATGGGTGCTCGCGGCGCCTTGGCCGCGCCGTCCAAGCGACGGCCCAAGTCGGTCGCCAAGCCGACACCGGCGATCCCGATGGACAAGCCGAAGCTGGTATTCCTCGATCCGGGCCACGGAGGGCGCGATCCGGGCGCCCTGGGCGTGCGCGGCACGCAGGAGAAGAGTGTCGTCCTCGCCATCGCCCGCGATCTGCAGCGCGAGTTGCTCGCCGGCAACCGCTATCGGGTTCTCCTGTCCCGCAATACCGACAGCTATGTCGCGCTGCGCGAACGCGTGGCCCGTGCCCAGGCGGCCAGGGCCGACCTTTTCCTGTCCCTGCACGCCGACGCGCACGGCGACCGGGATGTGCGTGGGGCGTCCGTCTACACCCTGTCGGAAGAGGCGACGGACCGTGAAGCGGCGGCATTGGCTGCGCGCGAAAACCGCGCCGGCGCTTCGCTTTCCGGCCTGAGGCTGTCGGACCAGCCGGACAATGTCGCGCAAACCCTCGTGGCGATGAGCCAGCGCGGGACGGTGAACGATTCGCGGCGGCTGGCCGACACGGTCGTGGCCACCTTCGCCCGCAACGGTGTTCGGCTGCTGCCCCGCACCCATCGTCAGGCAGGGTTCGCCGTGCTGACGTCGCCCGACATTCCGGCGGCACTGGTAGAGCTGGGCTATCTCTCCAACTCGCAAGACGAAAAACTGCTGACGGTGCGTCAGCACCAGATGGCGCTGGCGCGCGCGCTTCGGGCCTCGGTGGATGCCTATTTTGGGGTCGGCGCCACAAGAAAGGCATAAGTCTTGGCCATTCTGCGACATTGAAGGCCCTGTGGGCGCCGCGTAGAAAGTGACCGTGCTCAACTTCATCAAGATCTGTCTGGCTTTTGCCACCGCCGCTCTCATCGTCGGCACCGGCACCGTTGCAGGCCTCTTCTGGCATTTCAGCCATGGACTGCCCGACCACAAGCAGCTTGCCGACTACCAGCCGGCGACGCTCACCCGGCTCTACGCCGCGGACGGGAAGCTGCTGGCCGAGTATGCCCGCGAGAAGCGCGTGTTCGTGCCCGTCAACGCCATGCCCAAGCGCGTCCTCGAAGCCTTCGTCGCGGCCGAGGACCAGCGGTTCTTCACCCATCCCGGTATCGATTTCATCGGCGTCATCCGCGCCATGGTGGCCAACGTCGCCAACCCCGGCAAACGGCCGGAGGGCGCCTCGGGGCTCACCCAGCAGGTTGCCAAGAACTTCCTGCTCACCAACCAGGCGACGCTGTCGCGCAAGATCCGGGAGGCCATCCTCGCGTTCCGCATCGAGGAGACCTATTCGAAGGAGCGCATCCTCGAACTTTACCTGAACGAGATTTATCTCGGATCGGGCAATTACGGCGTGGCCCAGGCCGCGCTCAATTACTTCGACCGGTCGCTCGACGAGCTGTCTCTGTCCGAGATCGCCTATCTCGCAGCCCTGCCGAAGGCGCCGAACCGCTACCACATCGTGCGCAACGAGAAGGAAGCCTACGCCCGACGCGACTACGTCCTGCATCGCATGGCCGAGGACGGGTATATCACCGCCGCCGAGGAGCAGGCCGCCCGGGCCGAGAAGCTGCAGTATCGCCGCCGCAGCACCACCGAGGTGGCCCAGGCTGACTTCTTCGCCGAGGAAGTGCGCCGCAACCTGATGGCGGCCTATGGCGAGAAGGGCCTCTACGAGGGCGGCCTGACCGTCAGCACGACGCTCGATCCCGCCATCCAGGCCGTCGCCGACAATGCGCTGCGCGAGGGGCTGATCGGCTACGACCGCCGCCACGGCTGGCGTGGGCCCTACGCCAAGATCCCCGACATGAGCGTCTGGGAAGAGGAGTTCGCCCGCCTCGTTCAACGCCGGCCGCTCGCCGGGCCGGCCGCGTGGCAGCTCGCGGTCGTCAGCAAGGTCGAAGCGCAGTCGGTGCAACTCGTTGGCCTGCCCGACGGCGGCGAGGGCACCGTGCCTTTCGCCGAGATGACCTGGGCGCGGCCGACCCTGCAGAACCAGACGGTCGGCGCCGCGCCGCGCAGCCCGCGCGACGTCGTGTCGGTGGGCGACGTGATCGTCGTCGAGAAGGTCGAGAAGCCGGCCGGCGCCAACGCGAAACCCTATCCGCCCAAGACCTATGCGCTGCGCCAGGTGCCCAACGTCGAGGGCGGCGTCGTCGTGATGGACACGCAGGCCGGCCGCGTGCTGGCCATGTCGGGCGGCTGGTCCTACGGGCGCAGCCAGTTCAACCGCGCCGTCCAGGCTGCACGCCAGCCGGGTTCGGCCTTCAAGCCGTTCGTCTATCTCGCGGCGATGGACGCGGGCTTCACGCCGGCCTCGGTCGTGCTCGATGCGCCGTTCGTCTACGACCCGGGCTACGGCCAGCCGCTGTGGACGCCGAAGAACTATGGCGGCGACATGCTGGGACCGACGACCGTCCGCCGCGGCCTCGAACTGTCGCGCAACCTGATGACGGTGCGCATGGCCCAGCAGATCGGCATGAAGCGCGTCGTCGACGTCGCCAAGGAGTTCGGCGTCACCGACCACATGGGCGCCTACCTGCCGATGGCGCTGGGCGCGGGCGAGACGACGTTGCTGCGCATGACCATGGCCTACGCGATGCTGGCCAACGGCGCTCTCGAGATCACGCCGTCGCTGGTCGATCGCGTGCAGGACCGCAACGGCAAGACCGTCTATCGCCACGAGCCGCGCACCTGCCGGGGCTGCGGCGAGGCGGGGGGCGGCGGCAACTCCCTCGCGGCGCCGGAACTCGTCGATGCGCGCAAGCCGTTCCATGACCCGGCGTCGGTCTATCAGGTGGTCAGCATGATGCAGGGCGTCACGGTGCGCGGCACCGCCGGTCGCCTGGCCGCGCTCGGCCGCCCGATCGCCGGCAAGACGGGCACGACGAACGACGCGCACGACAACTGGTTCCTGGGCTCCACGCCCGACATCACCATTGGCGTCTATATCGGCTTCGACGAGCCGCGGACGCTGGGCTCGCAGGAGACCGGCGGCGGCAACGCCGTGCCGATCTACGAGGCGATCGCCAAGGAGATCTTCAAGGGCAAGCCCCCGACACCGTTCCGCGTGCCGCCGGGCCTGCGCATGGTGCGCTTCAGCTACGAGGGCGGGACGATCGACGAGGTCTTCAAGCCGGGCACCGAGCCGGGTTCGGAGGGCTTTATGGTCACACCGCTTGACGGATCGGCCCCTTATTCCGCTATAGACCCCACGCAGGGTCCGCAGCAGGCGGGCAGCCCCCGGCGTCCGGGTCTCTCGGGCACCGGCGAGACCTATTAGTCAGTTCGAAACGGATCCGTAATGCGCGCCGAAGCCCAAGCGATGGTGAACGAGATCGAGGAGTCGCTCGAACTCCTCAGGAGGCGTCTTTGACTACGACCGGGCGGTCGTACGTCTCGACGAACTGAACGCGCGCGCCGAGGATCCGGCGCTGTGGAACGATCCGAAGGAAGCCGAGAAGGTGATGCGCGAGCGCACCAAGCTCGAAGCATCGATCGGTGCGATCAAGCGCCTGCGCGCGGCGGTCGACGACAATGTCGGTCTGATCGAGATGGCCGAGGCCGAGAAGGACGAGGCCACCATTGCCGAGTGCGAGAAGGCGCTGCGCGAGGCCACGGGTGAGGCCAAGGCGGCGCGTCTCGAGACGCTTCTGTCAGGCGAGGCCGACGGCAACAACGCCTATATCGAGATCAATGCCGGCGCCGGTGGCACCGAGGCGCAGGACTGGGCTGAGATGCTGGCCCGCATGTACACGCGCTGGGCCGAGCGCCGCGGCTACAAGGTGAGCTGGCTCGAGGAGAGCGCGGGCGAAGAGGCCGGCATCAAGTCTTGCGCCTACAAGGTCGAGGGCCCCAACGCCTATGGCTGGCTGAAGACGGAGAGCGGCGTGCACCGGCTGGTGCGCATCTCGCCGTTCGACGGCAATGCTCGGCGCCAGACCTCGTTCGCCTCGGTCTGGGTCTATCCCGAGGTCGACGACAATATCGAGATCGAGCTGGTCGACAAGGACTTGCGGGTCGATACCTACCGCGCCTCGGGCGCGGGCGGCCAGCACGTCAACAAGACCGACTCGGCGGTGCGCATCACCCATCTGCCGACCGGCATCGCCGTGGCCGTCCAGCAGGAACGCTCGCAGCATCAGAACCGCGCCAAGGCCATCCAGATGCTGAAGGCCCGCCTCTATGAGGTCGAGTTGCAGAAGCGCGAGGCCGAGCGCCTGGAGGCCGAGGCCAGCAAGACCGACATCGGCTGGGGTCACCAGATCCGTTCCTACGTGCTGCAGCCCTACCAGATGGTCAAGGACCTGCGCACCAACGTGGAGCGCTCGGACCCCCAGAAGGTGCTCGACGGCGACCTCGACGAATTCATGGCCGCCTCGCTTGCCGCCCGCGTGGGCGAGGGCAAGGACAAGGAAGCCGCGTAAGGACTGGAGTCGACGATGCCGGGTATGTGGTTCGTGTTCGAAGCCGAGTATGAAATCGAGGATCGCCGCGCCAACTGGAACAAGCCGGTGCCCGAGTCCATGGTCTGGCATGGGCCCTACGCGACCGAGAAGGAAGCCGACGACGTGGCTCTCGCCCGCATGTGGTCCAAGATCGACCTCTACGCCCACAAGGCGCGCACCGTCGACATGACGGTCAAGGCCTGAGGCTTCATCGGAGCGCGCCACTCCAGCGGGCGCTCATGACCTTGCTAGGTCGACGAAGCTTGGGCGCAACTGGGTTGCACGCTCCCATTCTATCTCACTGCGTCGAACCTAGCTGGTCCGTCGATTGCATCTCAGCCCGGATCAAGGGCGGAGGCAATTCTTGGCAGCGTCGCGTTTCCATCTCGGCTGGTTTCTCGGCAACAGTTTCGGCGTGCACGGCTGGAACCAGCCCTGGTCCGGCGTCGATGCGCGCGAGTGGGCGCAGCCCGATCTTCACATCGAACTGGCGAAGGCGCTGGAGCGCGCCTGCTTCGACTGCCTGCTGCTCGAGGACTCGGTCTTCGTCCCCGACAACTACGGCGGCTCGATGGATTTCTATCTCAAGCGGGCCCTGCGCGCGCCGAAGAACGATCCGCTGCCCCTGGTCCCGCTGATCGCCCAGGCGACGAGGCATCTCGGCATCGTGCCGACCATCTCCACCAGCTTCTATCCGCCGTTCCTGCTGGCGCGCCTGATCGCGACGCTCGACCTGATGTCCAACGGGCGCGTCGGCTGCAACTTCGTGACCTCGACGGCGGAGCGCGCGGCCCAGAATTTCGGCCTCGACGCACATCTCGAACATGACCTGCGCTACGAGATGGCCGACGAGTTCGTCGAGCTGACGACGCAGCTCTGGTCGTCGTGGGACGCCGACGCCGTCGTCATGGACGAGAAGGGCGGCACCTTCGTCGATCCGGCCAAGGTGCGGGCGATCGACTTCAAGGGACGCTTCTTCTCCTCGCGCGGACCGCTCAATACGGCGCGACCGCCACAGGGCCGGCCTGTGCTCGTTCAGGCCGGCGGCTCGCCGCAGGGCAAGGCTTTCGCCGCGCGGCACATGGACATCGTGATCGCGGCGCTCGGCACGGTCGCGGAGATGAAGGCGTTCCGCGACGACATGCGCAACCGCTTGGCGGCGGAAGGCCGTGATCCCGACAGCTGCAAGGTGCTGTTCGTGGTTGCACCGACCCTGGGCGAGACCGACGCCGAAGCGCAGGATCGCGTGCGCCGCCGGCAGGCGCAGCGCGAGGCCGCGCCGGAAATCACGCTGGCCATGATGGGAAGCCTGACCGACATCGACTTCTCGACCTTCGATCTCGATGCGCCGCTGGCCGAGCTCACGACGAACGGCCAGCAGGGCACCCTGAAGCGTTTCCTGGCCCAGGGTCGCACGCTTCGCGAGGTCGCGAGCAACTACAGCTTCGGCTTCGAGCATCCGGTGGTCGGAACGACCCGGCGCGTTGCCGACGTGATGGAAGAGGCGATGGAGCAGGTGGGCGGCGACGGCTTCATGTTCAGCGGCCCGCTCAGCCGTCGTTACGTCGCGGAGATCACCGACGGGCTGGTGCCGGAGCTGCAGAGGCGCGGCCTCGTTCGCACAGCGTACGCGCACGCGCACTTCCGCGACAATCTGTTTGCTTTCTGAAGGCGGGACGGCACTCTCGATCCAAGCATCGCCGGAGTCGCCTCATCGTCAGTCCTCTCTACGTCGCGCTCGGCACCATGACGGTGCAGCAGACCTTCGCGACCCTGGGGCGATCGACGGTGCCCCTGATCGCGGCAGCCATCGTGGCCGATCTCGGCATCGAGGCGGCCCTGGTCGGCCTCTATCTCGCGATCGGTTCGGTGGCGGCCTTTCTCACGACCCTGGGCTGCGGCGGCTTCATCCTGCGCTATGGCGCGGTGCGCATGACGCAGGTCGGCATGGCCGCGCTGGGCATCGGGCTCGCCTTCACCACGCCGGGATGGCTGCCGCTGTTTGCTGTCGGAGCGTTCATCGGCGGGTTGGGGCAGGCGGTCTCGACACCGTCGAGTTCGCATCTGCTGGGGCGCTTGGCCCCGCGTCACCTGGCGCCGCTGGTCTTCTCGATCAAGCAGTGCGGCGTGCCGGTCGGGCTGATGCTGGCCGGTGTGGTGGCGCCGGTGCTCGTGGTCGAAGCCGGCTGGCGGGTGGCGCTGCTGGTCATCGCGCTGAGCTGCTTCCTCATCGTGCTGGCGCTGCAGCCGCTGCGCGCCGGCTTCGACGTCGACCGCAATCCGGCCCAGCCGCTTTCGCCCGCCGACATCCGGGCCAATGTCGTCTCGGTGCTGCGCGACCCGGCGCTGCGCATCCTGTGCGTCGCGATGTTCAGCTTCGTCGGGCTGCAGTCGCTGTTCACCGGCTTCTTCGTGCTCTACCTGGTGCGCGGCCTGGGCTACGATCTTGAACGCGCCGGACAGGTCTTCGCCATCGCCATCGTCGTGGCGGTGCCCGCCCGCATCGGCTGGGGCTGGCTTGCCTCGCGCTTCGTGGCGCCGGCAACGCTGCTCGCCTTCCTCGGTATCGGTATGGCCGCCGCGGCGGTGCTCACGGCCTCGATCGATCCCGACTGGCCGACCTGGGTCGCGGCGATGATCGCCACCGCCCTCAGCGTCACCGCGGTGAGCTGGCACGGCGTGCTGCTGGCCGAGGTGGCGCGGCTGTCGCCGGTCGGCCGGATCGGTGCGACCACGGGCGCCGTCCTGGCCTTCGGCGATGCCGGCGCGCTGGTCCTGCCACTGCTGTTCAGCGCGGCATTGTCGCTCACCGGAGGCTATGCCGGCGGCTTCCTCATCGGCGCGGCGCTGGCCTTCGGCGTCGGCCTGTTCGGTCTGTGGCGCCGGATCAGCCGGGCGCGCTAGGCGCGGCCACGAGCATCCTCGACGGGGCCTCCGGCGTTGTGTGTCCATGCCCTCGACCGTCATCCGCTCCTATCACTACGACCGCCGGCGGCGCGCGCTCGACATCGTCTTCCAGTCGCGGCGTCGCTACAGCTATCTCGGGGTCCCGGAAAAGACCTATGACGCGATGAAGGCGGCGTCTTCCAAAGGCGCGTTCTTCAACCGTCACATCCGCGATCACTTCACGTTCGAGCGTACCGGCGAAGAACCGCCGTCCGGCCCTTCCTGAGATTTGGCGCCGCTCGGCGTCGCCTCCTGTCAGTATCGCCGTCCGGTCCCTATACTGGGGCGGTTGAGGAGGGACGGGCCATGCACGAGCCGGGAGTGAAGCAGTACGACCGCGCCGCCGAGGACGTGGGCAACGTTGTGGCGCTGGAGCACGTCAATCTCGGGATCGCCGACCAGGGGCTGGCCACGGTCTTCTACATGAGCGGCCTCGGCCTGACGCGCGATCCCTACATGATGACCGGCATCGACAATATGTGGGTCAATGTCGGGCGCAGCCAGTTCCACCTGCCGACGATGGTCCGGGCGCAACGCCTGCGAGGACGGATGGGCCTCGTGATCCCCGATCGCGAATCGCTGCTTCAACGGCTCGGCCGGGTAAAGGGCCTGCTGGGCGAGACGCGGTTCGGCTTCGTCGAGCGCGAGGACCATGTCGAGACGACCTGTCCCTGGGGCAACCGCATCCTCTGCCACGATCCCTCTGCGCGCTTCGGCGGCATGGCGCTGGGGATGGCCTATGTCGAATTCGACGTGCCGCACGGGGCGGCCGAGGGGATCGCCGGCTTCTATCGCGAGGTCTTCTCGACGGGCGCGCGCGTGGAGAGAGCGGGTGCCGGGACGGCCGCGCACGTCTCGGCGGGCATCGGGCAGGAGCTGATCTTCCGCGAGAGCGATGCCGCGCCCGAGGCCTATGACGGGCATCACATCCAGGTCTATGTCGCGAATTTCTCCGGCCCCTATCGCGGGCTGGTCGAGCGCGGCCTGCTGACCGAGGAGAGCAACCAGCACCAGTACCGCTTCCAGCACATCGCCGACCCGGCCACGGGCAAGGCGCTGTTCGAGATCGAGCACGAGGTGCGCAGCCTGCGCCATCCGATGCATGCGCGACCCCTGGTCAACCGCAATCCGCTTCAGACCAATCGCAGCTATGTGCCGGGCCGCGACGGCTGGGTGCCCGAGCCGGCGGCCCCCGACATGGACGATCCCCGCGTCGAGATGCGCCGCAAGCGCTTCGAGGAAGCGACACGACAGGCGGCCGGCTGATGCTCGGCCTCACTCTCAAAATATTGGGCTTTGGCCTGCTGGGATTCGTCGTGACGCCCTTCGTGGTCGGGATCGTGGCGCTCGCGCTGGCCTACAGTCTCGATTCCCGTTGCGGCACGCCCGGCGATTCGGGCGGCTGCGAGATGGGCATCGCGTCGCTTGCCATCGCCTCGGCGCTGCCCGGTCTGGCGATTGGAATCGGGGTTGCGCTCTATCTCCATTTTCGAAGGAAGCGCGCGACCCCGCCCGCGCCGCGGCGTCCATGACGACGGCGGACCTTTCGGCCTTCGACAAGCTCCGGGGGCGCATCCAGGCGTTGCGCGCCAAGACGATCGACAATGGCTGCACCGAGGGCGAAGCGCTGGCGGCGGCGGCCAAGGTGGCCGAGCTGCTCGACCGCTACGAGCTGTCTCTGAGCGACGTCGAGATCCGCGAGACCCAGTGCGAGGAGCGGGTCTACGAGACTCACCTGAAGAAGCGCATCCCGATCGACGAATGCATCGGCGCCATTGCCGCTTTCTGCGATTGCCGGGTCTGGCGTGAGAAGAACGCCGCCGGCGAGGCACGCTATGTCTTCTTCGGCCTGCCCGCTGACGTCGAGGTGGCGCACTACCTGACCGAGCTGATCGACGGCGCGGTCCGGGCCGAGCTCGGCCGCTACAAGGTGTCGGCCGACTACAAGCGTTTCCGGCACCAGCAGCGGCATCTCGCCAACGCGTCCTTCACCCTGGGCATGTGCGCGTCCATCGCCGACCGGCTGGTGGCGATGAAGGCCGAACGCGACGGCGTGATCCAGAGCAGCGGCCGCGGGCTGGTCGTGCTGAAGGCTGCCGTCGTCGATACCGAACTGGAGAAGCTCGGTCTGAAACTGCGCACCGTCGAAGCCGGGCCGGGGCGCTTCGTGTCGCCCGATGCTTACGATGCCGGCGGCGTCGCGGGCGGCGCCGTGCCGCTCAATCCGGCGATCCGCCGGAAATAGCGGCCGCCGCGTCAGCCGAGATAGGCCTTCACCAGCCGCTCGTCGGTGAGGAAGGACTGCCATTCGCCGGGGCCGATCTCGTGGACGATGCTGCCGACCGACATGACGTAGGCGCGGTCGGTGATCTCCGAGGCGATGCCGACATTCTGCTCGATCAGCAGCAGGCCCATGCCGCGCTCGCGCAGCGCCTTGATGACTAGCAGGATGTCCTTCACGACCTTGGGCGCGAGCCCGGTCGAGGGTTCGTCCATGATCAGCAGGTCGGGCTGCAGCAGCAATGCGCGGGCGATCGCCACCATCTGCTGCTGGCCGCCGCTCAGCAGCTCGACCGGCGAGGCCATGCGTTCCTTCACGACCGGGAACAGGTCCGTCACCTCGTCCCACGAGAAGCGCAGGTCGGCGCCGCGCACCTTGCGGCCGACCGTCTCGGCCAGGATCAGGTTCTCGCGCACCGACAGTTCGCCGAACAGGCGGCGGTTCTCCAGCACCACGGCCAACCCGTGTTTGGCGAGGTCATGCGCCGGCGTGGCGGTGATGTCCGTGCCGTTCTTGACGATGCGGCCGCCACGGGCGCGCAGCAGGCCGCAGACGGTGCGGACGAGGGTGGTCTTGCCCGCGCCGTTGGCGCCGACCAGGGCTACTGCCTCGCCGTCGCCGACGGTGAGCGAGACGTCGCGCAGGACGGTGAGGGCGCCGTAGCCGGCGGAGACGGAGGTCACTTCCAGCACGGCTCAGACCCCGAGATAGACTTCGCGGACCCGCGGGTCGCGCTGGATGGCGGCCATGTCGCCGCTGGCGATGATCTCGCCGAAATAGAGCGTGTGCACGGTGCGGGCGACGGTCATCAGGCCCATGTCGTGCGACACCAGCAGGATGGTGATGCCTTCCTCGTTCAGCCGCACGATCCAGTCGCGCAGATCGTCGATCTCCTGGACGTTGAGTCCCGAAGAGGGTTCGTCGAGCAGCAGCAGGCGCGGCTCGCCGGCTACGGCGCGGGCGATCTCGAGGATGCGGCGCTGGCCGGCGGTCAGGCTGGCGGCCGGCAGGTCGCGCAAGCCCGTCAGGTGGAAGCGCTCGCAGGCCGCCTCGGCGCGCTCGCGGATCTCGCGCATCTGGCCGCGCGCGGCCGGGGTGCGCAGCAGGTCCTGCAGCATGGTGGTGCGTGTCAGCTTGGTGCAGCCGACCATGACGTTTTCCAGCACGGTCATCTGCTCGAAGACCTGCGGCGTCTGGAAGGTGCGCACGAGCCCCTGCAGGCCGCGCTGCTGGATCGTGTCGCGCCCCAGCACCGCGCCACGATAGGTGACGGTGCCGGCCAGCGGGCGGATGTAGCCGGTCACGATGTTGAACAGTGTCGTCTTGCCCGAGCCGTTCGGTCCGATCAGCCCGATGATGCCGCCGTCGGGCACGTCGAAGGTGACGGACCGCAGCACGGAGAGGCCGCCGAACGAATGGCCGACCTCCTTGAGCGCGAGGAGGGGCTCAACCATTGCTGCTTCCCTTGCGGGCGAGCCGGGTCCGCAGCTTGCCGAAGGCGCCGACCAGCCCCTCCGGCATCAGCACGACGACGGCGACCAGCGCCAGGCCGAACAGGATCTGGTGGATGTCGCCGAGCTTGCTCAGCAGCTCGGGCAGGAAGGTGACGAACAGCGCACCGACGACGATGCCGGGGATGGAGGTCGCGCCGCCGATCACCGGGATCAGCAGGAAGCTGATCGAACGGTCGACGGTGAAGCTCTGCGTGCTCACGAACGACGCGTGGTGGGCGAACAGGCTGCCGGCCAGGCTGCCGAACAGGGCGCAGACGACGAACACCCTGGTGCGCAGCGCCTGGAGATCGATCGAGAGGGCGGCCGCCGCGGTGCTGGAATCGCGCATGGCGCGCAGCATCAGGCCGGTGCGGCTGTCGACCAGGTTGCGCGCCACCGCCATGCAGGCGAAGGCCACGATCCAGACGAAGAAGTAGTAGCGCGAGGGCCGGTCGAGCAGGAAGCCGAACAGGTCGAGCTTGGGGATGCCGCCGATGCCCAGGGTGCCACCGGTCAGCCAGTCCCACTCGAAGAAAAGCGCGCTGGCGATGGCGCTGAGGGCGAGCGTGCCGAGCGCAAGGAAGTAACCGGTGAGGCGCAGGATCGGGCGGCCGATGACATAGGCCAGCGTCATGCTGATGGCGGCCCCGACCAGGAAGCCGACGATGCTGGGCAGGCCCATCATGACGGTGCAGTAGGCGCTGGCATAGGCGCCGAGCCCGTAGAAGGTCGCCTGTGCCAGGTTGACGATGCCGCAATGGCCGAGCAGCAGGCCGATGCCGAGGCCCGCCACCGTGTAGATGCCGGTGAACACCAGAAGATCGGCCATGTAGCGCGGCACGACGAACGGCAGCACGGCCCAGACGACGAGGCCCATGGCCAGCCAGAGGAGAGTGCGCGGGTTCATGGGCTCAGCCTCCCCGGCGGCCGGCACGGCCGAGGATGCCCTGCGGCATCAGGATCATGATGATGATGAGCACGGAGAAGGCGACGACGTCCTTGTAGCTCGACGAGATCCCGATGATGGCCAGCGACTCCACCAGGCCCAGCGTGAGACCGCCCACGGCCGCGCCCAGCGGATTGGTGAGCCCGCCCAGCACGGCGGCGGCGAAGCCCTTGAGGGTGAGGTTGAGGCCGAGCTGGTAGTCGACGCCGATCAGCGGCGTCACCAGGATGCCGCCTAGCGCGCCCAGCAGGCCGCCCAGCACGAAGGTGAAGGTGCGCATGCGGCCGACGTTGATGCCGGTGGTGGCTGCGCCGTCGGCGTCGATCGAGGCCGCCATCATCGACAGGCCGATCGTGGTGCGGTGATAGAAGGCGCGCAGCGCCAGGGTGGCGCCGATGCCGATGGCGATCAGCCACAGCGCGTGGAACTGGATGACCGCGTCGAGGATGATCAGCACGCCCTCGCCGCCGAGCGGCGGGAGGAGGTGGCCGTCGCGGCCGATGAAGAACAGCACGCTGGCCGACAGGGTGAGGGCGAGACCGATGGTGAGCAGCAGGAAGCTGTCCTCGCTCGCATTCTTCCTGGCCATGTAGCGCACGAACGCGACCTCGATGAAGGCGCCGACCAGGGCGCCGGCAATCGCGCCGCCGGCGATGGCAGCGGCATAGGGCCAGCCCGTCTTGGTCAGCAGCAGCACCGTGGTCATGGCGCCGATCACGGCGAACTCGCCCTGCATGGCATTGATGACGCGGCTGCCCTTGAAGATGGCGGAGAGGCCCATGCCGACGAGCGCGTAGACGATACCGTTCGTCACGCCCGCGAAGAGCGCCTGAAGGACCAGGCTGAGAGTCATGAAGGAATGCTTCCGCGCAAAAGAAGGCGCGGCGCAGGGCTCGCGAGGAGTCCTGCGCCGCCGGGACCGCTACTGGGCGACGCGGAAGGGCGTGCGCGTGTACTTGCCGCCGACCAGCTTCGAGAAGACGAAGCTCGAGATCGGAATGCCCGTCATGTCGTCGGCCGAGAAGTCGTAGTTGGCCAATACGCCGCTGTAGGGCGCCTTCATGGCGTCGCACAGCTTCTCGCCGGTGGCATCGGCGCCGGCCTTGTTGAGGGCCGCGGCGATGATGTGGGCCGCATCCCAGGCCGCCGCCTCGTAGTTCTTCGGCGTCGAGTTGTAGGCCGTCTTGTAGAGCTCGACGAACGCCTTCTGGTGCGGCAGCGGGTCCTCGCCGACCACGAACTCGGGAATCACGATATTGTCGGCGGCCGGTCCCATCGCATTGACGTATTCGTAGGACGAGGAGCCGATCGCGGCGACCACCGGCTGGGCGATCTGGATCTGCTTGACGTTGCGGAACGGCGTCGCCGAGGTGGCGATGATGAACACCGCATCGGGCTGCGCGGCCTTGACCTTGGCTGCCTGCGTGGTGGTGTCGGTGGCGCCGATCTCGAACTTCTCGACCGCGACTAGCTTGACGCCGTACTTGTCGGCGAGCGGCTTCAGCTCGGCCATCACGACGTTGCCGTAGCCCGCGTCATGCAGCACGCCGACCTTCGCGGCCTTGATGCTCTTGGCATATTCCAGCAGCGCCATCGCATTGAGGCGCTGCGGCGGCAGGACGTGCGCCACGCACTTGCGCTCGCGCTCGACCGCCGGGCCGATGCCGGTGAAGGCAATCTGCGGGATCTTGTTGGCGTGGGTCACGCCGCCGACCGCGACGGTGCTGGCGGTGAGGGAGGGGCCGAGCAGCGCCTGGACCTTCTGCCCGAAGATCAGGTCGTTGGCCTTGCTGAGGGCGGTGTCGGGATTGGACGCGTCGTCCTCGACGATGATCTTGATCGGGCGGCCCTTGATGCCGCCCTTGGCGTTGATGTCCTTCTCGGCCAGCAGGAGGCCGTTGCGCTCGGGCACGCCGAGGCCGGCGCCCGCGCCGGTGACGGAGACGATGGCGCCGATCTTGACGGGTTCACCCGACGTCTGCGCCTGGACCGCGAAAGCCGACAGGCCGACCAGCGCCGTGGCGCCGGCCAATCTGGCAATGAACGATGACACTGACATTCTTCTTTCCTCCCACTCGTTGATCTTCTTATGGCGTCGTTGCTTCAGAGCAGCGGCGGTGGCCCGGCCATGCCGAGGGCGTGTTGGCCGAACAATGCACCCTGAACGTCGGTCGAGAACATGATGTGCGCATTCGCTGCGTGCGCATCGCGGAACAGCCGCTGCACCGGGCCGGCGAGGTGGAGGCCGCCCGACCCGGCGATGCCCATCAGGATGTCGACGGCCTCGAGGCACAGCCGCGCGGAAAAGAAGGCGTCGCGCCGGTAGCGCAGCTTGTCTTCGTGGGCCGCGTCGGCACCCGAGCGCGCCACCGTCATGGCGTGCTCGCAGGCGCGGCGCATCAGCATTTCGGCCGTGTCGATGCGCACGCTTGCCTCGGCGACCTTGATCTGGACGGGCTGGCTGGCGCCCACCGGCTGGCCGGTCGTGGTCGCGTTGCGCTTGCGCGCCGTACCCACCACCGTTTCGTAGGCGCCGCGCGCGCAGCCCAGCATGACGCCCGACAGGACGTAGGGGCCGAGGGCCAGCATGGGCAGGCGGAACAGGGGCGAGGGATTGACCGTCGAGCCGGCATGCGCCTTGCCGTTCATCGTCCAGGCCGAGATCGTCCGCACGTCGGGGACGAAGAGGTTCTTTATCTCGACGTCGTTCGAGCCGGTGCCGGAGAGACCGACCGCGTGCCAGGTGTCGATGATCTCGTACTGGGAGCGGTGGACCAGGGCGAAGCGCTGGTCGACGGGCGGGCCGTCCCCGCGCTCGCGCACCAAGAAGCCCAGCATGTTCCAGTCGGAATTGTCGACGCCGGAGGAGAGCGGCCAGCGGCCCGACACCTCGTAGCCGCCCTCGACCTTGCGGCCGCGGCCGGCGGGGAAGACGAGTGAGGTGGCGATCAGAACGTCGGGCGAGGCGTCCCAGATTTCGTCCTGCGCCTCGGGATGGAAATAGCCCAGCATCCAGTGATGGCTGGAAAGATTGCCGAGGTTCCAGGCGGTCGACGGGCAGACGCGCGCGATCTCGGCGCAGGTGTCGACCAGGATGCCGACATCGAGATCGGCACCGCCGACCCTCGCCGGCTGCACCATGCGGAAGAGGCCGGTGCGGTGAAGGTCGCGCTCGGTCTCCTCGGGCAGGCGGCGCAGTCTCTCGCATTCCCCGGCGCGGCCGGCGATCGCCGGCACCAGCGCGCGCGCGCGGTCGAGCATCTCTTGGTAGGTGACGCCCGTGAACGAGACCGGCGTGTTGGGCAACGTCGCCGACGGTGTCCAGTCGGCGGCCCGCTTGGTCCGCATATCGAATTCCTCCCGGCGCCGCGGCGCTTGTTCTTGCCGCAACGATGCTTGCGTCGCGCGTTCAGGTCAAGCGACCTAATTTGTTGGTCGATTGACCATGCCGTGCGCGATCACGATACTTCACGTCAATCAGACAGCGCTCGGGAGGAGCAGAGATGGCGATCAAGGTGCTCGAACTTCATCATCAGGGCGTGCGGATCGACGCCGACGACAAGACGATCCAGGACCTCAAGAATTTCTACAGCGGCGTGCTCGGGCTCGAGCACGACACGGGCCGGCCGGAGATCCCGGGCATTCCCGGCATGTGGATCAACATCGGCGAGGTGGGGCAGATCCACCTGATCGGCGGCGACCTGCCGTCGCGCTTCGCCCAGGGGCCGGGCAAGGATCCGACGGTGCCGCACGTGGCGCTGGCCGTCGAGAACATCGTCGAGACCAAGGCCGAACTCGACCGGCTCGGTGCGGACTACTGGTCGCTCAAGGGCGCCACGGGCCCCGATGCCGAGCAGCTCTTCCTCAACGATCCGTGCGGCAACATGGTGGAGCTTCACCAGTTCGACAAATGCCGCTGCCGCCTGAAGAGCCGCGTGAAGACGGCCTAGCGCCCGACCGGCGCGGCGAGGCCGGCGCAGACGAACGGCACGATCTCGCGGATGGCGGTTTCCATGTCCGCGGGATCGCAGCGGCCCTGGGAAATCGCCTCGAGGCGGCCGGGCTGCAGCAGGGTCCAGACGTAGGCGCCCATCATGAAATAGTACCGCCAGTAGAGCGTCTTCGCCGGGATCTTCGGCAGGGCGCGCCGGATGGCGTCGACGTAAAGCGCATTGGTCTCGTCGTAGATGCCGGCGCGCACCATGCTCGCGGTATCATCGGGATCGGTGAAGAGGCGGGCGTGCATCTGCATCGACGCCCGGCGCCCGCCGGCCCGCGGTTCGGCCATCAGCAGGGGACGGACCAGCGCATCGACCAGCACGTCGAGCGGGACGATGCCGCGCGGATAGCGGGCCTTGGCCTCCAGCAGGAGCTGGCGCCGCCGCTCGGTCACTTCCTTGCCGTGCCGCGCCACCACCGCCTCGAAGATCGCGCGCTTGGACTCGAAATAGTAGTGGAGCTGGCCGACGTTCACGCGGGCTCGGCTGGCGATCGCCCGCGTGGTCGCGCCGCCATAGCCGACACGTCCGAACAGCTCTTCCGCGACATCGAGGATGCGTTCCGGCAGGTTGGGGCGGTTCGCTTTCTTGCGCCGCGGCGCCGCGGCCTTCGGCTTCTTCACGATTGTCTTTCTCGCCACGACACACCCTGCTCGAAATCGTCGAGCATCTCATAAGGCGAAGCGGGGTGGTTTTCCATGCCGGCTGCCGAACCGTGTCGCCGCATGCTAGAAAGCAGCCATGAAAACCAAGCTCCTCGGCCGCACCGGCATCCACGTCTCGCAACTCTGCTTCGGCACCATGTCCTTCGGCGGCGACGCCGACGAGGCCACGTCGGCTTCGATGTACAAGGCGGTGCGCGACGCCGGCATCAACTTCTTCGACACGGCCAACGAATACAACAAGGGCAAGTCCGAGGAGATCCTGGGCCGGCTGGCGAAGGATCATCGCAACGACCTGGTGATCAGCACCAAGTGCTTCAACAAGACCGGCCCCGACGTGAACGCGGGTGGCGCCAACCGCCGCCATGTCGTGCAGGCCGTCGAGGCGAGCCTGCGCCGCCTGCAGACCGACCGGATCGACGTGCTGTTCCTTCATCGCTTCGACCCGGTGACGCCGATCGACGAGATGATGCGCGGCCTCGAGGACCTCGTGCGCTCGGGCAAGGTGATCTACCCGGCGGTCAGCAACTGGTCGGCCTGGCAGACCCAGCGCGCCGTCGACATCCAGGAGCGCAACGACTGGGCACGGCTGCAGGTCATCCAGCCGATGTACAATCTGGTAAAGCGCCAGGCCGAGGTCGAGTTGCTGCCGATGGCGGCGGCCAACGGCATCGGCGTCATTCCCTATAGCCCCGCGGCCGCCGGTCTCCTGTCGGGCAAGTATTTCGGACAGGCCTCGGGCCGGCTCAAGACCAACAAGATGTACGAGGCGCGTTACGGCGAGGAATGGGCCTTCGAGACGGCCGAGAAGTACGTCGCCCTCTGCCAGCAGAAGGGCCTGCACCCGGTCAGCGCGGCCATCGCCTGGGTGGGGGCGCATCCCGCCATCACCGCGCCCATCATCGGCGCGCGCAATCTCGACCAGCTCAAGGATTCGCTCGCCTCGGTGAACGTCGACATGACTCCGGAGCTGCGCGCCGAAATCGCCGACCTTTCGCGCACGCCGCCGCCGGCCACCGATCGGCTGGAAGAGCAGAAGGTCGTGAAGGCCTGAGAAGGCTCAGCCCGGCTCGAGGCCTTTTGCGCGGAAGAGGGCCTTCGTTTCGGGCGTGCGCAGGCTTTCGATCAGCGCGCTGGCCAACACCGGCTGAGCGCTGTCGGCCGGAATGGCGGCTACGAACACCGTGACCATGTGCAGATCGCCGGGCAGGGGCCCGACGATCTCGACTCCGGGAACATGCAGCAGTTCCGGTACTTGCTGGACCGCGAGGTCGGCCTCGCCGGTCGGCAGGAACATGGCCGAGTAGCCCGCGGGTGGCGGGAACTTCGTCTTGGCGTTGATCTCGTCCGCGATGCCCATTCTCTCCAGCAGCTTGGCGAAGTAGATGCCGCTCGCGCCGCCGGCCGCGGGATCGGTGTAGGAGATCGCCCTGGCCTCCAGCAGCGTGCGCTTCAGGGCTTCCGGTGTGGAAATGTCGGGCTTCGGTGCGCCCGCGCGCACCGCGATGGCGGTGGCGGAGCTGGCGATCACGGCATCGGACCCGGCGACGATGCTGCTCGAGGCGAGCAGCGTGTCGGTGACCGCGCGGTTGAGGATCAGCGTGTCGGCCTTCTCACCAGCCTGCAGCCGCTTCAGGAGCAGGGGCGCGGTGGCCCAGGTGACGTCGAGCCTGCAGCCGTGCGCCTGCTCGAAGGCAGGGATCAGCGGCTCGACGACGCCCTGGACGGCGATGGCGCTGAAGACCCTCATGCAGATCCCGGCCGGTCGCAGACGTCGATCCATTCGGCGTTCACGAGGGCGGCCATGCGCCCGGGCGCGATGCGCACCGCCGAGTTGATCGAGCCGGCGGCGGGTACGACTTCGTCGAAGGCCTTGAGCGAGACGTCGCAATAGACCGGGAGCGGCGTCGCCAGGCCGAACGGGCAGACGCCACCCACCGGATGACCCGTAAGCGCAACCACCTCGTCGGCGCCCAGCATGCGCGGCTTGCCGCCCAGCACGTCCTTGATCTTGCGATTGTTCAGCCGCGCGTCGCCCGAGGTGACGATCAGCAGCGTGCGATCCTTGATGCGCAGCGACAGGGTCTTGGCGATCTGCGCCGGCGCGACGCCGTGGCCCCGTGCCGCCATCTCGACGGTGGCGGTGCTGGCCTCCAGCTCGACGACCTTTAGATCGGGGGCATGCGCGGACAGGAAGGCGCGTACGGCGTCGACGGTCATGCCTGCCGCGCCGCCCGCTCCGTGCGGATGCGGTCGCGCTGGGCCGCGAAGCGCGCGGCGAGATCCTCCTCTGCAACATCCTCGAGCCGGCTCTGGAGGACCCAGCCATGGCCGAAGGGATCGATGATGCGAACCACCTTGTCGCCCCAATAGGTTTCTTCCGGAGCCTGTCCCGGGGCAAGGGATGTCGCGCCGGCGGCCAGGGCGCGAGCGAACACGTCGTCCACGTCGTCGACATAGACGATCAGGAACCCGGAGGAGGCTCCGGCCGACAGAGGCGAGCGTGGCCAATCTGGCCGGGGCGCTTCGCGCCAGCGCGGGTTCTCTTTCGCTACATAGAGGCGAGCACCCGCGACGACCAATTCGGCGCTCAGGGTCTCCGGACCCGGCGGTTCGCCTGGATTGTGCGAGAAGCTGCGCCGGATCTCCTCGGCGCCGATCACGTCGCGATAGAAGTCGGCCGCGGCGGCCACGTCCTGAACGATGAGGCTGATGCCGATCTGTCCGACCGACTGCTTGCCCTTGACGGCCATTGCAACATCTTCCGGCGGAGAGGGGTGAGCGTGGCGTCGAGTCTTACGGGATCGATGCCTTCATCGCGCTGTGGGAATCGTACCGCATGGTGAAGGGGCCGCCCGAATTTCCATGACAAATGCGGAGGCGGCGGTACCGTCCGCCAACTCACCACGGGAGAAGCGCATGCCGATCATCGACGCTCAGGTTCACTGCTACGAGCGCAATCACCCGGGCCGCCCGTGGACGGCCGTGCTTGCAGGCCCGCCCGAGGTCACCGCCGAGGACATGATCAAGGCGATGGACTCGGTCGGCGTCGACGGCGCGTTGCTGGTCTCGGTCTACACGATGTACCGCTGGGACGAGAGCTATGCGGTCGGCGTCCAGAAGGCGCATCCCGGCCGGTTCGGTGTCATCAAGCCCGTCAATGCCAACGATCCCGCGGTCGAGGGCACGATCGCCGACTGGGCGGCGATGGACGGCACGGTCGCCATCCGCATCATGTTCACGCCGGAGATTTCGACCGACGCGGCCGACCCCGGCATCAACCGCGTGCTCGCCGCCGCGGCCAAACACGACCTGCCGGTCAACCTGATGGCGCGTGGGCGCCTGCCGCAGGTCGCCGAACTCGCCAAGCGCAACCCGAACACGACGCTGGTGATCGATCATCTCGGCCTGGAACAGCCGATGGCGCCGCCGGCCCCGAAGGAGCCGTGGCATGAGCTGCCGCAGTTGCTGGCATTGGCGGAGCACAAGAACGTCGTCGTGAAGATCACTGGCGCCTGCACGCTCAGCCACGAGAAGTTCCCCTTCAAGGACATCTGGGATCCGCTGGGCCGCATCTTCGACGCCTTCACCCTGGATCGCTGCATGTGGGGCACCGACTGGACGCGCGCGGTGGCGTTGCTCACCTACAAGGAGGGCGTCGATGCCTTCCGCGTGACCGACCGCCTGTCCGACAGCGATCGCGCCACGCTGATGGGCGGATCGCTGGAGAAGATCTACGGCTGGTCGCCGGCGAAGAGGTAGGCTCTTCGGGCCTCAGGGCAGGGACAACGACCCCTTGCCCAAAGGCCGCTGCATCAGGATCGAATCGACCCAGCGGCCGAACTTGAATCCGACGGCGTCGAGCTTGCCGATCTGGCGGAAACCCTGGCTGCCATGCAAACCGATCGAGCCGGCATTGGCGCTGTCGCCGATGACGGCGAGCATCTGGCGCCAGGGGCCGCTCTCGCAGCGCTTGATCAATTCGGCCAGCAGCTCGCGGCCGATGCCGTTGCCGGCGAAGCCGTCGCGGACATAGACCGAGTCCTCGATCGTATGCCGATAGGCCGGGCGCGGGCGGTAGAGCGAGGCATAGCTGTAGCCCACGATGCGGCCGTCCAACTCGGCCACGAGATAGGGCAGCCCGAGCGCCAGCACACTTTCGCGGCGGCCGATCATCTCGGCGACAGAGGGCGCTTCTTCCTCGAAGCTCGCCAGCCCGTGCAGCACATGGTGGGCGTAGATTTCCCGCACGAAGCGCATGTCGCCTTCGCGAGCGTCGCGCACATCGACCGCCGACCTCATCATCGTTCCTCCCGATAGAACCTGCTCGCGAGACAGGCCGATGTCCGACAGCAGCCGGTCGTCCAGATTGCGCAGCGCCTCGCGCTGGCGGGACCAGGGCGAGCCGCCGATGTAGCGGCCGATCTCCAGGACGATGTCTCCAAACCCATTGCGAAGCGACATGGGCGGATCCTGCTGCGGATGGAAGCATAAGGAAAATCTTGTTATCTTATGAAAATCATAAGCAGAAATTTGGAATGCGCGGCCTCAATCTCGACCATGTCCATGCTTTTACCGAGGTCGTCCGGCTGGGCTCGTTCTCGGCCGCGGCGTCGCATCTCAACCTGACCCAGCCGGCGATCAGCCAGCAGATCGGCCAGCTCGAGAAGCGCCTGGGGGTGCGGCTGCTGGAGCGGCTGGGCCGCCGCGCCATGCCGACCGCGGCGGGCAGCGAATTGCTGGACCATGCGGCCCGGATCGACGGCGCCGTGGCGTCGCTGCTCGAAGCGCTGGCGCGGTTCGGGAGCGGCGAGGTGGGGCGGGTGCGTCTCGGTACCGGCGCGACCGCGGCGATCTTCCGCCTGCCGCCGCTGCTGCGCGACCTGCGCCGCCGGCTGCCCGAGCTGGAGATCACGATCGCCACCGGCAACACCTCGGACATCGTGAAGGGCGTGCAGGACAATGCGCTCGATATCGGCCTGGTGACCTTGCCCGCGAGCGGCCGCGGCCTCGACGTGACGCCCTTGCTCGACGACGAGTTCGTGGCGGTGACGGCGCGCGATGGCGTTGCGCTGCCGCGCCGGGTCACGCCCGCGATCCTGGCCCGCCTGCCGGTGATCATGTTCGAGCCAGGCGGTCACACGCGGGTGGTGGCCGATCAGTGGTTCTTCCAGGGCGGTGTCGCACTGAAACCCAAGATGGCGCTGGGCAGCGTCGAGGCGATCAAGCGGCTGGTCGAAGCGGGGCTGGGCTGCGCCATCTTGCCGGCGGTCGCCGTTCGCGAGGCGGCGGATCGTGCCAACCTCCTGGCGCGGCCGCTCTCACCGCGTCTCTACCGACAGCTCGCGATCGTGATCCGGCGCGACAAGGTCCTGCATCTCGGCCTTCGCGAGACGATCCGCGCGCTGAAGAGCCTGAACCGCAAGGAGCCCGGAAGCGGTCGGCGAGCGGGCCGTTGAGAAGCCGGTGTCGTGGCGCATAAACGAAACAAGCGAAATAAACGAAACAAACGAAGCCGGAGTCGCACCCCCCGCAAATGGGTGTCGTGATGCCCTGCTGCTTGCCAGTCCTTTTGAAAAACCTATTGCGGCAGGCTGCTAAAGCGCCTTGAGGGCTTCCTGGACCTCGTCGACATGCCCGGCGACCTTGACCTTCCGCCAGATCCTGCGGACCACGCCGTCCTTGTCGATCAGGAAGGTCGCGCGGTCGATGCCCATGTACTTGCGACCGTAGAGGCTCTTCTCGATCCAGGTCTCGTACTTCTCGCAGACCTTGCCGTCCTCGTCGGAGACGAGCGGGAAGTTGAGTTCGTACTTGGCCTTGAACTTGTCGTGGCGGGCGACGCTGTCCTTGGACACGCCGACCACCTGGGCCTTCAGCTTCTTGAAGGCGGCGGCGCCATCGCGAAAGCCGCAGGCCTCGGTCGTGCAGCCGGGCGTGTCGTCCTTCGGATAGAAGTAGAGGACCACCGGCTGGCCGCGCAGCGCCGACAGTTTGAGCGTGCCGCCGCCATCGGTCGCAGCGGTGAAATCCGGGGCCTTCTTGCCTTCGACGACGCTCATTTCCTGCTCCTCGCTTGCCAGCCAGCCGCCAGGGCCGGCGCCTCCACGATGCGCGCGTATATAGCACGCACCGTCTTCGATTCGGTCTCGATACGCGCGCGCAGGGCCGCCAGATCCGTCGCGCCTTCGGTGGCGGCGATCAGGCGCTGCTGGCCTTCCGGCGCCTTGGTCTCGTCGAACGCCGCCTCGTCGCCATTCAGGGTGAGGCGCAGCAGGCTCTGGACGTCCGACAGCAGCGTCCGCGTGGCGCGCAGCCGGTCGGCGTCCGCCGGGTCGATGAGGCCTGCCGCCGCCATGCGCCCCAGCATCTCGGCCGGATGCGGATCGAGGATGCCGGGGTGTTCGCAGGCGTGCCGGAGCGCCAGGTACTGCGCCACGAAGTCGATGTCGAACAGGCCGCCGGGCAGGTGCTTGAAATCCCACAGGCTCTTCGGCGGCGCATGCTGGGCGATGCGGTCGCGCATGTCGGCGACGTCGCGGACCAGCGCCTGGGCATCGCGCGGCCGGCAGAGCGTGCGCTTCACGATGTCGGTCAGGCGGGCGACCAGCGCTTCGGGCCCATGGATGACGCGCATGCGCGTCAGCGCCATGTGCTCCCAGGTCCACGACGACTGCGCATGATAGGTCTCGAAGCCGGCGAGCGAGTTGGCGAGCGGGCCGGAGCGGCCCGACGGCCGCAGGCGCATGTCGACCTCGTAGAGCGCGCCCTCGTTGGTGTGGGCGGTCAGCGCCGTCACCATCTTCTGGCTGAGCCGCGTGTAATACTGGATGGGCGAGAGCGGCCGGGGACCGTCGGAAGCCTCCATGCCGTCCGGAATGTCGTAGACGAAGATCAGGTCGAGGTCGGACGTCGCCGACATTTCACGGCTACCGAGCTTGCCCAGCCCCAGTACCGCCAGCCGCTGGCCCCGGAAGCCGCCATGGGTTTCCGCGAACCGCCGCTCGACGCGGTCGCACAGGGCGGAGATCGTGGCGGCCGCGATGTCGGCGTAGGCGAGGCCTGCCTGGGCGGGCGTGACGATGCGCTTCAGCTGCTGGACGCCGACCTGGAAGCGGCGATCGTTGGCCCAGCGGCGCGCCAGGTCGAGAATGTCCTGCTCGTGGTCGACCCGCGCCAGCGTCGCAGCCAGTTCCGCGGTCATTTCCGACGCCGGCGGCAGCGGCCCGTAGAAATCGGGCGACAGCACCGAATCCAGCAGCAGGGTGCGGCGCGCGAGGTGGGCCGCCAAGCCTGGCGCGCTGCCCATGATGGTCGCCAGCAATTCGAGCAGGGCGGGATTGGCCTTGAACAGCGAGAAGAGCTGTACCCCCGCCGGCAGGTTGCTCAGGAACAGGTCGAAGTTCAGCAAAGCCTGATCGGGCGCGGCCGTGCCGCCCAGCTCCTTCAGCAGGCCGGGCATCAATTCGGTGAGCAGTTCGCGGGCGCGGGCCGTCGCGGTCGAGCGGTAGCGCCCATGATGCCAGCGTCGCACGATGCCGGCGGCGGCCGACGCGTCGCGGAAGCCCAGGGACGTCAGCGTCTCCAGTGTGCCGGGATCGTCGTCGGTTCCCGTGAAGACCAGGTTTCCACCGGGGCCGGCGAGGCTCGGTGCCTCCTCGAAGAGTTTGGCATAGTGGCCCTCGACGAGGCGCAGGGTTCCCAGCAGGGCGGCCTGGAATGCCTGCGACGTGTCATAGCCGAGGAAGGTCGCGACGGCGGCGACACCCGCCTCGTCGGCGGGGATCGAATGGGTCTGCCGGTCGTCGATCATCTGCAGGCGATGCTCGACCCGGCGCAGGAACCCGTAGGCCTCGATCAGCTCGTCCGCCGCCTTTTCCGTGACATGACCGGCAGCCGCGAGCGCGCGCAGGGTGGGGCAGGTGGCGCGCAGCCTGAGGGTGGGGTTGCGGCCGCCGAAGATGAGCTGCTGGGTCTGGGCGAAGAATTCGATCTCGCGAATGCCGCCGCGGCCCAGCTTCACGTTGTGGCCCAGGACTTTGACCGTGCCGCCGCCGCGATGAGCGTCGATCTGCCGCTTGATCGAATGGATGTCGTGGATCGCCGCGAAATCGAGATGCTTGCGCCAGATATAGGGCGTCATGTCGCGCAGGAAAGCGGCGCCCACGGCCTCGTTGCCGGCCACCGGATGCGCCTTGATCATCGCGGCGCGTTCCCAGTTCTGGCCGACGCTCTCGTAATAGAGCTCGGCCGCCTGAACCGACATGGCGAGCGGCGTCGAGCCGGGATCGGGTCGGAGCCGCAGATCGGTGCGGAAGATGTAGCCCTCGGCCGAGGTCTCCGACATGAGCTGGACCAGCAGGCGTGCCGCCCGCACGAAGTGGCGCGACAACTGCTCGTTTCCGGCCAGGGCCGGTGCATCGCGGTCGTAGAAGAGGATCAGGTCGATGTCGCTCGAGTAGTTGAGCTCGCCAGCCCCCAGCTTGCCCATGCCCAGCACCGTGAAGGCGGCCGCCTCGGGCTTTCCGCCGAGGGAGAGCTGACCGTCGCGTTCGAGCTGGAGGAGGATGGAATCGGTGAGGGCGCAGAGGCAGCCCGATGCGAATTCGCTGAGTTGCCCGGTGATGCGGTCGAGCGGCCAGGCGCCGGCAATGTCGGCGACGGCGACGGCAAGCGCCACGCGGCGCTTCAGGCGCCGGAGCCGGGAGGCGATCTCGGCCGGTGCCGCGCCCGTGCCGGCGTCGCTTCGTGCTGCGGCGAGTTCGGCCATGAGGTCTGCGGCGGCGGCGTCCGGTCCATGACGCCATAGATCGGTCATAAAATCCGGGCTCTGTAGCGCCGTTTCCGTCAGGTAGGGACTGTTGCCGAACAGGGCGTCGAGCAGTGCGATGGCCGCGGGATCGTCGGGTCGTGGGGCGCGTTCATCCCAGCGGGCCCAGGCCACGGCCAGCCGCTCCGGGTCGTGCGGACGGGGAAGGCGGGCAGTCGAAAGCCAAGACATTCAATGTGTCGACGGGTAAATTCTCATTTGCAATGACACGCTTGCCCAAGCGTGTCGCCATCGTCAAGAAACGGAAGAGTCGAGTTTGGTCAAGCGGACCTGCCGAGTAGTTCTGCGTGTCGCGGTCGTTCTGGTGCTCTCCGTGACCGCGCTGGGGGTCGTCGCGGCCCTGCGGCTCATGGCGGGGCCCGTCGACCTCGATTTCATGAAGCCGCGCATCGCCCGGCTGATCGATGCGCCGGGGAACGACATCCATCCGGATTTCGACCGGATATATTTCGAGTGGAGCGGAATCAGCCGGCCGATCCGGCTGGCCTTCACCGGTCTGCGCTTCACGAACGCGCAGAACCAGGTGATCGCCACCGCGCCCGAGGCGGCGCTGACCTTCGAACCGCGGTCGGTCGTCCAGGGCATGCTGCTGCCGACGTCGATCACGATCATCCGGCCGGTCATCGAGGCCGATGTCGCCCGCGAAGGCGGGGCCTTCCAGCGCATATTCACGTCGCCGGAGGGCGGTGCGCAGGGCGAGGCCATTGCGATCCTGGTCGACCAGCTGCTGGCGGAACCCAATTACAAGTCGCTGATCGGCCAGCTCGACTCGGTGGTGATTGAACGGGCCAACGTCACGATCCGGGATCTGAAGACCGGGCTCAGCTGGAATGCACCGGATGCCGCCGCCGAACTCCGGCGCGACGCCGCGGGCGTCTTCATCACGGCTCATGCGCGATTCGCCGGCCACGGCGACCCCGTCGACCTCTCCCTGGCCGGCGTCTATACGCGCGACCGCAGCCGAATTTCGCTCGAGGCCAAGGTCTCGGGCTTCAAGCCCTGGATCTTCGCCGATCTTTCCTCGGACCTCGCCATCCTGCGCGGCGTCGACCTGGCGCTCTCGGGGCGGCTCCAGATCGAGGGCACGGGCAACGGCGAAGTCAAAACCGTCGCGGTCGACATCCACGGCGCCAATGGCAGCGTGACCCTGCCGGGCATCCTGCCGGTGGCGCATCAGGTGCGCTCGATGGACGCCCGGTTCAGCATCGACAATGTCGCGCACACGTCGAAGATCGATCGCGTCGACTTCGATTTCGGGGCGGCGAGGGTGGTCATCACCGGTGCCGGTCATCGCATCGCGGACACACGCCACTTCGCCGGCCGCGCCGAGGTCAGGCAGATCCCGGTCGAGAAGCTCGGCGACTACTGGCCGCTGGAGTTCGCCGACGGCGGCCGCAGGTGGGCGATTGCCAACATCACGGCCGGGACCGTCGACGTCGCCGCCGAATTCTCTGCCACGGCGCCGGTCGACCACATCGCCGACATCAAGGTGGATGGCATGGTGGCCTTCCTCGACTATGGCGGCCTGACGGTGCGTTACATGCCGCACATGCCCGAGATGCAGGACGTTTCCGGGAAGGCGCGCTACGAGAACGGCAGCCTGCATTTCGATATTGCGCGCGGCAGCGCCGTCAACCTGAAGGTCGCCGACGGCACGATAGACCTGACCGGCCTCGACAAGCCCACGGGCCAGATGGCGGCGATCCGTTTGCCCATCGCCGGTTCGGCGCAGGACGTCATGCGCTTCCTGGCGCGGCGTCAGCTCGGCCTCCCCAAGGAGACGCTCTACGACCACCGCCGGCTGGGCGGGCAGGTGGCGGTCGACGTGTCGCTGAGTTTCCCGCTCATCGACGCCTTGACCGTCGAGGAGATCGAGGTGGCGGCCGACGCCCAGCTCACGTCGTTCTCGCTGAAGAACGTATTGGGCAACGTCGATCTCACGGACGCGGCGGCACGGTTGAAGTACGGGAATTCCGAGCTGAGCGTGGTCGGGCAAGGCAAGCTCGATGGCAGCACCGTCGACGTCACCTGGCGCGAGATGTTCGCGGCCAAAGCTCCGTTCCGCCGGCGCTATGACGTGAAGGGCACGGTGCCCGCGGGACTGGTCGAGAAGGCCGGTTTCCCCTCGGTCGAGCCCTTCGTCACGGGGCCGATCGGCACGACCCTGCACTATCAGGTCGCGACCAACGGCACCGGCGAGGTCGGCGGCCGCTTCGACATGAAGGCCGCGAAACTGGCGGTGACGCCGCTGGCCTGGAGCAAGGAGGCCGGCACGGACGCGCTTGCCACCATGACGCTGAAGCTCGCCGCCGGCGGCAAGGTCACGACGGCAGACTTCGATGCCCGCGGCGGTGGCCTGCAGATCAAGGGGCAGGTGCGCTTCGGGACGGATGGTAGCGTGCAGCAGATCAGCGTGCCGCAGGTCAAGCTCGGCCAGACCGACGTGGCCGTCGACTGGCGGCGTAGTCCGGACGGTGTCGACATCGCGGTGAAGGGCCAGTCGCTCGAGCTGCAGCGCGTTCGCGACATGCTGAACGCGAGGAACGAGGTCGCAGCGCACGAGCCGAAGGGGGCGGCCTCGACCTCGCGGCAGAGCACGAGGGCGACGATCCAGCTGCAGAACGTGATCGTGAAGCGGGGATCCCTCGGCTACCTGAACGGCCGCCTCGAGATGAGGGGAGAGCGACTCGCCTCCGCGGATCTCACGATGGGCGGCGGCAAGGGCTCGACCTTCCGGGTGACGCCTGGCGCGCAGGGGCGCACGCTGTTCTTCTATGTCGCCGATTTCGGTCAGTTGCTGACCGAAGCCGGCTGGATCGACGGCCTGGTCAATGGCTACCTGCACATCGAAGGGAAGTTCAACGATACCTGGGCCAACCCGCCGCTCGAGGGTACGCTGAAGATGGGACCGTTCCGCCTCCAGCGCGTGAACGCCCGCCGCGACATCGGCACGCTCAACTCCGCGATCGACGGACTGAACAGCGCCGGCAACGCGCTGCAGCAGTTCGACAGCCTGAGCGCCAACCTGACGAAGAGCGGCGACAGTATCCAGGTACGCAACGGGCGCACCAGCGGTCAGTCGATCGGGCTGACCACCCAGGGCATCATCGACCTGGGCAACGATACGGCACGGCTCAACGGCATCGTCGTGCCGGCCTTCGCGCTGAACAATCTCCTGTCGAACGTGCCGCTGCTCGGGCCGCTGCTGACCGGCGGGAAGGACGGCGGCATGTTCGCCGTCTCCTATCAGCTCTACGGTCCGTTCGACGACCTCAAGACCGACGTGAACATGATGTCGGCGATGGCGCCGGGTGCGCTGCGCGATCTGCTCAATGCGCCCGCCAACGCCGGCGGGGCACCCAGCCCGCCCGTCGGGTCACCGGATGCGCAGCGCGCGCCCTGACCGGGGCTAAGCGGCGCGCACCAGGACGTGGCGCTTGCGGCCGGCCGACAGCTTCAACGTACCGTCGGAGCCGAGATCGGCATCGGTCACCGTCACCGTGTCGTTGGCGATCGGCTTGTCGTTCAGCCGGCCGCCGCCGCCCTTGATCAGCTTGCGGGCCTCGTTCTTGCTGTCGGCAAGGCCCGCCTCGTGCATCAGCTCGAATGCGGCGATTCCGGCCTTCAGCCTGGCGAGCGGCAGTGCGACGGTCGGGAGCGTGTCGGCCTTGCTGCCTTCCTCGAAGGTGCGACGCGCCGTTTCGGCGGCGCTCTCGGCGGCCTCCCGGCCATGGGCGAGCGTCGTGACCTCCGTGGCCAGGATCTTCTTGGCCTCGTTGATCTCCTGGCCCTGCAGCGCTTCGAGGCGCGCCACTTCCGACAGCGGCAGGTCGGTGAACAGCTTCAGGAAGCGCCCGACATCGGCGTCCTCGGTGTTGCGCCAGTACTGCCAGAAATCGTAGGGCGAGAGCCGCTCGGGATTGAGCCACACGGCGCCGGCCGCGGTCTTGCCCATCTTGGCGCCCGATGCGGTCGCCAGCAGCGGCGAGGTGAGGGCGAAGAGTTCGGCGCCCTGCATGCGACGGCCAAGGTCGGCGCCCATGACGATGTTGCCCCACTGGTCGGAGCCGCCCATCTGGACGATGCAGTCGTGGCGCTTGTTCAGTTCCACGAAATCGTAGGACTGCAGGATCATGTAGTTGAATTCGAGGAACGAGAGCGGCTGGTCGCGTTCGAGCCGCAGCTTCACCGAATCCATCGTGAGCATGCGGTTGACCGAGAAGTGCCTGCCGACGTCGCGCAGCAGCGGAATGTAAAGCAGGCCGTCGAGCCAGTCGGCATTGTTGGCCATCACCGCGTCGGTCGTGCCCTCGCCGAAGGTGAGATAGTTGGCGAAGCTCTTCTTGATGCTCGCCATGTTGGCGTCGATCTGCGCCGTGGTGAGCAGCTGGCGCGTCTCGTCGCGGCCCGACGGGTCGCCGACCTTGGTCGTGCCGCCGCCCATCAGGGCGATCGGCTTGTGGCCGCACTTCTGCCACCAGCGCAGCAGCATGATCTGCAGCAGATGGCCGACATGCAGCGAATCGGCGGTGCAGTCGAAGCCGATATAGGCGGTGCGGACGCCGCTCGACAGCAGCTCGTCGAGGCGTGCGGTATCGCTGCACTGATGCACCATGCCGCGCTCGTGCACGATGCGCATGAAGTCCGACTTGAAGTCCGCCATCTCGCCGTCCGGCCGTTTGTTCCTGAAGGGCGGCGGGTGTAACACATTCCCGCCATGCCATCATCTCCCCTGCGGGCGCTCGGCCTGATGAGCGGCACCTCGCTCGACGGCGTCGACGTGGCGCTCATCGAAACCGACGGCAAGCGGATCGCAGCCTTCGGCCCCAGCCTGACCGTCCCCTATGACGACGCGGTGCGGCGCACCGTCCGTGCGGCCTTCGGCGCGGAGCAGCCGTCGGAAGCGACGCGCGCTGCCGAGCGGGCCGTCACCGCAGCACACGTGGAGGCGGTGCGCCGTTGGTCGAGCGAAACCGGGGTTGCGCTGCCGACCATCGATCTCGTGGGGTTCCACGGCCAGACGATCACGCACCGGCCCGAGCATCGCTTCACCTGGCAGATCGGCGACGGCGCCGCGCTGGCGCGGGAGCTGGGCGTGCGGGTCGTGAACGATCTGCGGACCGCCGACGTGGCGGCGGGCGGGCAGGGAGCACCGCTGGTCCCGGTCTATCACGCCGCCCTGGCGGCGGACCTGCCGCGGCCGCTCGCCGTGGTGAACGTCGGCGGCGTGGGCAATGTGACCTGGATCGGCCCCGACGGCTCGCTCCTCGCTTTCGACACCGGGCCGGGCAACGGGCCGATCGACGACTGGTGCGCGCGTCGCGCCGGTCAGCGCTACGACAAGGACGGGGCGCTGGCGGCGGCGGGCAAGGTCGACCGCGGCCGGTTGCAGCGCTTCGCCGAGCACCGTTTCTTCGCGAAGGTGCCGCCCAAGTCGCTCGATCGCGGCGACTTCAACGATGCCTGGGCCGATGGCCTCAGCGTCGCCGACGGCGCCGCCACGCTGACCTGGGGCACGGCACGGGCGATCGCGCTTGCAGCGCGGCATTTTCCGGCGCGGGTGTCGCGCTGGGTGATCTGTGGCGGGGGCGCCCGCAATCCGACGCTGCTGCGTGCCATCGCCGAAGAGACGGCAGCCAGGGTGCTGACGGCTGCGGATCTCGGCTGGGATGGCGACGCCCTGGAAGCGCAGGCCTTCGCCTTCCTCGCGGTGCGGTCGCTGCGGGGCCTGCCGTTGACCTTTCCCGGCACCACCGGTGCCCCCCGTCCGATGACCGGCGGGCGCCTCAACGAGCCCTAGCCGGGAAGCCCCGGTCAGGGCTCCTTGTTGCTGGTCGCGCGGCCCGGCGGATTGAGAAGGCTCTGGGCGACGTACTTGTCGACTTCGACCGCAAGCCTGTCGAGCGCGTCGTGGAAGAAGTGGTTGGCGCCCTTGATGGTCCGCGATTCGACGGTGATGCCCTTCTGGAGTGACAGGCGCGCCACCAGCTTCTGGATGTCGGCCTGCGGCACGACCTCGTCCTTTTCCGCGCCGACGATCAGGCCGGACGACGGGCAGGGGGCGAGGAAGGCGAAGTCGTAGGAATTGGCCGGCGGCGCGACCGAGATGAAGCAATCGATCTCGGGGCGGCGCATCAGCAGCTGCATGCCGATCCAGGCGCCGAACGAGTAGCCGGCGATCCAGCACGACTTGGCGTTGGGATTCATGCCCTGCAGCCAGTCGAGCGCCGCCGCCGCGTCGGAGAGCTCGCCCATGCCGTTGTCGAACCGGCCCTGGCTGCGGCCGACGCCGCGCGTGTTGAAGCGCAGCACCGAGAAGCCGCGATTGACGAACACGTGGAAGAGAGAAAACACCACCTTGTGATTCATCGTCCCGCCATACTGCGGGTGCGGATGCAGGATCAGCGCGATCGGCGCGCGTTCTTCCTTGCTCTGGTGATAACGACCCTCGAGACGACCCTCGGGGCCGGTAAACATCACGTCAGGCATCGAAACTCCGGTTCTTCACCTTATTCGACCCTCCGGTCGTAACCGATTCGGCGGCTGATTCGGGGGGATTCTTGATACTTGACCAACCTACTGGGATTACTTAAATCCGAGCTACGCAGTTGGTCTTGCCCAGAGCCCCAGTCTGGGGCGCTGGCATATCTTAGTAACGCTTTGGTTTTCAAGAACTTTAGGCGTTTCCATAGCGAAGGACGGCCGATTTCGGCCGTGAGGAGGATGCTGTGAAGCTCAGCACCAAGGGACGTTACGCCGTCATGGCGATGGTCGATCTGGCGCGCCATGCACAGGTTAAGCCGGTTTCCCTGTCCGATATTGCAACCCGGCAGGAAATCTCCCTGTCGTATCTCGAGCAGCTTTTCGCCCGCCTGCGGCGTGCCGGTCTGGTCAAGAGCGTGCGGGGCCCCGGCGGCGGTTACCGTCTCGCGAGAGGCTCGGCGGAGACCAGGGTGTCGGAGATCATCCTGGCAGTCGACGAGCCGATCAGCGCCACGCGCTGCACCGAGATGGGCGCCACCGGCTGCCGTGCCGACCGCAGCAAGTGCCTGACCCACGATCTCTGGGAGGAGCTCGGCAACCAGATTCATCTGTTCCTGAGTTCGGTCACCCTGCTCGACGTGCTGGAGCGCAAGCTCGCGCCGCGCCTGATCGAGGCACCTCCGGTCGCAGCCTCCGACGCGATGGCAGCGGCCAGCTAGGCCGGCCCCGCGCTCGCGTCGATCCCATGCGCCCCCTCGCTTACCTGGACCACAACGCCACCAGCCCTCTGCGGCCGGCGGCTTGGGACGCCATGGCGGAAGCCATGCGGGCGGGCGGCAATCCCTCGTCGGTGCACGCATCGGGGCGGAGGGCGCGGGCGATCGTCGACAAGGCGCGTCGTGAGGTCGCCTCCCTGGCCGGCGCCGAGCCTTCCGAGATCGTCTTCACCTCGGGCGGCACGGAAGCCAACAATCTCGCCCTCTCGGGCGCCGGGCGCCGTCGGGTGCTCATTTCCGCCGTGGAGCATGACAGCGTGCGTCGGCCTGTGCCGCAGGCCGAAGTCCTTCCCGTCGACGGCGAGGGCGTTCTCGATCTGGCGGCCCTCGAACGCGCTCTCGCGGCGTCGGCCGAGCCGGTCCTGCTATCGGTGATGCTTGCAAACAACGAGACAGGCGTGCTGCAGCCGATTGCCGAGGTGGTGCGCCTCGCGCGGCGCGCGGGCGCCCTGGTGCATTGCGATGCCGTACAGGCCGCAGGCAAGGTACCCGTCGATCTGCGTGATCTTGGCGTCGACTATCTGAGCCTTTCCGCTCACAAGATCGGCGGGCCGACGGGGGGCGGGGCCCTCCTGGTGCGCAAGGGCGCGCCGCTGTCGCCGGCGCTTCGCGGAGGTGGCCAGGAATCCAATCGCCGCGCCGGCACCGAAAACGTGGCTGGCATTGCGGGTTTTGGAGCCGCTGCGGTTCTGGCCGCGCCGGGGCTGGGATTGGGCGCGTTGCGCGACAAGCTGGAACTTTCCCTCGTCCAGATCGCGCCGGCCGCCCGGGTTTTCGGGGCGGGCGCACCGCGGCTTTGCAACACGAGTTGTGTGTCCATGCCTGGGATTGCCGCCGAAACACAAATCATGGCGCTCGATCTTGCCGGTGTCTGCGTCAGTGCTGGCGCGGCCTGTTCCTCGGGCAAGGTTCAGCGTTCGCCTGTACTCGAGGCGATGGGCGTGCCGGCCGCGGAAGCAGCCTGCGCGATCCGGATCAGTCTGGGCTGGAACACCGAATCCGCCGACATCGAACGCTTGATCACAGCATGGCAGGACCTATATATCCGAGTGCAACAGTCGGATATTTTCCACACAGGTTCCAGGGCCAGGGCGGCGTAGGAGTAACGAGGGGTTAGCATGACAGCCATTACCCAAATCCGGCGCAACGACCAGCCGATCTACCTCGACTATCAGGCCACCACGCCGATGGATCCGAGGGTGCTCGAGGCGATGATGCCGTACTTCACCCATAAGTTCGGCAATTCCGGCTCGCGCAGCCACGCCTATGGCTGGGAAGCCGAGGAGGGCACCGAGAAGGCGCGCGCGCAGGTCGCGAAGCTGATCGGCGCCGACGAGAAGGAAGTGATCTTCACGTCCGGCGCGACCGAGTCGAACAACCTCGCGATTCGCGGCGTGGCCGAGTTCTACAAGGACCGCAAGAACCACATCATCACCACGGTGACCGAGCACAAGTGCGTGCTCGATACCTGCCGCCATCTCGAGCAGCAGGGCTTCGAGGTCACCTACCTGCCGGTCCGGCAGGACGGTCTGCTGGATCTCGACGTGCTGCGCGCGGCGATTACCGAGAAGACGGTGCTCGTCTCGGTCATGGCCGTGAACAACGAGATCGGCGTGATCCAGCCATTGGCCGAGATCGGCAAGATCTGCCGTGAGAAGAAGGTGTTCTTCCATACCGATGCGGCTCAGGCCGCCGGCAAGATCCCGCTCGACGTCGAGGCGCTCAACATCGACCTGATGAGCATCTCCGGCCACAAGATCTACGGGCCCAAGGGCATCGGGGCGCTCTACGTGCGGC
Source organism: Reyranella sp. (assembly GCF_965227665.1). Taxonomy (GTDB): domain Bacteria; phylum Pseudomonadota; class Alphaproteobacteria; order Reyranellales; family Reyranellaceae; genus Reyranella. The sequence goes on from NZ_OZ245767.1 coordinate 137,811, forward strand.
GCAAGCCGCGCGTGCGCCTGGTGCCGATGATCGTCGGGGGCGGGCAGGAGCGCGGTTTCCGGTCCGGAACGCTGCCGACGCCGCTGTGCGTCGGTCTGGGCGAGGCGGCCGAGATCTGCATGAAGGAGATGGATGTCGAGGCGAAGCGGCTGAAGAAACTGCAGGAGCGCATGCTGAACGGGCTGCGTGCCAAGCTCACGGACATCGTCGTCAACGGCGACCTGGAGCATCGCATCCCGGGCAACCTCAACATCAGCTTCGCGTATGTCGAAGGTGAATCGCTGATGATGGGCATCAAGAACCTGGCGGTTTCGTCCGGTTCGGCCTGCACCTCCGCCTCGCTGGAGCCCAGCTACGTGCTGCGGGCGCTCGGCGTCGAGGAGGAGATGGCCCACACGTCTTTGCGTATCGGTCTTGGCCGTTTCACGACGGAGCACGAGGTCGACACCGCGGTCGACGAGCTGGTGCGCCACGTCAACAAGCTGCGCGAGATGAGCCCGCTCTGGGAGATGGCCCAGGAGGGCATCGATATTAAGTCCATTGAATGGGCTGCCCACTGAGGTTTCGTCTCCTGGGGCGCCGCAACGGAATTTGAGGAGAATGACATGGCTTACAGCGAGAAGCTGATCGATCACTACGAGAACCCGCGCAACATCGGCTCGTTCGACAAGACGGCCGAAGATGTCGGCACCGGCCTGGTCGGCGCCCCGGCCTGCGGCGACGTGATGAAGCTGCAGATCAAGGTCGGCCCGGACGGGCTGATCGAGGACGCGAAGTTCAAGACCTTCGGCTGTGGCTCGGCGATCGCCTCGAGCTCGCTCGTCACCGAGTGGGTGAAGGGCAAGACGATCGACGAGGCCGAGACGATCAAGAACACCGACATCGCGCGCCATCTCGCGCTGCCGCCGGTGAAGATCCATTGCTCGGTCCTCGCCGAGGACGCGATCAAGGCGGCGATCGCCGACTATCGCGCCAAGGCGACCAAGAAGGCCGAGTAGCTCATTTCGGAGCCCAGCGTATGACCACGACCAGCGAAACCACCAAGCCGGCGGCGCCTGCCGCGCCACGGGTACGCCGTCCGCGCCCGCAGCTGATGACGGTGACGCCGCTCGCGGGCGAGCGCATCAAGGGCATGATCGAGGGCCGGGGCAAGCCGACGGCGGGCATTCGCATCGGCGTTAGGACCAAGGGCTGCTCGGGTCTCAGCTACACGCTGGAGTTCGCCGACAAGCAGGAGCCGATGGACGAAGTCATCGAGGCCCATGGCGTCAAGCTGCTGGTCGACCCGAAGGCGTCGCTGTTCCTGATCGGCACCGAGATGGACTACGAGGAAGAGAAGCTGAAGTCGGGCTTCGTGTTCCGGAACCCCAACGAGAAGGGCCGCTGCGGCTGCGGCGAATCCTTCCACGTCTGAAGACCATGGATCATTTCGCGCGGCTGGGACTGCCGGCGGCGCTCGACCTCGACGCGGCCGCGCTGGACCGGGCCTATTTCAGCCTCCAGCGGCAATGGCATCCCGACCGGTTCGTGTCCAAGCCGCCCGAGGATCGGGCGCGGGCCTCGGCGGAGGCCGCCTCGGTCAATGAAGCGTATCGGACTCTGAAGGATCCGCTGAGCCGAGCCTTCTACATGGCCGGTCTGGCCGGCGTGGACCTGCCGGGCGACGGCAAGACGATCGACGATCCGGACCTGCTGATGGAAGCCATGGAGGCGCGCGAGGCGCTGCACGACGCGGCCACGCCGGAGGCGGTTGACAGACTGGCCGCGCAGGCCCGCGTAGAGGTGCAGGAGGCCCTGGCAGGGCTGGGCAGTTTGTTCTTGGCAAACGACAGGGCGGCCCTCAGAAAGGCGCTCCTTCGCCTGCGTTACCTCGACAAGTTCGCCGAGGAAGCGCGGGCGCGACGCATGAATCTTGATCGGTCGAACGCATGACCTTGCTGGAGATCCACGAGCCGGGCGAAACGCCCCTGCCGCATGCCGGCGAGGGCTCGCTGGCGGTCGGCATCGATCTCGGCACGACCAACTCCGTCGTTGCGATCGCCCGCGACGGCAAGCCGGCGGCTCTGCACGACGAGACGGGCAGAGCGCTCGTACCGTCGGTGGTGGCCTATCCCGAGGCGGGCGGCGTGCTGGTGGGAGACGAGGCACGCGCCTTCACGGCCCGCGAGCCGCGCAACGTCGTGGCCTCGATCAAGCGCCTGATGGGCCGTGGTGCCGGCGATCTCCATGCGGTGGCCGGCGTACTGCCCTACGAGGTCGAGCCGGGAACCGGCGAGACCGACATGGTCAAGCTTCGCATCGGCGGCAGGGCGCGGTCGCCGGTCGAGATTTCCGCCGAGATCCTCAAGGCGCTGCGGACCCGCGCGGAGGCGGCCCTCGAAAAGCCGGTCGAGCGCGCCGTCATTACCGTGCCCGCTTATTTCGACGATGCCGCCCGTACCGCGACCCGGGACGCGGCGCGTGTTGCCGGCCTCGAAGTCCTCCGGCTGGTCAATGAGCCGACCGCTGCCGCGCTGGCCTATGGTCTCGACAAGGGCTCCGAGGGACTCTACGCGGTCTACGATCTCGGCGGCGGTACCTTCGACTTCTCGCTGCTGCGGCTGGAGAAGGGCGTGTTCCAGGTGCTCGCGACGGGCGGCGACACGGCGCTGGGCGGCGACGATTTCGATCGTGCCATCGCCGAGCGCCTGCTGGCGGAGCGCAAGCGTGATGGCCTGGCGGACGAGGTCGACGAGACGGCCGTGAAGTCGGCGCTGGCGCTGGCCCGCCACATGAAGGAACAGCTTTCCGACCGCGACCAGACCTCGGGCCGGCTCGAGATCGCCGGTACACCGTCGTTCCATGCGCTCACCCGCGCCGAGTTCGACACGATGGTGGAGGCTCCCGTCGCCCGCACTCTGGAGATATCCCGCAACGTGCTGGCCGATGCCGGCATGGTCGCAACCGGGATCGAGGGCGTGGTTCTGGTCGGCGGCTCGACGCGCGTGCCGTTGGTGCGGGCCCAGGTCGCCGCGATGATCGGCAAGCCGCCCCTGACCGACATCGATCCTGACGAGGTCGTGGCGTTGGGCGCTGCGCTGCAGGCCGAGGCGTTGACTGGCGGCGGCGATACGCTGCTGCTCGACGTTACGCCGCTGTCGCTCGGCCTCGAGACGATGGGCGGCATCGTCGAGAAGATCGTGCCGCGCAACACACCGATCCCGGCGCAGCTCGCGCAGGATTTCACGACCTACGAGGATGGCCAGGGCGCGATGGCCATTCATGTGGTCCAGGGCGAGCGGGAGATGGTCGCGGACTGCCGCAGCCTGGCTCGCTTCGAACTGTCGGGCATCCCGCCGATGACGGCGGGCGCGGCGCGCATTCGCGTCAGCTTCGCCGTCGATGCCGACGGGCTGCTCACGGTTTCGGCCGAGGAGCGGACGACCGGCGTGGCGCAGAGGGTCGAGGTGAAGCCGTCCTACGGCCTCAGCCACGAGGACATGGCCGACATGCTTTACGACAGCATGGACAATGCCGAGGCCGACATGAACCTGCGCCTGCTGACCGAGGCGAGGGTCGAGGCACGGCGCGGTCTGCTGGCTTTGGACGCTGCCCTCGCGAAGGATGGCGGATTGCTGTCGGCTGAGGAGCGCGCGGCGATCGACGCGGCGCGGACGCGGCTGGAAGCGGCGATGGAAGGCGAAAGCCGGGACGAGATCAATGCGGCGGCCGAGGCGCTCGAGACGCTGTCCAAGCCCTTCGCGGAGCGGCGGATGGACCGCGGCATTCGCGAGGCGCTGTCGGGCATGTCGATGGGCGACCTCGAAAGCCGGGTCGGCGACTAAGCGGAGCGAGATCGGGACATGCCGAAGATGACGTTTATTCTGAGGGACGGTTCGCGCAAGGAAGTCGACGCGCCGCTGGGACTCTCCGTGCTCGAGATCGCGCATCGCAACCATGTCGACATCGAAGGCGCCTGCGAGGGATCTCTGGCCTGCTCGACCTGCCACGTCGTGGTCGAGGCCGTGTGGTTCGAGAAGCTCGCGCCCGCGAGCGACGACGAGGAAGACATGCTCGACCTTGCGTTCGGTCTCACACATACCTCCCGTCTGGGCTGTCAGATCCGCATGAGCGAGGCGCTCGACGGGCTGGTGGTCAAGCTTCCCGCCGCGACGCGCAACATGATGGTCGACAAGTAGGAGAGGCCGATGGCCCGGAAGCTGCGCTGGACCGACGTCCAGGACATCGCGATCGAGCTCGAGGAACGCCATCCCGACGTCGACAACGTCAATCTGCGCTTCACCGACCTGCATCGCTGGGTGATGGAACTCCCCGATTTCGAGGACGATGCCGGGCGTTCGAACGAGAAGATCCTCGAGGCGATCCAGGCTGCCTGGATCGACGAGCGCGACTAGCGTTGGCGCTTGCCAGACGCCGTAATTTGGCCGGAAATGCGGGCGACACAGGATGATCCGGGAGGGGTCCCCATGATCGCGACGAGAGTGCGTCCGCTGCTGCTGCCGCTGGTGCTGGCAGCGGGACTGGGCGCTTGCGCGTCCAACGCCGTTCAGCCCGGCATCGTCAGTTCGACGGCGCCGGTCTATGGCGCCCAGGCGAGCGCGCCTCCACCACCGGGAGCGCCGACGCAGGTGGCCTATAGTACGCCTGTCGGCGGGCCCGGCCGCGTCGTTTCCATTCGCGAGGTCGGATTGGCGGGTGCCGGCGGCGGCAACGGTGCGCTCATGGGTGGCATTATCGGCGGCGGTGTCGGCGCCACGATCGGCGCGATCACCAGCCAGACGGTGGGGGGTGGCCTCGTCGGACTCCTGCTTGGTTCGGTGGGTGGCGCCATCGCGGGTACCATTGCCGACGGACAGCGCAGCGGCGGCCGGGGCATCGAGGTCACGGTGCAGCGCGACGATGGGCAGAGCGTGACCGTCGCGCAGCGCGACGACGGGGACGTCCAGCTCGGCGACCGCGTACAGATCGTGCAGGATGATCGCGGCGTCGCACGCGTCGTACGCGATACGTCGCGCAACCTGGATTGAATTCCTCACGTTCGTTTTGATCGATAGTACGAAAGGTGTCTCTTCAGATGTTCGGCAAATGGCGCGTCGGCCTCCTTGTTCCAGCCGTCCTCGCAATGGGGTTGAGCGCCTGTAACGGCACCAGCGGCGCGGTTCAGCCCGGCGTGGTCAACACCTCCGCGCAGGGCGCGACCTACCGAGGCGAGCAGGGACGGGTGATCTCGATCCGCGAGGTCCAGGTCCGCGGCAACCGGGGTTCCGGCGTGAGCGACGGCACGCTGATCGGCGGCGGCCTCGGCGCCGTGGGCGGTGCCGTGGCCGGCGGTGCCATCACCAACTCGGCGGGTGGCGCCGTGGTCGGCGGCCTTCTGGGCGCCATAGCGGGCGGCATTGCCGGGACGGCGGTCGATCAGAACGCACCCCGGCGCGGCATCGAGATCACCGTCCAGCGTGACGACGGGCAGCGTGTGACGGTCGCCCAGCCCGACGACGGCGAGATCCAGATGGGCGACCGTGTCGCCATCGTCTATGACCGCAACGGCGTCGCCAAGGTCGTGCGCGACACCGGCACCCGCCGCGACTAGCCGCGGCTGGCGGGGGCAGGGAGCGAGGCCTATATAGGCCCCGCCATGTACCCCCTGTCCTCGCTCAACTCCCTCGGCATCGACAAGGCGCCCGCAGACACCCGTGTGGTCGTCGCCATGTCGGGCGGCGTCGACTCGTCGGTGACCGCAGCTCTGCTGAAGGAGCAGGGCTACGACGTCGTGGGCGTCACCCTCCAGCTCTACGATCACGGCGTCGCAGTGGGGAAGACGGGCGCCTGCTGCGCCGGCCAGGACATCCAGGATGCGCGCCAGGTCGCCGAGCGCCTGTCGATCCCGCACTATGTGCTCGACTATGAGAGCCGCTTCCGCGCCGAGGTGATGGACTCCTTCGCCGACGCCTATGCACGCGGCGAGACGCCGGTTCCATGCATCGCCTGCAATCGGACGGTCAAGTTCCGCGACCTGCTGCGGACGGCGCGCGAGCTCGGCGCCGAGGCCCTGGCGACCGGCCACTACGTGCGTCGAGTGATGGGCGAGGCGGGCCCGGAGCTTCATCGCGGTGCAGACGCGGCGCGCGACCAGAGCTACTTCCTGTTCGGCACGACGCGCGAGCAGCTCGAGTTTCTGCGCTTCCCCTTGGGCGATCTGCCCAAGAGCGAGACGCGCGCATTGGCCGGGCGGTTCGACCTCGCGGTCGCGGACAAGCCCGACAGCCAGGACATCTGCTTCGTGCCTCAGGGCAACTACGCGTCGGTCGTGCAGAAGCTGCGACCGGAGGCCGTGGAACCCGGCGACATCGTCGACATGGCGGGCAACGTCGTGGGCCGTCACGAGGGCATCGTGCGCTACACCGTGGGACAGCGTCGCGGCCTGGCGCTAGGCGGGCGCGACGGGACCGACAATGATCCTCTTTACGTCGTGCGCCTGGATCCCACGACACGCCGTGTGGTCGTGGGCCCGAGGTCTGCGCTCGGCCGTGACGAGATCACGCTGTATGACGTGAACTGGCTGAATGGCCCTCACGAGGGACGTCTGCCGGTGCAGGTCCGCGTGCGCTCCAGCCAGTCCCTGCGTCCCGCCGAGATCGAGCTGACGGACGAGGGCGCAGTCGTTCGCTTTGCCGAGCCGGAAATCGGCGTCTCGCCCGGACAGGCCTGCGTGGTCTACGACACCGCGACAGGCAGTCGCGTGTTGGGCGGCGGCTTCATCCGACGTTCGCCATGAACCTGTAACCGCCGCGTCACCGGTTGCCCGGATAAGGCCGGGCATGACGAGCGACATCACCCAGCGTCCTTTCTCGCGTCGCGATTCCCTCGCGGCGCTCCTCCTGGCGTTTTCGGCGGCGGCGCCGTCCGCCGTTCGCGCTGACACCTATCCCGCCAAGCCGGTCAAGCTGATCATTCCCTATCCGCCGGGCGGCGGCACCGACATCACTGGACGCGCGATGGCGGCACGCCTGTCGGACGTGCTCGGCCAGACGGTGGTCATCGAGAACAAGCCCGGCGCCACCGGCATGATCGGCGCCGCCAGCGTCGCGAAGGCGCCGGCCGACGGCTACACGGTCCTGTTCGGCGCGGCGAGCGAGATGGCGATCAACGCCAGCCTGTTCAAGACCATGAGCTACGACCCGCGGACCGACTTCGAGCCGGTGACGCTTGTGGCGACTTTCCCGCTGGTCTTCGTGGCACCGGCGACCTCCAAGGCGTCGCTGCAGGAGCTGATCGAGGCCGCGCGCGCCAAGCCCGATACGGTCAGCTACGGATCGATCGGCAGCGGCAGCCCGCAGCATCTCGCGGCCGAACTCCTGTCGAGCATGGCCAAGGCCAGATTCCTGCACATTCCCTACAAGGGCTCGGGCCCGCTGGTGCAGGATGCCGTGGGCGGACACATCGATATGGCCGTAAGCAGCGTGCCGCCGGCCGTGCCGCTTGTCCGCTCGGGCAAGCTGCGCGCGCTCGCCGTGACGTCCTCGGTCCGGTCGGAGGCTTTGCCGGACGTTCCTACCATGGCCGAGTTGGGCTTCCCCGGCTACGAGTTCAACACCTGGGTCGGTGTCGCGGTGCCGAAGGGCACCTCGCAGGAGATCGTCGACAAACTGCGCATCGGCCTGGTCGGCGCGCTTGCGGCCGCCGAGGTCCAGAGCGCCCTGCGCGACCAGGGCGCAGTGCCGGTCGGCTCGACGGCCGATCAGTTCCGCCAGTTCGTGCTGGACGAAGTCGCGAAGAGCGACCGCATCGTTTCGCAGGCAGGCATCCAGCCGGAATGACGATCCCCCGAGGCCGGGCATGGTCTATCATGGTCTCATGAACGCTTCCCGGCCCCGCAGGGTGATCCTGATCGTGTGCGACGGCCTCGGCGCCGAGTGGGTCAGCGAAATGCACACGCCGACCTTGGCACGCCTGCTGGCCGGCCATCGCCGCGCCAACGATCATCGCGCGGTGTTTCCCTCGGTTACGCGCGTCTCCGCCGCCTCGATCGCGACGGGCTGTTTTCCCGGCCGGCACGGGCTCGAAGGCAACCAGATGGCGCTGGTCGAGGAGGGCCGGATCACCGTGCACAATGTCGGCGCGCCGTCCTTCCGCGAGACCATGCGCCGGGTGACAGGCCGCACGCTGCGCGTGCCCACTATGGCCGAGCGGCTGGCGAAGTCAGGCGGCCAGGTCGCCTATTCGAACGTCTCGCCGGGCGCGGCCTACTTCCTCGACCCCGATCATTTCGGCACGGTGCTGCATCGCGCCGGGTCGTTCGGCCCCGGCGGCTCCTCGCTGACCGGCGACGCTCATCTCGACGTGAGCCACGATCTCGACGGCGACATCGAGATGACGCGACGCTTCTGCGCGGAGGTCGTCCCGTCCGATGGCTTCCGGCTGGCGATCCTGTGGCTCGCGAACCCCGACCTCACCCTGCACCACGACCCGCTGGGATCGCCCGAGCATCTCCAGGCGCTGGCGGTCACCGACCGGCTGGTGGCGCAGGTCATCGAGACGGTGGAGGCGCATGAGAACCGGTTCGACACGTTGCTCGTGGTCGGATCGGACCACGGCCACGAAACGATCGGGCGCTCCGTCCATATCGGCAACTGGCTGGCCGAGAACGGCCTCGCCGCCGAGTTGAAGGAAGCCCGCATCGGCGTCGCCTCTCAGGGCACCTCGGCGCTGATCTACGCGACCGGCGCGGCGAGGGCGGCGGTCGACGATCTGCTGCCGAAGATGCGCCGTGAGCCGTGGGCCGGCTCGATCCTGACCGGCGAGGCACTGGCGGCGACCGGTCTGACGGCCGACGCGCTGGTGGCCGCCGTGGACACGACACGTCACGACGAGACCAACGCCCATGGCGTCCCCGGCACGCGCTGGCTGGTCGAGGATGGCGAGGGCACGCCGGAAATCGGCTGCGGCCATCATGGCGGCCTGGGACCGGCCGAAACCCGGCCGTTCCTGACCTTCATCCATCCCGAGTTCGGCCAGGGCGAGGCGGGCCGCCCCACGAGCCTCGTGGACATCGCACCGACCATCCTGCGATTCCTGGGCGAGTCGGTGGACGACATGGACGGTGCGCCTTTAACCGCTGAGTGATGCCGCTGCTTTTCTTGACAGATTACGGCCCCGCCGCATAAAAGCGCCCACCCATGGCTGGGTAGCTCAGCTGGTTAGAGCACGGCACTCATAATGCCGGGGTCGGCGGTTCAAGTCCGCCCCCAGCTACCAACCCCCTCACCAACCGATTGAAAACACTACACAATCGGTTGGTGGGAGCGGGGGGGGGGCTGATCTGGGGGAGCTTTTCAGCGCTCCCTGTAGCGGTTGGCCTCTTTGCCGTGGCGAGCCGCACCCAAACTTCAGAATCTCAAGTGTCGGCCAGAAGCCGGAAGCGTCGACCCTTCCTGCGGCCCTTGATTTTGAAATGATGTTCACCGGACACGTACTCCCCAGCGGCAATCGCCGCGGCCACATCGGGATGAGTGCTCAGGTAGAAGGCCTCGTCGAAACGCGCGCCCTTGGCCGGCGATCCTTGGTCAACGCTGTGCAGAAATTTTGTCACCTTCTGGGCAACCTCATCCCACTTGGACGGTGACAAATCAAAATCGTGGTCGGTGTCGACAAATCTCACGGTTACAGCCGGCGAAAGCGCGTAGTCTTCCGTGATGCCAATCGCTCCGTAGGCATCCCGCGTCCCCTGGAAGATCAGCGTGGGCACCGTGATATGAGCCAGGTGGCTGAAGCGAAGCGGCTCCAACACACTACTCGGATGCCGGAACGGGTAAGCAAAACAAATGACCGCTTTGACTGGCCGACGCATGGCAAACAAAGTCGCCACGCGGCCGCCGGATGACCTTCCGATCAACACTTCCTGTCCTGCTTCCTCGTTCGCTGGAACCATTTTCTCCAAGAGCGCGACTCGCTCCGATACGCTGAGGCGCGAAGGCGATTCCTCGTTCCGAACTTTTATCTCCTCTCTGCCAATCCACTTCGAGAACACCGGCGCCAGCCGCTGGCGAGCTGCATCCTCGACAGCCGTTCTTTTCAGAAACGAATCACCTGAAAGGAAGTAGGCAGGACCAAACATCAAACTGACACTCCTCAAATGAACTCACAGACTGGCGCGAACGGCGGTTCCAAAGCAGCATTGCCGACTTGGGCGCCGGTCGCCGCGGGCACCCCCGGGCTCCCGGGTTCTGTGCCTTCCAAGTGTGCGGCCGGGGGCCTTTCATTTGTTCTTCACCTGCGCCAATTTAGACCATGGCCACCGGACACACACAGCAGACCGACGTCATCATCATAGGCGCGGGGCCAGTCGGCCTCTTCGCCGTCTTCGAGTGCGGCATGGTCCGCCTCAACTGCCATGTCGTCGATGTGCTCGACGATCCCGGCGGCCAGTGCACGGCGCTGTATCCCGAGAAGCCGATCTACGACATTCCGGGTTTTCCCCGCATCGAGGCGGCCGAGCTCATCGTCCGGCTTAAGGCCCAGGCGGCGGCCTTCCGGCCGGTCTATCACCTGGGCGAGCAGGTTCAGGCGCTGGAGCCGCTGACCGGTGGCTTCTGGCGGGTGACGACCTCGAAGGGCACCGTGCTGCAGGCCAAGGCGGTGATCGTCGCCGCCGGCGTCGGCGCATTCGGGCCCAACCGCCCGCCGTTGCCCGGCATCGAGGCCTACGAGGGCCGCAGCGTCTTCTACTACGTCACCCAGCGCGAGACCTTCCGCGGCAAGCGGGTGGTGATCGCGGGCGGCGGCGACACGGCCGTCGACTGGGCGCTGTCGCTGGCCGAGATCGCCGGCCGTGTCTCGTTGATCCACCGCCGCGACCGGTTCCGCGCTGCGCCCGACAGTGAGGCGAAGCTCAAGGCGCTGGCGAAGGCGGGCAGGATCGACCTCGTCGTGCCCTACCAGCTCCACGGTCTGGAAGGCGCAGGCGGGCAGCTCACGGCGGTCACCGTCGCCACCATGGAGGGCGAGACCCGGCGCATCGAGGCCGATGTGCTGCTGCCGTTCTTCGGCCTGTCGATGTCGCTGGGGCCGATCGCCGACTGGGGCCTGGCGCTGGAGCGCAACCAGATCGAGGTCGACCCCGCGACGGCGGCGACGAACAAGCCCGGCATCTTCGGCGTGGGCGACGTCGTCACCTATCCGGGCAAGCTGAAGCTGATCCTGACCGGCTTCGCGGAGGCCGCGATCGCGGCGCGCTCGGCCTATGCGCTGATCCATCCAGAGACGCCGCTGCACTTCGAGTATTCGACGACCTCGGGCGTGCCCGACGCCTGAGCGGCCGGCCGTGGACAGTTTCTGCTCCGATGCAGAACTCGGCTACGAGCGGAGCCGCACGCGGTTCGTGCCCGGAGAGGAGCTCCGGCTGGACGAGGCCTATCGTCTGGCGCACCTGCCTCTGATCGCGCCGGATCATCCCGACGTGATCCCGTCGCGGCCCGGTGCAAGCTATCGCATGGGACAGCACGAACGGGCTTTCTCGCTGGTCCTGCCGATCCCTCCGGACGAGCTGGAGAAGTCGGCCGCTTATCAGGAGCTGGAAGGCGAACTCAGGCACTTGCCCTTCGCGACCAAGATCGCCTGGGATCTGATGGCGAAGCGCCGGGAGAGACTCCACGCAACGATCTGCGGATCTCTGTCGAAGGATGTGCCGTACCGCATTTCCGACGACGAGAGGGCCGCTCTCAGGCAGCTCGGTCCGTTACGTGTCGAGGTGCGCGGCCTGTTCTCCGGCAACATCAACGTCGGCCGCCTCTATCTGCGCGTCTACCCAGAGTGTCGGAACGGCATGAACCTGCTGCGCCGGATCCAGCGGAGTCTCGGCAGGCCCGAGACGGACCTGTATCTCGTCGGTCTGTTCAATTTCGTCGATCACTTGGAGGCCGTGGAAGCGGCAGCGCTTCACGACCTCATCCAGCGCTGGTGGCACCGTTCCATCCTGACCCTCGACGTGATCGCGCTCTGGCTCCTCGGCGCCTCCGACGACCTCGTCCTGGATGCGAGAGTCGAGGACGTGATTCCCCTGGCGTGAGCCGCCTTCGGGCACCGTCGGCACGAGGCTTCTGGGGAAGACTTGGCCGCACCGGCTCCTTCCTGTAGGGGGTCGGCGGGATTTTCACCACAACTGCTGGGAGGGGTTCCGGGGGTGGAGTCCGCTTCGACTGTTTCGTTTATTTCGTTTATTTCGTTTGCGCTCGTTGACGATGTCGCCGGGGCGCAGGGTCGCTACGGGCAGTCAATCAATGCAGGGGGCCCGTTTCTTGTCTCCAATAGCGAGTGACCCGACGCCTACGCCGCCGCGGAGAGCTTGCGCAGGGCGGCGAGGCGGCGGGCGTAGGGCGGATCGTTCTCCGGGACCAGAGTGGGTGGCACGATGCTCTCGGCGAAGTGGCAGGCCACGACCTGGCCCTCGGCGCCGGCGCCGTCTTCCAGGGGGCGGAGCAGGGGCTCCTCCTTGCGGCAGCGGTCCTGGGCGTAGGCGCAGCGCGTGTGGAAGCGGCAGCCCTTGGGCGGGTTGAGCGGACTGGGCACGTCGCCGGCCAGGCGGATGCGCGCGCGCTGCGCGGTCGGATCGGGCACCGGCACGGCCGACAGCAGGGCCTGGGTGTAGGGGTGGCGCGGCCGCGCGAACAGGCTGCGCTTGGGCGCCAGCTCGACGATCTTGCCGAGATACATGACGGCGACGCGGTCGGAGATGTGCCGCACGACGGCGAGATCGTGGGCGATGAAGATGTAGGAGAGCCCAAACTTGCCCTTCAGGTCCTGCATCAGGTTGATGACCTGTGCCTGGATCGACACGTCGAGCGCCGAGACCGGCTCGTCGCAGACGATCAGCTTGGGCTGCGAGGCCAGCGCGCGGGCGATGCCGATGCGCTGGCGCTGGCCGCCGGAGAATTCGTGCGGATAGCGCAGCGCGTGCCAGGCCGACAGGCCGACCTCGCCCAGTAGCTCGTCGATGCGCCGGCGCAGCGCCGCGCCCGAGGCCAGCCCGTGCAGGCGCAACGGCTCGGCCAGCGTCTCGCCCACGGTGAGGCGCGGGTTCAGCGAGGCATAGGGATCCTGGAAGATGATCTGCATGTCGCGGCGCAGGTCGCGCAGCGCGCCGCGGGAGAGGCCGCGCACATCGCGGCCCTCGAAGCGGATGGTGCCCTCGGTGGCCTCGATCAGGCGCAGCACCAGGCGGCCCGTCGTCGACTTGCCGCAGCCCGATTCGCCGACCAGCGCCAGGGTCTCGCCCGGGGCCACGTCGAAGGAGAGGCCGTCGACCGCGCGCACGGTACCGACGGCGCTTTGGAAGACGATGCCGCGCTTTACCGGGAAGTGCTTGGTGAGGCCGGAGACGGAGAGGAGGGGCTCGGTGGTCATTCGGCGGCCTCGGCCAGGACGAGATCGAGGGGCGCCTTCCAGCAGGCGGCGCGGTGGCCGGGCGCGATCTCGCGCAAGGTGGGCTGCTCGGCGCGGCATTTCTCATCCGCCAGCGCGCAGCGCGGGCTGAAGCGGCAGCCGGGCGGCAGGGCGTAGGGGTTGGGCACCACGCCCTCGATGGCCGTCAGGCGCTCGTCGCCGTCGCTGCCGAGCCGCGGGATCGAGCCCAGGAGGCCCAGCGTATAGGGATGCTGCGGGTCGGCGAACAGCAGGCCGACCGGCGCTTCCTCGACGATGCGGCCGGAATACATGACGATCACGCGATGCGCGAGTTCAGCGACGACACCGAGATCGTGGGTGATCAGCATGATCGCCGCGCCTGTGCGCTCGCGCAGGTCGCGGAGCAGGTCGAGGATCTGCGCCTGGATGGTGACGTCGAGCGCCGTCGTGGGTTCGTCGGCAATCAGTAGCTTTGGGTCGCAGGCGAGCGCCATCGCGATCATCACACGCTGGCGCATGCCGCCGGAGAGTTGGTGCGGATATTCGTCGAGTCGCGTCTCGGGCGAGGGGATCTTGACCAGTTGCAGCATTTCGAGCGCGCGGGCGCGGGCCGCGGCGGCGCTGAGCGAGCGGTGCAGCTGGACGGCCTCGATGATCTGATCGCCCACGGTCTGCACCGGGTTGAGGCTGGTCATTGGCTCCTGGAAGATCATGGCGATGTCGTCGCCGCGCACGGCGCGCATGTCGGTTTCCGGCAGGTCGAGGAGATTGCGGCCTTCCAGCTTGATCTCGCCCGCCGTGATGCGGCCGGGCGGGTTGGGCACCAGCCGCATGATCGAGAGCGACGTCACCGACTTGCCGCAGCCGGATTCGCCCACGATGCCCAGCGTCTCGCCCGGCGCCAGCGAGAAGCTGATGCCGTCGACGGCCGGGAAGGAACTGCCGCCGGAGCGGAACTCCGTGCGCAGGCCCTTCACTTCCAGGAGGGCACCCTTGTCATCCCGAGGCCGCAGGCCGGGGGACCCTTCCTGTTGCTTCAAAGGTCCCTCGCTTCGCTCGAGATGACAGGCCGCGCCATGGTCAGGTCACCGGCCGCGACTGCGGCAGGCGATCGCGCGTGCCGTAGACCGGAGGCGCGAGCTGATCGGCGGTGCGGCCCGCCCAGTCGCGCTGGCTCACCGTTTCGAGCCGCTTGCGCTGGCCCTCGACGAGGCCCGCGGTCGCGGCCTCGACATCGACCGTCAGGACCTGGCCGTCCTTCACCACCTGCGTGCCGTCGACATAGACGTGGCGGATGGCGCGGTCGCCGGCCGAGTAGATCAGGCTGCGCACCGGCTCGTGGGCCGGCTGCATGTAGGGATGGCTCATGTCGACCAGCGAGAAGTCGGCCTTGCAGCCCGGCGCGAGCCGCCCGAGATCGGGCCGGCGGAGCATCTTGGCGCCGCCGATCGTGGCCGCCTCGAAGGCGTGCCGCGTCGTGCCCATCTTGTAGTTCATGGTGATGGCGCGGGCGAGGTAGCAGACCAGCCGCATCTCATCGAGCATGTTGTGCGGGAAGGTGTCGGTGCCGATGCCGACCGTGATGCCCGCATCCATGTAGCGGCCGATCGAGTTCATCACCATGCCGCGCCGCGCGAAGACGGTGGGGCAGTGCGCCACCGAGGCACCGGAATCGCGCAGCCGCTCGAAGTCGTTGGCGTGCGGATAGTGGATCTGCGGATGGTCGTTCAGGAAGATGCCGTGGCCGATGATGAGGTCGGGCCCGAGCACACCGATCGACTCGAGCCATTCGATGGGCGTCTTGCCATGGCGATGGACCATCTCGTGGAACTCGACGACGGCCTGGCAGGCATGGGTCTGCATCGCCAGGCCGCGACGCCGGGCCTCCTGCAGCGCCTCCTTGAAGAAGCCCTCTCGGCAGGTGTCGATCTGCGCCGGGCCGACCATGCCGGAGATCCGGCCGCTGGGATGTTTTGCCGCCTCGTCGAGCGTCGCCATAGAGGCCTCGAAGGCCTTCTCGCCGGCCTTCTCGTCCCAGGCATACTCAACCGTGTGGCCGTTCTTGGTGTACCAGACGCCCTGACGCATCATCGGGCAGACGACGGCGCGGATGCCCGTAGAGGCGAGGTCGTCCGCCCAGCCGGGGCGCGCCATCGAAAGATCCGTGATGGTCGTCACGCCGCTCTTGAGCAGCTCCGACACCGCGACCTTGGAAGAGGGGCCGGCATCCTCGGGATTGAGGCCGAACACCGTCAGGTATTCGTAGAGCGAGCTCTGGCCCAGCTTGTCGCTGCCATACTCCTCGGTGAGGCCCTTGTTGGCGGGCTCGGAGAAGGGGTGGCTGTGGACGTTGACGAGGCCGGGGATGGCCATCATCCCCTTGCCCTCGATGGTCGTGTCGACCGGGCCCGTGTAGCCCGGTCCGACATGGGCGATCTCGTTGCCCTTGAACACGAGATCGGCATTTTCGAGATAGACGTGCCGCCCCTCGGCCTCGTCCCACGCAACGACGTGGTCGAGGCCGGCGATCTTGGTCGTCTTCATACGCGCTTCGCTCCGGTTGCTTGCTGTCTGCTGGCTATTTGTAGGCGAGGCCCAGGCCCTTGTAGAGACCGCAGCCATAGTTGCCGTGGGCCTTGATGGGCTTCAGCTTGGCGCCGGCCACGACGAACAGGGGCTCGTGGAACAGCGGGATCCAGACGAAGGCATCGTGCACCTTCTGCTGCACGGCCTGGTACGAGCTCGTGCGCGTGGCCTCGTCGAGGGCGGTCGAACCCTTGTCGAGCAGCTCGTCGGTTTCCTTGTCCTTCCAGTTCATGCGGTTCGGGGTCGGCGCATTGGTCGACCGGAAGTAGAGGTTGAGCGCGTCACCGGCACTGACATAGGGGAAGCTCATGCCGAAGGCGTCGAACTCCTGCGTGGCGAGCTTGCCCCAGGCGACCGTCGCGTCGAACAGCTGGATCTGCAGGTCGACGCCGACCTTGCGCAGGTCGCCCTGCACGGCTTCGGCGATCTCCTTGAAGGCGCCCGAGATGCCGTAGATCAGCGGCGCCAGCTTCTTGCCGTCCTTGTAGCGGAAGCCGTCGGCGCCCTTCTTCCAGCCCGCCTCGTCGAGCAGCCGGTCGGCCTCCTTGATGTTCTCGCCGTAGGCCGCCTTGTTCAGCTTGCCGTTGAAGTCGAGGACGTTGGGCATCAGCATCGTCGAAGCCGGGTCGGCGAAGCCGAAGGTCACGGCCTCGGTGATCGCCTTCTGGTCGACCGCGAGGTTCATCGCCTGACGCACGCGCACGTCGTTGACCAGTTCCTTGTCGACCTTGAAGCCGATGAAGTAGGTCCAGAAGAAGTTCTCGGCCTTGGTCACCGAGAGGTTCTTGTTGGCCTGCAGTTCCTTGATCGACCAGTAAGGCACGTACTGGCTGGCATCGGCCTGGCCGGCCTGGAGCGCGGTGACGCGGGTGTTCTCCTCGGGCACCACCTTCCAGATCACCTTGTCGACCTGCGCCTCGGTGTAGTCGTAGATCGGCGGGCCCCACTTGTAGCCCTTGTGCTTGGAGAGCACCGTCGAGTCGCGCGGCGTCCAGCTCTCGAAGCAGTAGGGGCCGGTGCCGTCGAAGCCCTTCACGCCGAAGTCGGCGCCGAGCTGCTTGGCCTGGTCGACGTTCAGAACCGTGTGGAAGTACTGGGTCATCTGGTAGAGCAGTTCGGAGAACGGCTTCTTGAGTTTGTACTCGACGGTGAAGTCGTCGGGCGCGGTCACCTTGTCGACGTCGCCCATGCGCCACTTCACGAGACCCTTGGTTTCCGGGTCGAGCCAGCGCTCGTAGGTGGCGACGATGTCCTTCGCCGTCATCTTCTTGCCGCTGCAGAAGGTGACGTCGTCGCGGATCTTGAACGTGTAGGTGAGGCCGTCGGGCGAGACGCTCCAGCTCTTGGCGAGGCCCGGCTTCAACGTCTTCATGTCGAAGTCGAGATTCACCATCGTGTCACCCATCATGTAGATGACTTCGGCGCCCGACCGGGCGGTCGACTTGTGCGGATCGTAGCGATCGGTGTCGATCTCGCGCACGATCGTCACGCTCTTCTGCGCCATCGCCGGCGCCGCCATGCCGGTCACGGCGACCGCGGCCAGTGCCGCCACTGTCAGCTTCTTCATGCCCACGCCTCCTGCTGTTTCACGTCATTGCCTCAACTTCGGATCGAGGGCGTCGCGCAGCGCATCCCCCAGAACATTGAATGCGAGCACCACGAGGAAGATCGCCGCGCAGGGGATGGTCGAGACCTGCGGCGCGATCGAGAGGAACTTGCGGCCGTCGGCCGCCATGCTGCCCAGCTCGGCGGTGGGCGGTTGAGCGCCCAGCCCGAGGAACGACAGCGCCGCCCCCAGCAGGATCGCCTGGCCGAGCTGCAGCGTCATGTAGATCAGGATGGTCGGCCAGCAGTTGAGGGCGAGGTATCGCCAGATAAGGGCGCCGTCTCCGAGGCCCACGGCGCGGCCGGCCTCCATGTATTCCTGCTGCATGATCGACTGCGCGGCCCCGCGGGCGATGCGGGCGATCGAGGGCACCGACGCGATGCTGAGCGCAATCACGAGGGAGAAGAGTCCGGTGCCCATCACGGCCGCGATGGCGAGGCCGAACAGGATCGAGGGGAAGGACAGCAGCACGTCGACCAGGCGCATCAGCGGCTGGTCGAGGCGTCTGAAGTAGGCGGCACTGAGCCCGATCAATGCGCCCAATCCGCCGCCGACCAGGACGGCGATGATGCCGATCCCCAGGGTGGCGCGCAGGCCGAACAGGATGCGACTGAGCATGTCGCGTCCCTGGTTGTCGGCGCCCAGCAGGAAATCCGGGCAGCGCGCGCCGCCGATCGGGCACAGCCGCAGCCGCATGTTGGAGGCATAGGGGTCGAAGGGCGCGATCCAGGGCGCGAGGATCGCGGCCCCGACGATCACGATGAGGAAGAGGGCGGCGGCGGCCGCGGGCGGATCGCGCAGGATGCGCCGCCACACGGCGTTCTTGCGCCGGATCGCAGCAATGGCGCGCTGGTCGGCCTGGCTTTGCAACGGCAGGGCGGCGTCGGTCATCCGCGGGCAATCCTTGGGTCGAGATAGGCGTAGAGGACGTCGACCAGCAGGTTGATCGCCATGAAGCCGACGGCGAGGATCAGGATCGCGCCCTGTGCCAGCGGGAAGTCGCTGGAGGTGATGGCGCCCACCGCCATTCGGCCGACGCCCGGCCAGGCGAACATGGTCTCGGTGACGATCGAACCGCCCAGCAGGAAGCCGATCTGCAGGCCCACCAGCGTGATCACGGGGATCATCGCGTTGCGCAGCGCATGGCGGATCGTGACCCGCCAGTCCGAGGCGCCCTTGGCGCGGGCGGTGCGCACGTAGTCGGCGCCCAGCGTCTCCAGCAGGGAGGTGCGCGTCATGCGGGCAACCGGACCGACGAACACGGCGCCCAGGGTCACGGCCGGCAGGATGATGCTCAGGAAGCCATCGGCGGTCCAGATCGGGCCGTTGCGGCCCTGGAAGGGCAACAGGCCGGTGCCGCCGACATACTGGATCAGCAGCAGGCCGACCCAGAAGATCGGGACCGACACGCCCATGACCGAGAGCGCCATGATGGCGCGGTCGATGACCGTGCCGCGGCGGCGGGCGGCGAGGGTGCCCAGGGTGATGCCGAGCGGCACCGCCCAGATCAGGCAGGCGAGCATCAGCTCGACGGTCGGCCAGAGGGTGAGGGCGATCTCGTCGACGACGGCGCGGTTGGAGATCATGGAGCGGCCGAGGTCCAGCTGGAACACACGGCCAAGGTAGCGCCCGAACTGGACCCAGAGCGGCTGGTTCAGGCCGAGGTCGTTTCGGATCGCGTCGACTTCCGCCTTGGTCGCCGTCGGACCTGCGACCACCGTTGCCGGATCGGTAGGCACGACCTGCAGCAGCAGGAAGCCGATGAGCAGCACCCCCAGCAGAACCGGAAACGAAATCATCAATCGATGAGCGATATGCCTCGCCATTTACTTCGACACCTGCCCCTCTTCGGGTAAGAACGCTTGCCGCCGCCGCGACGCTCGACAAGCGCCCGACGAGTGGCATGATCGCTGCAACCTCATTCCGGGGGCGTTGCAAGAACCGCGCCGAGGAGCGTCGACGATGTCATCAGGCAAGCTGAACGAGCAGGCGAAGGGCGTGTACATCATCGCCGCCACGCCCTTTACCGACGAGGGCGCGGTCGACCTTCAGAGCGTCGACAGCTTGACCGACTTTTATTTGGGCTGCGGCGTACATGGATTCACGCTGCTCGGCATGATGGGCGAGGCCCACAAGCTGACCGCGGAAGAATCGATCTCGGTGGTCAACCGCGTGATCGGCCGGGCCCAGGGGCGGCAGGTGATCGTGGGCGTGAGCCATGCCGGGCTCGAGAACGTGCGGCGCCTCTCGCACGAGGCGATGATGGCCGGGGCCGCCGGCGTGATGGTGGCGCCGTCGCCGGGGCTCAAGGGTGACGAGGGTCTCTACAACTACTATGCGCAGGTCTTCCAGGCGCTGGGTCCGCATATCCCGGTGGTCTATCAGGACTACCCGCAGACCACCGGCGTCTACCTGCCGGTCAGCGTGTTCGAGCGGCTGGTCGACGACTTCCCTCAGCTCGTCATGTTGAAGCACGAGGACGCGCCAGGCCTGGCCAAGCTCACCAAGGTCCGCGAAGGCGAGAAGAAGCCCGGCCGGCGCCGGGTGTCGATCCTGGTCGGCAATGGCGGGCTCTATTATCCGCAGGAGATGCGCCGCGGCGCCGATGGCGCCATGACCGGCTTCGCCTGGCCCGAGATGCTGGTGCAGGTCTATGACCTCTTCGCCCAGGGCAAGGCGGAGGAGGCGGAGGACCTGTTCGACATCTACCTGCCGCTGGTGCGCCACGAGGTGCAGCCGGCGATCGGCCTGGCGCTGCGCAAGGAAGTGCTGTTCCGTCGCGGCGCCATCAAGAGCCCGAAGCAGCGGGCGCCCGGGTCGTCGCTGACGGCGGCGGACAGGACGGAACTCGACGGAATGATGGCGCGCCTCGAACGGCGTCTGGCGGCCAGCGGCCGTCTCGCCAAGGCGGCGGAGTAGGACAATGGCTGATTACGATCTGATCGTTCGCAACGCCCGCATCGTCACCGCCGAACGGCAGGCCGAAGGCGACATCGCCGTCAAGGATGGCCAGGTGGTCGAGATCGGGCCGGACCTGAAAGGCACGGGCACGCGCGAGATCGATGCCGGCGGCAAGTTCGTCCTGCCGGGCGGCGTCGACAGCCACTGCCACATCGAACAGAAGTCGGGCATGGGCGTGATGTGCGCCGACGACTTCTACACCGGCACGGTCTCCGCTGCCTTCGGTGGCACCACGACGGTCATTCCCTTTGCGGCCCAGCATCGCGGCATGTCGCTGCGCCAGGTGGTCAACGAGTATCACGAGGCGGCGACTCCGAAGGCGGTGATCGATTACGCCTTCCACCTGATCGTCACCGATCCGACGCCGCAGGCGCTGGGGCAGGAGCTGCCGGCGCTGATCAAGGACGGCTATACCTCGTTCAAGATCTACATGACCTACGATGCGATGAAGGTCAGCGACTATCAGATCCTCGACATCCTTTCCGTGGCAAGACGCGACGGCGCGCTGGTCATGGTGCACGCCGAGAACCACGACATGATCCAGTGGCTGGCGCATCATCTCGTCGACCAGGGCCATGGCGCGCCGAAGTTCCATGCCATCGCCCATGCCCGCCTCGCCGAGGCCGAGGCGACCAACCGCGCGATCTCGCTGGCCCGGCTGGTCGATGCGCCACTGCTGCTGGTCCACATGTCGGAGATCGAGGCGATCGAGACCTTGCGCCAGGCGCAGAAGAAGGGGCTCAAGATCTTCGGCGAGACCTGCCCGCAGTACATCGCGCTGACCGCCGACGACATGGACAAGCCCGGCGTCGAGGGCGCCATGTGGTGCTGCAGCCCGCCGCCGCGCGATTCGGCGGCGCAGGAAGCGGTGTGGGCGGCCCTCAAGGACGGCACGTTCCAGACCTTCTCGTCGGACCATGCGCCGTACCAGTTCAACGCCGGCGGCAAGATCCCCAAGGGCGACAAGACGACCTTCAAGGAAATGGCCAATGGCGTGCCAGGCATCGAGATCCGGCTGCCGATGCTGTTCTCGGAGGGCGTCCAGAAGGGGCGCATCACCCTGCAGCAGTTCGTGGCGCTGACCTCGGCCAACCACGCCAAGCTCTACGGCCTCTATCCGAAGAAGGGCACGATCGCCGTCGGCTCCGATGCCGACTTCGCGATCTGGGATGCCGACAAGGATGTCACGGTCACCTGGAAGGACCTGCACGACAATGTCGGCTACACGCCTTACGAGGGCCGCCAGATCAAGGGCTGGCCGATCACCGTGGTGAGCCGCGGCCGTGTCGTGGTCGAAGACGGCAAGCTCAACGCCGAGCGCGGCTCGGGCCAGTTCCTGCCCTGCGCCTCGCCCGATTCGTCGAAGCCCATCGGCCAGAGCGCGCCCGAACTGCAGGCCATGTCGCGCTTCGGCCTGAAGCCGTTGTTCTAGAGGAGAGAAGCAAGTGTCCCGCCGTCTGAAAGTCTCGTCCGCCCAGCTGGGTCCGATCCATCTCGCCGACAGCCGGGCGAGTGTGGTCAAGCGCATGATCGAGATGCTGAAGGAGGCCGATTCCCGCGGCTCCAAGTTCATCGTGTTCCCGGAGCTGGCGCTCACGACCTTCTTCCCGCGCTACTGGATGGAGGATCCCAACGAGGTCGAGAAGTATTTCGAGAGCCAGATGCCGAGCCCGGACACGCTGCCGCTGTTCGAGCTGGCGCGAGAGAAGGGCATCGGCTTCTACCTGGGCTATGCCGAGCGGACAGAGGAAGAGGGGTCGACGCATCACTTCAACACCTCGATCCTGGTGGGACCGGACGGAAGGCTGATCGGCAAGTACCGCAAGGTGCATCTGCCCGGCCATGACGAGCACCGGCCGACCGTTCCGTACCAGCATCTCGAGAAGAAGTATTTCGAGGTCGGCAATCTCGGCTTCAAC
The DNA here is from genome assembly GCF_965227665.1 of Reyranella sp. Taxonomy (GTDB): domain Bacteria; phylum Pseudomonadota; class Alphaproteobacteria; order Reyranellales; family Reyranellaceae; genus Reyranella. The sequence goes on from NZ_OZ245767.1 coordinate 160,281, forward strand.
GTCTGGAAGATGTTCAAGGACGAGGTGATCGTTGGCCAGTGCATCTGCAACGACCGCCGCTGGCCCGAGACGTTCCGCGTCATGGCGCTGAAGGGCGCCGAGATGGTGGTGCTGGGGTACAACACGCCCAGCGACAACGTCTACGCGCCGCACGAGCCGCCCTATCTGCGCGTGTTCCATCATATGCTTTCGCTGCAGGCAGCTGCCTATCAGAACGGCATCTGGGTCGTGGCGACGGCGAAGGCCGGCAAGGAAGACGGGTTCTGGCTGCATGGCGGTTCGGTGATCGTCGCGCCGACCGGCGAGATCGTCGCCAAGGGCACCACCGAGGACGACGAGGTCGTCTCCTACGACTGCGATCTCGGCCTCGGCGAGTACATCCGCAACACCACCTTCAACTTCGCCAAGCACCGCCGCCCCGAGCACTACAAGCTGATCAGCGAGCGCACCGGCGTGAAGCTCGAACCGTCGAACTGAGGACAGAGAGATGCAATACGCTTCCGACGAGCTCACGCCGCACGAGCGCTACAAGGTCCTGACCGCCTTCGTTCTTCCGCGTCCGATCGCCTGGGTGACGACGCTCGGCCCGACCGGTGTGGTCAATGCCGCGCCGTTCAGCTTCTTCAACGTCTTCGCCGAAGACCCGCCGCTCTGCATGTTCGCGATCAACAAGCGGCCGGACGGGCGCATCAAGGATACATGGAGCAACATCGAGCGCACCGGCGAGTTCGTGATCAACCTCACCGACGAGCCGCTGGCGCTGAAGATGCACGAATCGAGCGGTGACTTTCCGCCGAACGTTGGCGAACCCGACTATCTCGGCCTGAAGCTCGCGCCGTCGGTCGACATCAAGACGCCGCGCCTGGCCGATGCGCCATGGTCCATGGAATGCAAGACCTGGCAGGTCATCAATGTGAAGGACGACCGCCAGCTCGTGATCGGCGAGGGGCTGCGCTTCCACATCCGCGACGAGCTGTGGGACGACAAGGCCAAGCGCGTCCACATGGACAAGTACCACCCGGTCGGACGCATGTTCGCCGATCGCTACTGCCGCACCAACGACCGCATGGATTTCCCGGCGGCGCCGGTGGTGAAGGCCGCGGCCGAATAGCTCAGGACCAGTTCAGCCGGGAGCGTCCGATCGCCATCGCGACGGCGGCCTGGCTGGGCTCGACCACCGGCAGGCCGACATGGCGCTGCAGGCGTTCCCGATAGCGGGCCATACCGGCGCAGCCCATCACCAGCACGTCGGCGCCGTCCTCGTCGCGCAGCTCGGCGGCGACTTCGGCCATGCGGCTGAAGGTGCGGGCCTCGTCGGCCAGTGCGACGACTCCGAGGCCGATCGCGCGGTCGCCGGCCATGCGGTCGTTGAGGCCCATTTGGCCGACATAGCGAAGGTGCCGGGGGATCGACTTCCTCAGGATCGAGATCACGCCGAAGCGCTGGCCGAGGGTGAGGGCAGTCAGGATGCCGCACTCGGCGATGCCCAGCACCGGCTTGGTCGTGAGTTCGCGCGCGGCATGTAGGCCGGGATCGGAATAGCAGGCGATCACGAATGCCGAACAGTCGTTGTCGCGCTGCTTCACCATGGCGCCGATCAGCGGCACGACCTGTTCGACGTGCCCCTGGTTCTCGATGCCGGGCGGGCCGTCCTCCAGCGTGACGCATTCGATGGCCGGGCCGCCGTTCATGCGCAGCGGTTCCATGGCGACGTCGATGCCGCGGGTGACGGCTTCGGTGGAATTGGGATTGATGACGAGGATTCGGTCGGACATGGGCCGCAAGATGGCCTCTAAATTGCTATCCGACAACGCTTGTTCTAACGTTGCAGCTTGGGGATTTCATGGGAAGGGAACTGACGAAATGATGCACCGTCGCTTTGCCGCGCTGGCCGTGGCCGCGCTGATGTGCGTGAGCCCCGCGCTCGCCCAGGACAAGAAGCCGCCGCTGCGCACCGGTGTCGATGGCACGTTCGCGCCGCACGCCATGCCGAAGATGGGCGGCGGCGTCGAGGGCTTCCAGATCGACGTCTTCACCGAGGCCGCCAAGCGCATGAAGCGCGACATCACGATCGATGCCGTGAGCTTCTCGACCCTGATTCCGGGCATGCAGTCGGGCCGCTACGATTTCATCGCGGCGCCGACCACCGTGACCAAGGAGCGCGCCGAGAACATGCTGTTCACCGCAGGCTATCTGTGGACCGCCTTCCAGTTCGGCATCAAGAAGGGCAGCGCTCCGATCAAGAGCTGGGCCGACCTCAAGGGCAAGGCCGTGGCCGTCAACAAGGGCACGCCGTACGAGACGCTGGCCAAGAAGATGGGCGAGGAGCACGGATTCACCGTGCAGGTCTACGACACGCAGCCCGACGCCACCCAGGCCGTACTCTCGGGCCGCGCCTACGCGACGCTGGGCGGCAACACCACGATCGTCTATGCGGCGTCCAAGAACCCGCAGTTCATCGCCGACCTCGAACTCGCCGAAACGCGCGCCCACTGGGCCGCGCCGGTGCCGAAGGACAATCCCAAGCTTCGTGCCGAGCTGCAGGATGCGCTCGACTGTATGAAGAAGGACGGCACGATGGCGAAGTTCTACGAGAAGTGGTTCAACAAGAAGCCGGCGGCCGACGATCTTGCCGTCGTGGTGACGCCGGGCTACGGCGTGCCGGGCATGCCGGGCTACGATCCGACGCCGCACGAGCTGAAGTGCGGCGGCTGAGCCCGTCCTTCCAATCGCCAGACCGAGGGGCCTTTCCGGCGTCGGCAAGGCCCCTCGATTTCGTTTTGATCTGCCTCAGATGACAAGGGTCCCGTGACCAGCCACATCGTCGACGCGCGCGCCATCCACAAGCATTTCGGCACTCTTCACGTCCTGAAGGGCGTCGACCTGAAGGTGGACGAGCGCGAACTGGTATTCGTGATCGGGCCCTCGGGTTCCGGCAAGTCGACGCTACTGCGCTGCCTCAACCGGCTGGAGGAGCCGTCCTCCGGCTCGATCGTGGTCGACGGCATCGACATGCTCGACCCGAAGACCGACATCAACCATGCCCGCCGCCGCATCGGCATGGTGTTCCAGTCGTTCAATCTCTATCCGCACATGACGGCGCTGGGGAACGTGACCCTGGCGTTGCGCAAGGTGGCTGGCAAAGGCCGCGCCGAGGCCGAGGCGCTGGGCCGGGCGGCGCTGGAGCGTGTGGGCCTCGCCGAGCGTGCCGACCACACGCCGGGCCAGCTTTCGGGCGGCCAGCAGCAGCGCGTGGCGATCGCGCGCTCGATCGCGCTGGAACCCCGCGTGATGCTGTTCGACGAGCCGACCAGCGCCCTCGATCCCGAGCTGGTCGGTTCGGTCCTCGAGGTGATGCGCGGCCTGCGCGAAAGCGGCATGACCATGATCGTGGTCAGCCACGAGATGGGCTTCGCGCGCAACGCGGCCGACCGGGTCGTGTTCATGGATGACGGGTTGATCGTGGAGCAGGGGCCGCCGGCGGCGATCTTCGAAACGCCGAGCCACGAGCGGACGCGCGCCTTCATCGGCCAGATCCAGCGGCACTGAGGCCGGCGTGGCATGAGCGGCTGGGACAAGTTCGTCGACACCTTCTTCAATGCGAAGGTCATGTGGAAGTACCTGCCGGACATCCTGTCCGGCATGGTGGTGACCATCGAGCTCGCGCTCCTGATCGTGGCCACCGGCCTCGGGGCGGGGCTGGCGCTGGCGCTGTTGCGCAGCCTGGCGATCCGGCCGCTCAACTGGCTGATCATCTTCATCGTCGACCTGTTCCGCTCGCTGCCGCCGCTGGTCATCATCGTCCTGATGTACTTCGGCCTGCCTTACGCAGGCCCGGCGCCGTCCGGCTTCGTCTCGACCTGGCTGTCGCTCGCCTTCGTGCTGATGGCCTTCTCCGAGGAGATCTTCTGGGCCGGCATCACCTCGATCCCCAAGGGGCAGTGGGAAGCCTCGCGCTCGACCGGGCTGTCGTTCGGCCAGACCCTGTTCAACGTCGTGTTGCCGCAGGCCTTCCGGCTCACCATCCCGCCGCTCACCAACCGCACCATCTCGATCACCAAGGGAACGGCGCTGGGCACCGTCGTGGCGGTGACCGAGATCCTGGGACAGGCCAGCTCTGCGATGTCCAATTCCTACAATCCCTCGCCTCTCATGATGGGCGCGGCGGCCTACGTGGTGCTGTTCCTGCCGGTCGTCGTTGCAGCCCGCTGGATCGAGGCCAAGTTCGCGTGGAAGCGATGATCGAAGCCTTCTTCAACATCGAGATCATGAAGGCAGCTTGGCCCATCGTTCTGACGGGCCTGTGGAACACGATCCTGCTGTCCCTGATCGTCGTGCCGCTCGGTCTGTTCGGTGGCCTGATCCTGGCGCTGCTCGCCTCGATCAGGCATCCGCTGGTGCGCTGGCCGCTGATGGCGTGGGTCGACTTCTTCCGGGCCTTCCCGCCGCTCGTGCTGTTGGTGCTGCTGTTCGCCGGCCTGCCGTTCGCGGGCCTGGAACTGGGCGGCTTCGCCTGCGTGGCCATCGCCTTCTTCCTGAACACCGGCTCCTACTACGGGGAGATCTTCCGCGCCGGCATCGACTCGGTGCCGGGGGGGCAGGTGGAAGCGGCACGCTCCACCGGCCTCACCCGCATGCAGGCGATGCGGTACGTCGTGTTGCCCCAGGCGGTGCGGAACGTGATGCCGGACCTGCTCTCGAACACGCTGGAAGTTGTGAAGCTCACGTCGCTGGGTTCGGTGGTCGCCGTACCCGAACTGCTCTACGAGGCCCGCCAGGCGCAGAGCATCACCTACAATCCGACGCCGATCGTCATGGCCGCGGTCATCTATTTCCTGCTGCTGTGGCCGCTCGTCCGACTGCTGAGCCGCCTCGAGAACCGCGCTCTGGCCGGGCGCCGATAGGCGCCGGCCTCAGCGCTTCTGGACGCAATCCCGGTAGGTCACCGTCTGGTTCGCGCCTTCCTCGACGAAGGCGGTGTCACCTTTGGTCCAGAAGACGAACGTGCCGCTCGAATCGGCGTAACGGACGCCCGAGCCCGACACGGTCTGCGGCAGGCTGAACTTGCGGCCGTCGCTCAATTGCACGACCGCCCGACCGCCGGGAATGGGACGCCCATCGGGGCCGACGCTCGACTTTCCGTCGTAGAAGTCCGCGACGATCGTCTTGTTCTGCTGGCATTGGTATCGGACCGTCGACATCGGCGCGTCCGGAGAAGGGGCCTTCAGCGGCGGCCCCTCATTGCAGGCGGTAACCGCCGGCAAGAGCAGCAGGACGGCGATAGCGGCCACTGGGTGGGTCATCGAAGGTCTCCAGAGCCGCAGGCGGCACGACATTGGCAGGAAGCCAGTCAAACGCTCTGGAGGAACGAATGTTGCCGGCTGCCTGTCAATCCTTGGCGAGCGCCTGGATCAGGTCGAGGGTCTTGGCGCGCAGGCCCTTGTTGGTGATCTTGTAGTAGGCCCTGACGAGTTCGAGCGTCTCGCGCTTGGTGTTGAGATCGTCGCCCTGCTTCGCGGCCGCCTTGGGCCGACCCGGCTTGCGCTTGGTCGTGCCCACGGAGGCATCCATCCCATCGAAGAAATGGGTGACGGGGACGTCGAGGACCTTCGAAAACTCGAACAGGCGGCTCGAGCTGATGCGATTGAAGCCGCGCTCGTATTTCTGGACCTGCTGGAAGGTCAATCCGACCGCCTTCGCGAGATCGGTCTGGCTCATGCCGAGCAGCGCGCGCCGCTGGCGAAGCCGGCTACCGACGTGGGTGTCTACAGGATGGGAAACGGTCACATATACCTCCGCGAATCGATATGGGTATTGCACGCAGGTCTTACACCCACCTTTCGCCCCACAGGGTGCGACAGGACGACTAGTGGCGGTGACAATCGCGTGACGAGATGTGCACACGCGGTGCGGTTGCCGTACCGGCGCATGATCCTTACCGTGTCCTCCACGAGGTGGCAAAGACCGCCCGCGGGAGGACTGGCAAATGTTAAGTCTCATTCGCGTTATGGGTTCGTGCCTGCTCGCCTGGCTCTGGGCACACGCCGCAATCGCCCAGACCACTTGGCCGGACAAGCCGGTCAAGCTCGTGGTGGGCTTCACCGCCGGCAGTGCGACCGACGTCACCGCCCGGCTGTTCGCGCAGAAGTTCACCGAGGCCTGGGGACAGCCGGTGGTCGTCGAGAACGTTTCGGGCAATTCCGGCGCGATCGGGGTCGACAGGGTCGCCAAGGCCCCGCCGGACGGCTACACGCTGATGTGGTCGGGCAATGCCGCGATCACCATCCTGCCGTCGATGCAGGCGCTGCCCTTCGATCCGCTGAAGGACCTGACCGCGATTTCGACCTCGCTGGTCATGCCGTCGGTCTTCGTCGTCAACAACGACCTGCCAGTAAAGTCGATCGCCGAGCTCATCGCCTATGCCAAGGCCAATCCCGGCAAGCTCTCCTACGGGACGCCGGGCGTCGGCACGCCCCAGCACATTGCAGGCGAGCTGTTCTGCCACCTGGCCGGCATCAAGATGGAACACATCCCGTATCGCGGCGCCAACCTTACCGACGTGATGAGCGGGGTCGTACCGGTCGGCATTCAGAACGCCGGCGCCGGAATGCCCATGGTGCGCGACGGCCGGGTGCGCGGCATCGCCGTCACCTCCCTGAAGCGCGCCGCGAGCGCCCCCGATCTGCCGACGCTCGCCGAGCAGGGTTTCCCGGGCTTCGAGGCGACGTCGTGGTTCGCGCTGATGGGCCCCGCCAACCTGCCTCGTCCGATCGTGGACAAGGTGCGCGCGGAGTCGCTCAAGGTGCTGGCCGATCCGGAGATGCAGAAGAAATTCGCGGTGATGGGGCTCGACCTCGTGGGCAGTACGCCGGAGGAAACCCGCGCCGCCATCGCCGCGGACATACCGAAATGGGCGAAAGTCATCCGGGATGCCAACATCAAGACGGGGCCGTAACCCTCAGCCTTCTCCCTTCATCTTCTCGCGCCGCGCCCGTTCGGCGTCGGAACTCTGCGGCAGCGCGAAGGTTCCGGTCGTCACCGCCCCCGCGCGCGCATACACGCTCATGCTGACGCCCGTCGTCGAGACGCTGCTCTCGGCCAGCCTCAGCGCGCCGGCTTTCGCGCCCGGGCCGAACAGCTTCTTGCCGGGGCCGAGGATCAGCGGGAAGGTGAGCAGGCGGAGTTCGTCGATCAGGTCGTGAGCGAGCAGGGTCTGCAGAAGCACGCTGCTGCCCTGGGTCAGCAGGACCGGCCCGTCGCCCTGCTTTAGCCGGGCGACTTCTGCGGCGACGTCGCCCGTCAGGGCGACCGAGTTGTTCCAGGTGAGCGGCGAGGTGGAAGAGGTGGCGACATACTTGGTCACCTCGTTGAAGACCCTGCCGATGGGATCGTCGTCGCCGACGAACGGCCAGTGGGCGGCGAAGATCTCGTAGGTCCTGCGCCCGAGCAGCAGGTCGAAGGGCTTTGAAAAGCACTCATCCATGAACTGGCCCATCGGCTCGTCCCAATAAGGCACGGTCCAGCCGCCATGTTCGAAACCGCCCGTGGGGTCCTCCTCGGGCCCGCCGGGCGCCTGCATGACCCCATCCAGGCTGACGAATGCGCCGGCAACGATCTTTCTCATGGCAATCCTCCGATGTGGGTGTCCCAAGGACGGGCGAGGGCCGCCCGATCCGACATCGGCGTCAGAGAGTCTCGAAAGAGGGCGCGACTAATACTCCTCGACGACCTGCCCGTTCGGGTGGATCGTGACCCTCTTCGGCACGCCCTGGGGGCGGGTCGGCACGGGATCGCGGGTCACGTTGGCCCGCCAGGATCCGTCGTTCTTTTCTTCCAGTCGCTGGACGCGATAGCCCTGGCTCTCGAGGCGGTCGCGGGTCACCGAATAGGTGTTGGGCTGGGATGGCGGCGGCGCCATGACCGGCGCCGGCGGCGCGACGGGCGGCGGGGGCAGGGCGCCCGGCGACATGGTGTCGGGCATCCGGCCGCCATTGCCGATCGATCCGGGCACCAGCTGGCCGAAGGCCGTGTCCGCCGCAGCGACCAGAGCCATCACGAAGACGGCGGTGAGGAGGGTGGTACGCATCGACTTTATATGGGTTGTCCGGCCCGCTCTTGCTATGAGGAGGATGGGGGACACACATGAAGATTCACGGCGCTCTGTCGCGTAAGTTGCTTTCCGATATCATCGCCCCGGTCAGCCACGTAGCCGGGTTGCCCAAGGTGCTGGGCCCCATAAGCATCGTCTTCATGGGCATCGGCGCCATTATCGGCGCCGGCATCTTCGTCCTGACCGGTACGGCGGCCGCCCTCTATGCCGGGCCTGCCGTCGTCGTGTCCTTCGTGCTGGCAGGCCTCGCCTGTGCCTTCGTGGCGCTTTGCTACGCGGAGCTGGCAACGCTGATGCCAGTGGCCGGCAGCACCTACACCTATACCTATGCCAGCCTCGGTCAGCTCGCGGCCTGGCTGGTCGGCTGGAACCTCGTTCTCGAATACTCGATCGGTGCGGCCGCGGTGGCGGTGGGATGGTCAGGCTATTTCAATGACACGCTGGCCTCCATGGGCCTCGCGATCCCGCCGCGGTTTTCGGCCTCGACAGGCGAGGCCGTGCAGCTCGCCGACGGTACCACCACGACCGCCATCGCCAATCTGCCGGCCGCGGCGATCGTGGCGTTGCTTACTTTTCTGCTCGTTCAAGGCACGCGAGAGTCGGCGCGCCTCAACAATCTCATGGTGGCGATCAAGCTGGCCGTCATCCTGGCGTTCATCGGCTTCGGGATCGGCCATGTCTCGGTCGCGAACTGGCAGCCGTTCGTGCCCCCCAACACGGGGACTTTCGGGACCTTCGGCTGGAGCGGTGTGCTGCACGGCGCCTCGGTCGTGTTCTTCACTTATATCGGCTTCGACGCGGTCTCGAATTGCGCGCAGGAAGCCAGGCGTCCGCAGCGGGACATGCCGATCGGCATCCTCGGTGCGCTCGTGATCTCGACGGTTCTCTACATCTTGGTGGCGGGCGTGCTCGTCGGCGTCGTGCCGTACCCCGAACTGAACGTGGCCGCTCCCGTCGGGCTCGCGGTGGATCGCATGGGAATCGGCTGGTTCGCTGCGTTGATCCAGCTCGGTGCACTGATCGGCATCACGACGGCCATCCTCGTGTTGCTTTACGGCCAGGGCCGCATCTTCGCGACCATGGCGAATGACGGGCTGATGCCGCCGATGTTCAGCCGCGTTCATCCGAGGCTGAAGACGCCTTGGCTTAGTCAGATCCTGATCGGCGTGATCGTCGCGGCGATCGCCGCCGTGGCACCGATCGAGACGCTGAGCGAGCTGGTCGGCGTCGGCACGCTGTTCTCGTTCCTGATGGTCTGCGCGTCAGTGGTGCGGCTTCGTCATCTCGAGCCGCATATGCCTCGGCCCTTCCGGGTGCCTGCCGTGCCCTTGATCCCGGTGCTCGGCATTCTGTCCTGCCTCGGCCTGATGGTCGGGCTGGCACCCATGACCTGGGCGCGACTCATCGTTTGGATCGCGATCGGGCTCGTCATCTACTTTACCTATGGCCGATCGCGCGCCGCCCGCCGCCTGAGCGCCGGTCCTCAAAGCAGGGAGTGACGCTTCCGCGTGAGCGGGACGACGACCACACTGGCGCCTGGCCGGGCGACGCCTTCGGCGACCGCCGCCGTGACCTCCGCCCCAGTCCTGGCCAGCTTCACCGGCGCGCCATAGCCTTTGGCGAGTGCCTCCAGATCGATGCCCGGCAGATCGAGACCCGGCACGTTCGGCGTCTCCTCCAGTTCCGCGAAGGATTTCAGGATGGCGTATTCATGGTTCTGCAGGACGACGAAGACGACGTGCGCCTTCTGCTGGACCGCCGTGTAGAGCGCCTGGATCGAGTACTGAAAGGAGCCGTCGCCCATCAGCGCGATGACCGGGCGATTGCGGCCGCTGCTGCGTTCCGCGAGCGCAAGCCCGACGGCCGCCGGCATGTCCCAGCCCAGGCCGCCTGACGCGAAGGTGTAGAAGCAGTCGGGCTTGTCGATGCGGAACTGGTCCTGCATCTCGGCGACGACCGAGGGGGCTTCCTCGACGAGCACATAGTCGCCGGGGCAGGCATCGCGCACCGCCGCCATGATGGCGTCGCCCGCCAGGGGCTGCGCTTCCAGATCGGGCGTCTTCGGTGCGGAACGCAGCGGCGAGGCAATGGACGAGGCCCGTTTCTTGAGCTGCGGCTGGATCGCCTGCAGGAACAGCCGCGCGTCCGAAACCAGGCTGTCGCCCACCGGGGCCTTGGACGACATGTTCGGGTCGTCGGTCACCTGCAGGAGGTGCGTACCCTTCGGAATGTAGTCGCCCCCGACATAGGGATAGTAGCGAAACACCGGCGCACCGATGACGATCACCAGATCGTGTCCCGCGAACTTCTTGCCCAGGGGCCCGATGGCCGCGGGTAGCGCGCCGGCATGCTGGGGGTGAGTCTCGGGGAAGGGGGTGCGTTCGGCGAAAGGCGCCGTCCAGACGGGAACGCCCAGCGTTTCGGCGAAGAGGATGCCGTCGTTCCAGGCCTGGCTGCGGGCCAGGTCCGATCCATAAACGATCACCGGCGAGCTGGCCGCATTGATGCGTTCGGCGAACTCGGCGACACGAACCGGATCGGGTCCGATGCGCGTGGCGACCGTGCGGAACGCATCGATCTCCGGCATCGGCTTGTCCCAGTCGTCGAGCGGCAGGGACAGGAACACCGGCCCGGCCGGCTGCTGCATCGCGGTCGCATAGGCGCGCATGAAGGCGGCGGGAATGTCTTCGGCCCGCGCCGGCTCGTAGGCCCATTTCACCCAGGGCCGCGGCAGGTTCGCAGCGTCGATGTTCGTGAGCAGCGGCTCGAGAAGGAGCATCTCGCGCGTCTGCTGGCCGGCCGTGATGATGAGAGGTGTCTTGTTCTGGTAGGCGGTGACGATGCAGCCAAGCGCGTTGCCCATGCCGGCGCCGGTATGCACGTTGACGATGACCGGCTTGCGGAGGCCCTGCGCGATACCGTCGGCAATGCCGACGACGCTCGCCTCCTGCAGGGCCATTACATAGTCGAAATCCTTCGGGAAGTTCTTGAGGAAGGTTTCTTCCGTGGAGCCGGGGTTGCCGACGACGGTCGTGAGTCCGAGCTTGCGGAGCAGATCGAAGGTGACGTCCTTGACTGTGCGCATTCAGCTACCTTTTTCTTCGACTTTGTTGATACGCAACATCCTAGCGTCAAGCGCTGGACGTGGCACCTCGCAAACGCGCGTCTGGAGGGCCGGGCATGCGAACGGAGCGCCCCACGAGGGTAGGGCGCTCCGCCGATCCGCAGGCCGGTAGTGTGTGGCGCCTACTGCTCGCGGACGTTGCCCGACGGGTCGAGCGTCACGGCGACCTCGACATTGTTGCGCATGGCCTTGCCGGTCCAGTTGCCGGCAGTATCGCGCGTCAGCAGCTTGATGCCATTGTAGCCCTTGGCCTCGAGCTGCGACTTGGCAGCGGCTTCAGCCGCCGTGGCGTTGGACGAAGTGGCCGGGAGATTGGTGTTCGGATTGCTGGTCTGGCCCGGCATCGAGTTCATGTCGCGGCCGGCCGGCGTGCTGGGCTGCATGGTCTGGGCGAAGGCGGCGCCGCCGACGGTGGTCACGGCGATCGCGGCGAGAGTAACGAGGGTCTTCTTCATGCATTTCTCCATTGGTTTCAGGCTGTGAGCGATCAACGCCGGCCTTTCAAAGGTGTTGCATGAATTTGCGGAAACACGTTCCCGGCATCCGCCGTCGGCTGCGCGCAGGAACCCCATCCTGTAAGTGAAAGGTCAATGGACCCGGGTTCCCTCTTTCTCAGCCATGCAGGCCTTTTCGCCGCCGCCTTCCTGGCGGCCACGGTTTTGCCCTTTCAATCGGAATTGGTGCTGATCGGTCTGCTGGTCGCCGAGCCGACCCATTGGACAACGCTGCTGTTTGCGGCCTCGCTCGGCAACACGCTGGGCTCCGTGGTCAACTGGGTTCTGGGGCGCCTTGTCGAGCGCTTCCGCGACCGCTCGTGGTTTCCGGTGAAGCCACGCGACTACGAACGCGTCGAGCGCTGGTATGCCCGCTGGGGGATCTGGTCCTTGCTGTTCGCCTGGCTGCCGTTCGGCGGCGACGCGCTCACCGTGGTGGCCGGTGCGTTGCGCACGCCCTTGCTCCCGTTCGTCCTCCTGGTTGGCATCGGCAAGACGGCACGCTACGCCGTCCTCGTCGCGGCGACCCTGGGCTGGCTCGCCTAGCGACAGGCGCGTGGCACCGATATTGCTTCCTCGACCGCGTGGACACGACCGGGGAGGCCCTCATGCAGTCATCATCGTTTCGCCGACGTACAGGATTGGCAGCGCTTGCCCTGACGTTCCTGTTCGGGGCCCCGGCGGTCGCGCAGGACAAGGTCCGTTTCCAGACCGACTGGATCCCGTCCGGCGAACACGCGATGTACTATGGCGCCTGGAGCAAGGGCATCTACGCCAAGCACGGTATCGACATCACCATCACCCGCGGCTATGGCTCGGGCGATACCGTCACCAAGGTGGCCTCGGGCGCGGCTGATTTCGGGGTCGCCGACATTGCCGCCGTGCTGACGGCGCGTGCGCGCACCAACGTGCCGGTCAAGACGATCGCCGTGCTCTACAACGAATCGCCGCATTCGCTGTTCGTGCTGAAGAGCTCGGGCATCACCAACTTCAAGGGGCTGGAAGGCAAGAAGATCGGCATCACGCCGGGCAACAGCCACCGCTTCTACTTCCCTGAGGTCGCCAAGAAGGCGGGGACGGACCCCAACAAGCTGATCTGGACCAACATGGATGGCGCCGCGATGGCGGCCCAGCTCATCGCCAAGAACATCGACGCGGCGCCGTTCTATTCGATCCATTACTACTACATCAACAAGGCGGCGGTTAAGGCCGGCCAGGAGATCCTGCCGCTGCCCTTCGTCGAGGTCGGCTTCAAGATCTACGCCGCCTCCCTCATCACCACCGACAAGATGATTCAGGACAAGCCCGACCTGGTGACGCGTTTCCTGGCCGCCACCAAGGAAGCCTTCGAATGGGCCGCGGCCAATCCGGAGGAAGCCTGCAAGCTGCACGTCGCGCGCTTTCCCGAGGTCGAGCTCGACGACTGCATGGGCAGCGTGAAGGCGGTGATGAAGTTCGTCTTCAACGACCACAGCAAGGAATTCGGCTGGGGCAAGGAGAGCCCGGAGCGTCTGAAATTCTCGTGGGAGACGATCGCCACGGCCAACGAGCTGAAGCCGGAGTTCGACTACAAGACCGCCATCGACACGAGCAAAGTCGCCAAGTAGGGGCCGGAAGTGATCTCGCTCAACCGGGTCACACGCATCTTCAACAGCCGTGACGGCGATCAGGTCACGGCGCTGCAGGACGTGTCGCTGGAAATCGGTCGCAACGAGTTCATTACGCTCGTGGGCCCCTCCGGCTGCGGCAAGTCCACGCTTCTGCGCATCGTGGCCGGGCTGATCCTGCCGACGGCGGGCCGAGCCTCGATCGGCGGCGAGGAGATCACCGAACCGCGGGCGGAAACCGGCATCGTGTTCCAGGCGCCGACCCTGCTGCCCTGGGCCAGCGTGCTCGACAATGTGCTGTTCCCGTTGCGCATGATGCATCGCATCGATTCGACCAGCACCGACAAGGCGATGGCACTGCTCAAGCTGGTCGGCCTCACCGGTTTCGAGGGCAAGTCGCCGCGCGAACTGTCGGGCGGCATGCAGCAGCGGGTCGCGATCTGCCGGGCGCTGGTGCACGATCCGGACATCCTGCTGATGGACGAGCCCTTCGGGGCGCTCGACGCGCTGACGCGCGAGGAGATGACCATGGAGCTGCTGCGCATCTGGAGCGAGCGGCCCAAGACAGTCCTTTTCGTGACCCATTCGATCACCGAGGCCGTGGTGCTGGCCGACCGGGTGGTGGTGATGTCGCCGCGGCCCGGACGCATCGCCGAGATCATCGACATCGGCCTGCCGCGTCCGCGCAGCTTCGAAACCGAGGCGACGCCGGAGTTCCACGAAGCCAGCCATCGCATCCGCCAACTCATTTTCGGAGCACGCCATGTCGGTCCAGGCCGCGCCGCCGCTTGAAGAGCGGCAGAAGCCGCCCCGACGACGAAAGAGGAGTGCAGCCCTGTACGAAGTGGTGGTGCCTCTGATCGCCACCGCCGGCCTTTTCCTGCTCTGGGAAGGCGCCTGTCGCGCTTTCGGGATTCCCGGATACCTGTTGCCGGCACCGACGGATATCTGGAATGACACGATCGCGATCGGGCCGACCGTCGCCGGCCATACGATGTCGACCTTCAAGACCGTCATGCTGGGCTTCGTCGTGTCGATCCTGATCAGCCTGCCGCTGGCCGTGATCCTGACGGCGTCGCCCGCCATTGCGGCGGCGGTCTATCCCTTTCTGGTCTGGACGCAGTCGATCCCCAAGGTGGCGCTGGCGCCGATCCTCGTGGTGCTGCTCGGAACCAACGAGCTGCCGCGGATCGTGATCACGGTGCTGGTGGCGTTCTTTCCGCTGGTCATTTCGATCGCGACCGGGCTGCTATCCGTGCCGCCCGAGCTGATCGAGCTCAGCCGGGCGTGCCGCGCCTCCAAGCTCAGCGAGTTGCTGCGCATCAGGCTGCCTTACGCAATTCCCTTCATCTTCGCGGGCCTCAAGGTCGCGATCTCGCTCGCCGTCGTGGGGGCCGTCGTGGCGGAGTTCGTCAACGCCGACGCCGGATTGGGATTCCTCATTCAGACGTCGACGGCCTTCTTCAAGGTGCCCGTGGCCTTCGGGGCGCTTATCATCCTGTCGGTGATGGGCGTCGTACTGTTCCAGATCGTGGTCGCAGCCGAGCGGGTGTTCTTCCCGTGGTCGAGCAGCAATACGACGCCGGGTGCCTGACCGGCCGCGCAAGGGGAGAGTGTGACATGGCGAAATCGCCGAAAGAGTCGATGACCGTTATCCGCGGCGGCCGCGTGGTCGACATCAAGGGCCATTCAGCGCCCAAGGCCGACATCCTGGTAAAGGGCGACACCATCGTGGAGATCGGCGCGAAAGTGTCGGCGCCGGAATCGGCCACCGTGATCGACGCGGCCGGCAAGCTGCTTCATCCTGGTCTGATCAACGGCCACACGCACAGTCACGGCAACCTCGCCAAGGGCATGGTCGACCGCGTGACCCTCGAGCTGTTGCTGACGGCGGGTCCCTATATGAGCGGCGCCCGCACCCTCGAGGACAAGTACCTGTCCAGCCTGATCGGCGCGTGCGAGATGGTGATGAAGGGCTGCACGGCTGCCTATGACCTCGCGGCGGAGTTTCCCATGCCGACGGCGGAAGGGCTGGCTGCCATCGGGCAGGCCTATGCCGATGTCGGCATGCGCGCCATGCTGGCGCCGATGGTGGCCGACACCAGCTTCTTCCAGGCTATCCCCGGGCTGATGGACCAGTTGCCGCCCTCGCTGCAGAAGGCGGTCGAGGCCTATCAATTCTCGCCCTACAAGGCGAGCGTGAAGCAGATGAAGAAGGCACTACATGGCTGGAAGCTCGACCGGCAGGGCGTGCATCTGGCGGTCGCGCCGACCATCCCGCATCACTGCAGCAAGGAATTCCTGCTGGCTTGCCTGAAGCTCGCCAAGGACTACGACACTGGCCTGCACACCCACGTTTCGGAATCGAAGGTGCAGGTCGTCGCCGGCTACCGGCTCTACGGCACCTCGCTCACCGCCTACATGGATTCGCTGGGGCTGGTCGGGCCGAAATTCACGGTGGCGCATGGCGTCTGGCTGGACAGTGACGACATGAAGCTGCTGGGCGACAAGGGCGCCTCGGTCTCGCACAATCCCGGCTCCAACATGGTGCTCGGCAACGGCATCGCCGACATGCGCGGCATGCTGGATGCCAAGGTCAATGTCGGCATCGGCACCGATGGCGCCAGCTGCTCGGACAACCAGAACATGTACGAGAACATGCGGCTGGCCTCGATGGTCTCCAAGGTGCAGGGGCCGGATAACCGCGAGTGGATCACGACCGAGGAAGTGCTGCATGCCGCGACGGCGGGTAGTGCGCGAGCCCTCGGTCTGGGCGACAAGATCGGCAAGCTGGAGCCGGGCTACAAGGCCGACATCGTGTTCCTCGACCTGGGGCACATCAACTGGATCCCGTTCAACGATCCGACCAACCAGATCGTCCACACGGAAGACGGCGCGGCCGTGCATTCGGTGATGGTCGCCGGTCGCATGATCCTGGAAGACCGCAAGCTCCTGAACGTCGACATGGTGCAGCTCGCACGCCAGGCCGAGAAGGCCCGCGAGCGGCTGGAGCGCGGCCGCAAGCCGGCCAAGGCGCTCTACGACAAGCTCGAGAAGGTGGTGAACACCTTCTGCCCCGGGCTCGCCAAGCAGCCGCTACATATCGACCGGTTCGGCGGCAGCCACCACCACGCCCATCACGGTCACCACCACCACTAGGCGGCCGCGACGCCGATCAGCGAATCGTGCAGCCAGATCATGGCGGCATAGGCCGCCGTGCCGATGACCACGACCAGAACGTCGTTCTTGGACCACCCGACGCGCGGGGCACCCATATCGCCCCGGCGCTTGACGGCGATGCGGTCATAGACAGCCCACGCGAGCAGGCTGCCGAAGATCAGCATCGAGCCCAGATCGCCATTCACGAGGAGATGCGCAAGGGCCCAGGCCTTGACGGCGACCAGCATGGGATGCCGCAGCACGGATTTGATGCGGCTCGGTGGCGCGTAGGTCGCCACCAGGGCGACGAACGCAAACCACAAGAGTGCTGCGGCGACCGGATGAAAGGCGCGGAACGGCGGGTTCCAGACCTGGATGTACCCGGCGCTCCGATACTGACCGAATCCGATGACGATCAGCACCAAGCCGGCCAAGGCGAGCAGGGAGTAGAGGCCCTTGTAGCCGCCTTCACCCAGCCGGCCGATGGCGGCGGCGCGCGGTTCGCGGAGCGTCGTGAAGAAGTGGATGCCGATGAACAGCACAAGGCCGAGGAGGAGAATAGTCATGCATCACAATAGCATGCCTATCCCTCCGCCGCAGTTTGCCGGGTTTGGAAATTACCGCGAAATCTGAGTGACGCTTCCGCTCGTGTCGACCGACACGGCGACCTCGGTGTCGTTCTTCGTGGCTGTGGCCTGCCAGGAACCATCATCGCGGCGCTTCAGGTCCTTGATGTTGGTGTAGCCGCTGGCCTCGATCTGCGTACGAGCCGACGTCGCCGTCTGGGCCGAGCCCGGCATGCCGGCCGGCGGAGCGGCGGGCGTGGTGGAGTTTCCCGTGCTCGGCGGCATCTGGGCGACGGCCATCGTGGCCGAGAGGACAAAGCCCGCGGCGAGCGACAGAACGAGCTTCATGGGGACTCCTCGGGTTGGGAAGGTTCGCCCCTTAATGCGCATCGGCCCACAACGTTGCATGCAACGGCGGCTGCGGTGCGGCGTTTCCGTCGAGTGGTCGCGTGTTCGTCGAGGTTGCCATGAGAGTTATGCCGGTTCTTGTTTCGTCGGCCTTGATTTTGACGGTCCTTCCCGTCGCAGCGCAGCAACTCGCGCTGGCGCCCGGCAAGAGCGACTGTGCTGCCGAGGAGCCAGACTCCATCCAGATCAGCTGGGACACGCCATGTGAATCCGGAAACTGGATATTCGAGCCCGGCGTCGGCTGTCGAATGGCGGACTGGCATCCCGACAAGGAGGACAAGGCGACGTGGACCGGTTCGTGCCGTGCAGCCTTCAAGGAAGGAACTGGCATCGTGCAGTGGACCGAGCACCGGGAGCCCATCGATCGCTTCGAGGGCACCTACCGGCAGGGTCGCCGGGAAGGAGCGGGGCGCTACGTGTGGAACGAGAACGATCGCTTCGAGGGCACCTACGCGAAGGGCCTGCCCAACGGCTTCGGCACCGTCACGATCTCAGGCACATCCCTGTCGGGCGATTGGCGCAATGGCTGTTTGCGCGTCGGCGACAGGGTGGTGGCGATCGGCGTATCGAAGGATAGCTGCGAGCAGGACACGGACGTCCTGGCCGAGACGGCCAGCCTTCGCTAGCTACGCAATGTTGAAGTAGTGCAGGGCCATTCCGATCAGGCCTGAGGCCACGATGGGATAGGCGGGGTTGATCTTGGTCCGCCACAGCAGCAGGAAAACCCCCAGCGCGATCACGCCGAACAAGACGTGGGTGATGGCGCCGCGTCCCATGATGATCGCGCCCGCGAGCACGAGGCCCACGGCGACCGAGCCGAGCCCGGTCTGGATTGCCGGCCGCCAGCGCCAGGTGGCGAGATGGGTCCAGAGCCGGCCTACGAAGAAGGTCAGCAGGCCGGTCGGCAGGAAGAATGCCACGAGCGCCACGAGCGCCCCGGGAATATGGGCGACGGTGACGCCGATCGACGCGACCATCATCATGTTCGGACCCGGCGCGAGCTGACCCAGGCTGTAGAAATGAAGCAGCTCCGGGAACGTCACCCAGTGATAGGTGTCGACCGTGAGTTCCTTCATCTCGGGGAAGGCGGCCATGCCGCCGCCGATGGTCAGCAACGACAGGTAGGCGAAAACGCCGGCAAGGTCCCAGAGCTGCTTCACCGGGTGTCCTTGTCGCGCGGCCGGTGCCACCAGATGGCGACGATTCCGGCTGCGATCAACGCGTAGGGGACAGGGACCTTGAAGAAGGCGACCGCCACGGCGGTGGCCACCACGAACACATAGTCGGCGTAGGTCTTCAGCGTCTTGGCGCCGAGCTGGACCAGCACGACCAGGATGAGGCCGACCGCACCCGCGGCAATCCCATGCAGGAAGGCCTTCGACCAGGGGCCGTCTCCGCCCGCCCCGTAGAGCAGCCCAGCCGCGATCATCAGGCTAGCGCCGGGAATGCACATGCCCAGGGTGGCGACGAGGGCCCCCATGCCGCCGCGCAGGCGGTCGCCCACCAGGATCGACATGTTGGTGGCGTTGAGGCCCGGCAGGGTCTGACTGATCGACAGCAACTCGACGAAGGTCACGTCGTCCAGCCAGCGCTGGCGCGCGACCAGGCCGGTCCGCAGATAGGCGACCACGCCGCCGCCGATGCTCGTCGCGCCCATGACCAGAAAGACCCAGAAGAGCTTTCCGAGCGACGGCGGTGGTGCAGAGGTTTCGGCGTCGCTCATTCGTGGGCTTGCGGCGGATTGCCCTTCAGCCGGTAGACGGCGCCGGTCTTGGTCGTGGTCAGTGTCAACCAGTCGGCCGCGACCTGCTGCAGCTCCAGGAAGAAGCGTTCGCAGTGGTTCAGCGACTTGTGCTTGATGTCGTCGGGTCCCGAGAATCTGAGCTGGAAGGCGAACTCACCGACGAAGGCGTGGTGATCGCCGCGGGCGCGCCACAGGCCGAGATTTGCCGTTGCCGCCGTGTGATGGCCGAAGTCGAGCAGGCAGATGTCCTGAAGCAGCTCCTCGACAATCGTCTGGTTGACCAGGGAGATGTCGTTGGGGCCGTCACAGGAGATCGCGCCCAGAGTCGGGAAGATCTGCGTCAGCTCGGGCAGGGACATGTTGCCGAGCGAAGACATGACGATGCGCGCCGCCTGGGGAGCCTGGCTGAGGCCGAACTCGACATTGTGCGACAGCAGCCGCCGGATGCCGCCGATCCGCTCCTTGAGCGGCATGATCTCGAGCTTGAACTTGATCTTGTACTTGCCGTCGATGCGCGGCCGCACGTCGAGGGCCTGCGCCTTCGCCATGTTGTCGCTGCGATACTTGAACACGATCTCGGGATCGCCAATCGGGAAACCGTCCTGGTAGGCGATGCGGCGCCGCACGATGAAGTTGTTGTTGTAGAGGTGGTAGCCGCCGGTATCGAGGAACAGGACCTCGCGCACCTCGGGCCGCTGCTGGGACTTCGGGGTGTGCTGGTATCCGATGCCCGTGGTCGCCGCGGCGCGCTGGACCAGGGCAGCGAATTCCTTGAACACGTGGGCCGACGTGAAGCGATCGGGCTTGAGGATCAGCTTGCACTGCAGATACTGGATTTCGTCGCAGCGGCGGCCGTCCGCATAGAGGCTGTCCTGGCGATCGCCGAGCCATTGCGCGATCTGCCCGTCATCCTGATGTGAATGCATTGTCTCTCCCTGACGATAGCGTAGCGCCAGCCTATGGCGCTGTCATCTGGGCCGATTGGGTCGCCTTGCCGTAGGTCTCGACCTTCCCGTCCGTGAAGCAGACGTAGTAGCGGTCCGACATCGACCACGGCGTGCGGCTCCAGAAGTCCCTCAGCACCGTGTAGTAGGCGCAATCCTTGCCGGGGGTATAGGTCGATCCTTCCGGCGGTCCCATGACCGCCCGGACCTGCTCGCGGTCCATTCCGGCCTGGAGACGCTCCACATTGTCGCCGTGCACGCAACCGGCCAGCAGGAGGGCGCCCGCAAGCAGGCATGGTGGATACTTCATGGCTTTCTCCTGTGATTAGTAGGGTTGGGCCTCGCCGCCAACAATTGTCGTGCAGGCGGATGGCTGGCGCAATTCCGAACGATGCGGTACGTCCCAAGGATGCAGGACCACCCCAGATTTGTCGTGCCGGGCCTCCCGGCTTCGCTGAGCGGCGCCACCGCCGGCCTGGCCGAAACGCCCATTTCCGAAGTGGCGATGACCGTGTTCGGCGATCCCGACGTGGTGCCGATGTGGTTCGGCGAGAGCGATCTCGTGACGCCGGACTTCGTGCGCGAGGCGGCGGCCAAGGGCCTTCAGGCGGGCGAGACGTTCTATACGTGGCAGCGGGGGATTCCGGAGCTGCGCAGTGCCCTGTCGGCCTATACGGAACGGCTCTACCGGATCAAATGCCCGATGGAGCGCCTGACGGTGACGACCGGCGGCATGCAGGCCATCCTGCTGACCTGCCAGCTCCTGCTCGATCCCGGCGACAATGTCGTCATCGTCTCGCCGATCTGGCCGAACATCACGTCGGCGACGAAGCTGGTGGGCGGCGTCCCGAAATACGTGGCCCTCGACCGGACGCCGGCCGGCGGCTGGACGCTCGACCTGCAGAAGATCTTCGACGCCGTCGATGACCGTACGCGGGCGATCTTCGTGAATTCGCCGGGCAATCCGACGGGCTGGACGATGTCCACCGAGGAGCAGGCGGCCCTGCTGGACTTCGCGCGCAAGCGCGGCGTCTGGATCATGGCCGACGAGGTCTATGCCCGCCTGATCTATACGAAGCGACCCGACGGCCGTCAGGTGGCGCCGTCCTTCCTCGAACTGGCCGGGCCGGACGATCCGGTCATCGTGCTCAACAGCTTCTCCAAGCCGTGGGCCATGACGGGCTGGCGCCTGGGCTGGCTCACCCATCCGGCGGCGCTGGGCGACCAGTTTGCCAAGCTGGTCCAGATCAACACCTCGGGCGTTCCCGCCTTCCTGCAGAAGGGCGCGGTCGCGGCGCTGGAGCAGGGCGACGATTTCGTCCACGAAATGGTCGAGCGCTGCCGGTCGGGTGGCGAGCTGGTGTTCCAGCGCCTCTCCGCGCTGCCGAACGTGAAGATCGCGCGGCCGGACGCGGCCTTCTACGCCTTTTTCTCGGTCGAGGGCGTCAGCGACACGCTGGCCTTCTGCAAGACCTTGGCGAAGCAATACAAGGTGGGGCTGGCGCCCGGCGAGGCCTTCGGACCGGGCGGGCAGGGCAATGTGCGGCTGTGCTTCGCGTCGAGCGCGGAGCGGTTGAGCAAGGGCCTTGATCGCATCGAAGCGGCCGTCAAGGCGTTGTGATGCCGGCATGCCCGCATCTCCCTCCATCGTGGTCCAGCACCTGCGCAAGGTGTATGGCGAGATCGTCGCGGTCGACGATCTGAGCTTCTCGGCGCCGCGCGGCGCCGTGCTGGGACTGCTCGGCGGCAACGGGGCAGGCAAGACGACGACCATCGCCATGTTGCTCGGGCTGCTGGAGCCGACGGCCGGCAGCATCGAGATCCTCGGCATCGACATGCTGCGGCGACGCTACGCGGCGCTGCCGCGGATGAATTTCTCCTCACCCTATGTCGACCTGCCGCATCGCCTGACGGTGCGCCAGAACCTGCAGTTCTACGGTCGGCTCTACGGTGTGAAGGATCTGCGCCATCGCATCGACGAGATCGCCGAGCACATGCAGGTCTCGGCGTTCCTCGATCGCCCGGCGGGCAAGCTCTCGGCCGGTCAGAAGACGCGGGTGGCGCTGGCCAAGGCACTGATCAACCGGCCCGACGTGCTGCTGCTCGACGAGCCGACGGCCTCGCTCGATCCCGACACCGCCGACTGGGTGCGCGGCTATCTCGAAACCTACCAGCACGAAACCCACGCCACGATCCTGCTCGCGTCGCACAACATGGCCGAGGTCGAACGGCTGTGCGACGACGTCATCCTGCTGCAGTCGGGCAGGGTGTTCGAGCGCGGCAGCCCCAGGGAACTGCTGGAGCGGTTCGGCCGCGAGGACATGGAGGAGGTGTTCCTCGACATGGCGCGCGGCCGGGGACGCGGGCTCGAAGCGCTCAAGCGGGACGGGAGTGCGTCATGAGCGGCTCACTGCAGCGCATCTACGCCCTGGTGCTGCGCCACATCTATCTCTGGCGCAGCTCGGTGATGCGCCTGGTCGATTCGATCTACTGGCCGGCCGTGCAGATGGTGATGTGGGGTTTCATGACCCAGTACCTGCTGCCCCAGGCGTCGTTCGTGGCGCAGGCCGCCGGGGTGCTCCTCTCCGGGCTGCTGCTCTGGGAAGTCGTCGTCCGCGGCAATCTCTCGCTTTCGATCGCCTTCCTGGAGGAGATCTGGTCGCGCAACCTCGGCCATCTCTTCGTCAGTCCCATCCGTTCCTGGGAACTGGCCGCCGGCATCATCATCGCGTCGCTGCTGCGTACCCTCCTGGGCATGATCCCGGTGTCGCTGATGGCCTGGGCATTCTTCGGCTATTCGATCTACACGCTCGGCCTGCCGCTGCTCGCCTTCTTCGTGATCCTGCAGATGTTCTCCTGGTCTATCGGGCTCGCCATGTCGGGCCTGGTGATGCGAGTGGGGCAGAGTGCGGAGAGCTTTGCCTGGGCGGCGGTGTTCGTGCTGATGCCGGTGAGCGGGGTCTATTATCCCATCTCCGTGCTGCCGCACTGGCTGCAGGTCATCGCCTGGGGATTGCCGCCGGCCTACATCTTCGAGGGCATGCGCTCGATCATGCTGGAGAAGACGGTCCATTGGGACATGCTGGCCCTCGCTTTCGGGCTGTCGGCGGTCTACCTCGTGATCGGCTTCCAGGTTTTCCAGTGGTTCTTTCGCTCGTCGCGCCGGGCCGGTTCACTCCTTGGCCAGGGCGAGTAGAATAGGGCCGTTTCCGGAGGTGAGTGATGTTCAAGCACGTGATGGTTCCCGCACTTCTTTCGCTCGCCGCCGCAGCGTGCTCGACCGTGGACAAACTGGGCAGCGAGCCCATTACGCCGCCGAAGCTGGTGCCGGCTTGGTCCAGCGTCTACACGGTTCCCTATGACTCGATGGTGACCTGCCTTGCGGCGCCGGCCGCCAGCGGGTTCGTCGTCAACATCGAGCCGTCCTCGGCGCCCGGCACGACGACGGTCCTGTACGTGCCGCAGAGCGCGCCGCAGGCGGAATCGCGATATGTCGTGAAGCGCGTGCCCGACGGCACGATCCAGGTCGACTGGATCCGGGTCGGCACGGTGGGCGGTCTCGACTGGCTCGACGTTCAGGCCCGCCAGCGCGCCAACCGCTGTGGCGGGATCGGCTAACTACCGGGCGTTCAGCACCGCGGTACAGGCCGCCGGCAGTTTCGGCCGATAAGGCTTGGGCGGTGTGGTCGGCGGAACGACCGGCGCCTTGCGGAACCATGAGTCGAGCGCTTCGCCGCAGCCGTCGTCCTGCGCGTAGTCCGCCTGCGGCTGGCACTGCGGATTGCCCGGCGGGCAGTAGAGGCGGACATGGAAGTGCGAATCGTGCCCGTACCAGGGGACCAGCTTGCGCAGCCACGAGCGGTCGCCGCCGACCGTCTGGCAGAGCCGCTGCTTGATCCACTTGTTGACGAACATGCGGTCCAGATTCGGCATCTGCGCGGCCGTCCTCAGCAGGAAGACATGCTGCTCGTTGAAGACCGAGTCGTCTATGCCGCTGTCGTCGGCAAGCACCAGGGAGCGCAGGCGTGGATTCTCACGGTCTGCAGGCGTGCGACTTGGTCCGGGCTGGCGCTCGAACCAGATGTCGGCGTCGAGCCCGATCTGATGGCTGGCATGGCCTGACGGGGCGGGACCGCCGCGCGGCTGGCCGATGTCGCCGATGTAGAGATGGGCCTGTCCGGCGGCCCGGATCTTCTCCGACAGGGTCTTGATGAACTCTATCGTGACCGGCTGGCCCCAATAACGGTTGCGGCTGACCCGGATGGCCTCGTAGCCGGGGCCTTCCAGCGGCAGCGCCTGGGCGCCCTGCAGGCATCCGGCGGTATAGAAGCCGATCGACTGGGTCGGGCCGGGCGCGGGCGTCTGGACCGTGGCCCAGTCGTCGGCGCGGGCCGCGTTCGTGAGGAAAAGGAGAGCCGCGAACAGCGGAACCGCGAAACGCATCATCTTGTTGGCACGATAGTCGCTCGCTAAGACTTTGCCCATGGGCGACTACGAGTTCCTCGAGATCGACCGGCAGGGCGCTGTCACATACCTGACATTGAACCGGCCGCAGCGGCGCAATGCGCTGACGCACCGCATGATGCTGGAGCTGGAGGATGCCTTCGTCGGCATCGGCAACGACGCCGCCTGCCGCGTGCTCGTACTGCGCGGGGCAGGTGGGCACTTCTGCGCCGGGGGCGATCTCGACACGATGGCCGACCTGCCGCCCGTGCCGCCGGGCGGCACCGACCCGCTGCTCCCGACCTATCGTCAGTTCGGCAACGCGCTGCTGGCGCTGGAATCCCTGCCGCAAGCCACCATTGCCGTCGTCGAAGGCTCGGCCGTCGGGGCCGGGTTCGGCATGGCCTGCTGTTCGGACGTCGTCATCCTCCGGGAGGACGCCCGCTTCGGCATTCCCGAACCCCGGGTGGGCTTCATCCCCTCGCAGATCATTCCCTTCCTGGTGCGGCGTCTGGGTGAGGGGCCGGTGCGCGACCTCGCCGTGACCGGCCGCGTGATCGATGCTGCGGAGTCCTACCGGCTCGGGATCGGCCGTCATCTCTGCGCCACCGGCGGCGAGGTCGAGGCGACGCTGCAGAGCGTGCTGGACGACATTCTGCGGATGGAGCCCAAGGCGCTGGCCGTGGCCAAGCGGCTGGTGCAGTCCTGCGCGAAGAAGGACGATCTCGACGTGCTCGACGAGGCGGCGGGAAACCTAGTCGGGTTGCTGCGCCAACCGGAGGCTGCCGAAGGCATCCGGCATTTCATGGCGAAGACCACGCCCTCATGGGCCAAGAGGTAGACATGCGAAACTATCGCCACATCGAAGTGAGGCCGATCGCGGGTGCACTGGGCGCGGAGATTCACGGCGTCGACATGGCCCGGGATCTCGATGCCGAGGTCGTGGCCGAGATGCGCCAGGCCTTCCTCGACCATCTCGTGATCTTCCTGCGCGACCAGGCCGTCACGCCGCTGCAGCAGCTCGCCTTCGCGCGCAAATTCGGCGAGCCCGTCGAGTATCCGCAGCTCAAGGGTCTCCCTGAATCGCCGATGATCACCCCGGTGGTGAAGCTCGAGCACGAGCGCAACAACTTCGGTGGCATCTGGCACTCCGACACGACCTACCTGCCGGTCCCGCCGATGGGCAGCATGCTGCTGGCGCGCGAGGTCCCGGCCTTCGGAGGCGACACGATGTTCGCCAACCAGTATCTCGCCTACGAGGCCCTGTCGGACGGGCTGAAGGCGACGCTCGACGGGCTGGTGGGCGTCAGCTCCTCGGCCAAGGCCGATGTGACAAAGACCCGAGAGGATCGCATGAAGGCCGCGGGCGCCGAGCTCAAGGTGATGACGGCCGAGCATCCGATCGTGCGTACCCATCCGGAGACCGGCCGCAAGGCGCTCTACACGTCCGACGCCCATACCGCGCACATCAAGGGCTGGACCGAGAAGGAGAGCCTGCCGCTGCTGCGCTTCCTGTGGGAGCACCAGACACGGCCCGAGTTCACCTGCCGCTTCCGCTGGGAAGCGGGATCCTTGGCGTTCTGGGACAATCGCTGCGCCATGCACAATCCGATCAACGACTATCACGGCTTCCGGCGCGTCATGCACCGGATCACGCTGGCCGGCGACAAACCGCGATAGAGGGAGAGGCGCATGTCCGACGCGGGAGGTCTGCTGGCGGTCCTGGTGCTGGTCGCGGCCAACGGGTTCTTCGTGGCCGCCGAGTTCTCGCTGGTGGCCGTCCGCCGCAGTCGGGTCATCGAACTCGCCGCCTCAGGGCGGATCAACGCCAAGGCGCTGGTGCGCGCCCTCGACCATCTCGACTCCAACCTCGCGGCGACGCAGCTCGGCATCACGATCTCGTCTCTGGCGCTGGGCTGGATCGGTGAGCCGGCGATCGCACACCTGATCGAAGAGCCTCTGGCGCGACTCTGGGGCACGACAGCCGGCATCAGCGCCTACGCAATCGCCGTCGGCATCTCCTTCCTGCTGATCACGGCGCTGCACATCGTGCTGGGCGAACTGGCGCCCAAGAGCCTTGCGCTCCAGCGCAGCGAGGGCACCGCCCTCTGGGTGGTGCGGCCGCTCAGCCTGTTCCGGTGGCTGCTCAGCCCGGCGATCCTGGTGCTGAACGGGATGGGAAACCTCGTCCTGAGGCTGTGTGGCCTGCGGCCGGGGACGGGCGAGGAATCGCTGCATTCGCCCGGGGAGCTGAAGCTCCTGGTCGAGGCCAGCCAGGATGCCGGCCTGCTGCAGGACGCCCAGGAAGAGGTCATGGTCCGCGCGCTCGAAATCGGCAATCGCCGGATCGGCGAGATCATGACGCCGCGCACGGAACTCGACTGGATCGACACGAGCGACGGACGCGACGAGATCGTGCGGACGGTACTGGAAAGTCCCTACGAGCAGATGCTCGTGGGGCAGGGCAGCATCGACAATCTGCTGGGCACCGTGACCAAGACCGATCTGCTGAACCAGATGCTGCGCGGCGGCGCGATCGATCCCGGCGCGGTGATCGCCGTACCGCTGATGGTCCACGAGGCCATGCCGATCTTCAAGGTGCTGGAGCTGTTCAAGAAGTCGCCGGTGCGGCTCGCCGTCGTCGTCGACGAGTATGGCGGCATCGAGGGGATCGTCACCCAGGCCGACATGCTGGAGGCGCTCGCCGGCGATCTTCCGGAGGCGCTGGGCGAGGGGCCCGACGTGGTCGAGCGGGAGGATGGTTCGCTGCTGATCGACGGCATGGCGCCGGTCCATGCGACCCTGGATCGGCTGCATCTCGACAAGCTTCCGGTCAGCACCAGGTTCCATACGATCGCGGGCTTCGCGCTGGCCCAGCTTGGCCATCTGCCGGTGGCTGGCGAGCAATTCACCTACGAAGACTGGACCTTCGAGATCGTCGACATGGACGGGCGGCGCATCGACAAGCTGCTGGTGCGCCGCACGCCGACTCTCGAGGCCTGACCCTCAGCGCATCGAGGGAGGCGACAAGGTCAGCGTGCCGATGGCGCTGCGGGCCGTCTCGGCGCGGGTGCCGCCGATGTTGATGTAGGCGAGCTTCTGCCACGGCTCGACGAAGTTGCGAGCCCACGGCGACAGCATGTTTCCGGATTGTCCGAGCGGCGTCGCGAACCGGCTGTTCTCGAGATCGCTGAAATCGTAGATGCCGCGATAGCCGGCGCCGTGAACGGCGTCGAACGGGCGGTTGCCGCGGAACGAGGGCGAGGCGCGGTTGAGCGTCTGGTTGCCGCCGTCCGACGGGTAGCGCACCGACGCGATGTCGCGCAGGAGAGGGATGCCGTCGAACAACGGATGGCGATGCACCGCCAGATGTTCGCGGCCCCATTGCCATTTGGTCATGTCGGGCCCTTGGCGCCGTACGATCCAGTCGAGTGCCCGGTCGAGCGCCAGGGCGACCGCATCCTCGCACGACTCGGTCTGGCGCGTGCCGCCATCGTCGCACCAGCCCGGCTTGTCGCGCAGGATGCGCACCAGCAGGGGGACGTTGGGCACGGCCAGGGAGGCATAGAGATCCTCCCCCAGCTCGTCGCCCAACAGGCCCTTCTGCAGCTCGGCGAGCCAGGCGTCGTAGATCAAGGGCTCGGGCCGGCTTGCCATCATGAACATGTTCCACCGCGCGAGCAGCTCGCGGGCCTGGGCGGCACGGGCGTTGCGCGGCGTGCCCTTCAGCAGGTAGGGCAGCATCTCCGCGGCGTCGAGCGTGAGATTGTCGGCCTGCATGACGATCATGCCGTAGACCGGATGGCGCTGGACCTCGCCCAGGAGCTGGGCGGCGCGGCGCTGGCGATAGGGTTCGGCCCAGTCCCGGCTGATGAAGTGACGGTAGTCGTCGGGCACGAGGCGGCCGTTGGCGTTTACGATCACGCCGACCCCCGGATTATAGACTCTCGGCAGGTCGTCGAATGGCACGTAGCCCGCCCAGTCGAATTCCGACGTCCAGCCCGGCACCGGCATCGAGCCGTCGCCCTTGCGCCGGATCGGCACGCGCGCCGGCGAGATCAGGCCGATGTTCCCCGACGTGTCGGCATAGACCATGTTCTGCATGGGCGAGACGATGCGCCGTGCCGCGGACAGGAATTCTTCCCAGTTCTGTGCCGAGCCGATGCGGGCGAAGCCCTCGGCCGAGGTGTCGGCGCCGTCGAGCGCGGTCGCCTGCAGCGCAAGGACATGTCCCTGCGGCGTGAGATTGTCGCCGCGGCGGACGAAGTCGTCGATCACCGGCCCGTGCCGCGTCTCGCGCACGCGCATCGTGATGGGATCGCCCCAGGCGACCTTGATCGTCTCGTCGCGCACCGCGAAGGGGCGGGCGCCGTCGGGCGTGATGTAGCGGTTGGGATCGGTCGGATCGACGCGCTCGACGAAGACGTCCTGGCTGTCGAGGTTGGTGGTCGTGAAGCCCCAGCCGATCGTGCCGTTGTGGCCCAGCACCACGGCGGGAGAGCCCGGGGATGTGGCACCGCGAATGTCGAAGCCCGGGCCGACCAGGCGGGCGAGGTACCAGACGCCGGGAAAGCTGAAGCCGAGATGCGGGTCGTTGGCGAGGAGCGGGCGTCCCGAGACCGCATGGGCGCCCGACAGGACCCATTCGTTGGAAGCCTCGCGCTTGCGCGTCACCTCATTGTCGGTGCCGCGGAAGATGCGGTCGAGATCGATGTCCCTGACCGCGGCCATGACCATCGAAAGCGTCGAGTCCTTGCTGTCGCCGGACGGCTGGATCAGGAACTTGACCCCGTCCTCGCCGATCTTCTGGGACAGCCGCAGGCGCAGGAGCTCGGCGCGCCAGTTGCCGTCGAGGCCGAGCGCCATGAGCTTGGCCCAGACCAGCGAATCCGCCGGCCGCCACGGCTCCGGCCGATAACGGCCGCCGGACAGGAGCTTGATCAGCGAAAGCTCCAGCCCGTACTGCTGGGCGTCGTTGGAGATCCAGGCGTTCACCCCCGCGGCATACGCCTCCAGGCGGGTGCGCATGGCGGGCGAGAGCGCGCCCACGCTTTCCGTGGCGCGGCGGTAGACGCCGAGGCCGCGCATGGTGCGGTCGCTGTCGACCAGTCCCTGGCCGACCACGGCCGGCGGGACGAGTTCCGCCAACCGCCCCTGGCCGATGCGGCGCATCAGCTCCATCTGCCAGAACCGGTCCTGGGCATGGACGTAGCCCAGGGCGAAGGACGCGTCCTCGATCGATCCCGCGATGATGTGCGGTACGGCATTCTTGTCGCGCAGGATCTCGACCGGAGCCTTGAGGCCAGCGGCCTCGAGCTGGCCGGCATAGCTCGGCAGGGCCCCGAGCATGTGGAAGTAGGTGCCGGCCAGGAAGACCGCGAGGGCCAGCGCCGTACCGAGCAGGAACTTTCCGAGAAAGGCTGCGACGCGGACCAACAGCCTCACGGGCTCAACCGCCGAGGTAGGAGAGGATCGCGTCGCGGTCGCCGTCGAGGTCCGGCGCGGCCGGCCGGGTGGTCGGATCGGGGAAGGCCGACATCTTCAGTGGGTTGCCTGCCAGCTTCAGCGTGCCGCCGCTGCCGTCCGGCACGTCGACCAGCATGTTCCGTGCGGCGACCTGCGGATGCTCGATGGCCTGCGCGATGTTGTTGATCGGGCCGCAGGGCACACCGCCCTTGGACACGACGCCAATCCAGTGCTCGGTCGTGTTTGTCTTCAGGACCGACTCGATTTCGTCCTTCAGCTTCTTTTGGCTCTTCTGGCGCAGCGCGTTCGACTTGTAGGCGGGATCGCTCGCCATGTCGGACCGGCCGAGCGCCTCGCACATCTTGATGAACAGGCTGTCGTTGCCCGCCGCGATGATCATCGAGCCGTCGGAAGTTGCGAAGGCCTCGAACGGCGTGATGGTCGGATGGCGCGCGCCGAGCGGGCCAGGGATTTCCTTCTCGACCGTGTAGCGCATGATCGCGTTCTCGAGCAGCGCGAGCTGGCAGTCGAACATCGCGATGTCGACCTTGGTGGACTCCCCGGTCTTCAGGCGGTGGACGAGCGCCGCATTCACCGCGACGGCCGTGTAGAGCCCGGCGCCGATGTCGCCGATCGACATGCCGACCCGGCTCGGCGGCTGCCCCTCGTTGCCGGTGATGCTCATGATGCCGCCCTGGCCCTGCATGACCATGTCGTAGGCGGGATCCTTGGAGTTGGGGCCGGTGTGGCCGAAGCCCGAGGCGGAGGCGTAGATCAGATTGGGATACTTGGCGTGCAGCGTGTCCCAGCCATAGCCCAGCTTCTCCATCGTGCCGGGGCGAAAATTCTCGACGACGACGTCGGCCTTCTCGAGGAGCTGCTCGAAGATCTTGCGGTGCTCGTCGTTCTTGAGGTCGAGCGCGATGCTCTCCTTGCCGCGGTTGACCGAAGCGAAGTAGGTCGACTTGCCGTTCACGAAGGGTCCGTAGGCGCGGGCGTCGTCGCCCCCCTTGGGCGGCTCGACCTTGATCACCCGGGCGCCCATTTCGGCCATCAGAAGGGTGCAGTAGGGACCCGCCAGGATGCGGGAGAGATCGACGACGAGAATGCCCGACAGCGGGCCCTTGGTATTCTGGGTCATGTTCGGTTCTTAGCCAGTGGATCGCCGCGAATCCAGCCACACATTGACCGCCGCCGCCGAGATCACGATCACGCCACCGAACAAGGTGAGATCGTCCGGCTTTTCGCCATCGAACAGCCACACCCAGACCGGTCCCAGCACCAGCTCGAGCAGTCCGAGCAGGGCTGCCTGCGCTGCCGGGATGCGCCGGAGGCTCGCCATGTAGAGCAGGAGGCCCACCGCAAGCTGCCCCGGGCTCAGGGCAAACAGCCAGGGGAGCTGCGCCCAGGTGACGTTTTCGGGATGGGCGAAGGGCAGCGCCACCAGGCCGGAGATCAGGCCGGCCAGCCAGATCGAGGGCGTCATGCCGATGTCGCGCCGATGGCGGACGACGACGTAGTTGCCGCTCATGCACAGCACGACGATGAAGGCGACGGCCATACCCGCGAGGGCGCCGGGCTGCAGCGAGCCGGCGACGCTGATCGCCAGGCCGGCGACCGCTGCGAGCATGGCGAGGACGGTGTGGCGGTGCAGCGGCTCGCCGAGGAACAGGCGCGCGGCAATCGCGGTGATGAAGGGAGTCGCGCCGAACATGATCAGCACGTTGGCGACCGGCGCCAGCCCGAGGGCCAGGATGAAACTGACGAAGCTGCCTGCGAGCAGAACGGCGCTGAGCAGCAGCGCCGGTCCGCCATTGCGGATGTCGATCATCACCTGCCGGCGCTGCCAGACCAGCAACGGCAGCATGGTGCCGACAAGGAGGGCGGAGCGCCAGAAGGAGACGTCCCAGGCCGGAAGATCGATCCGGCGCACGATGACCCCCGCCGTACTGAAGGCGATTGCGGCAGCGACGGCGAACAACACCCCCAGCAGGGCGGAACTTGGTGCGGCGGCGAACGTTTTCATCGAAACCAAAGTGTGAATACGGACCCGCCGTGCCCCCGTCCATCGATTCCCTCGATTTGCCGCCATTCAAGCCACGGTTTCCGTGGTGGGGCCCGGATCTCCAGACCATCGCCATACGGCTGACGTCGGCCCGCGTGTGCGATCTCGCACCCCATACGAGCGAGCGGATGGCATTCGCGATGGGCGACCGCACGGGCGACATCCTGCTGGGCATGCTCGACCACCCGGTCGAGCCGGTGGAGGCACGTCCCCTGGCGGTCCTGATCCACGGGCTGACGGGCAGCGAAAACAGCGCTTACATGCTGAACGCGGCACGCCACCTGCTCGACGGCGGATATCGCGTCCTGCGCCTCAATCTGCGTGGTTGCGGACCGTCGCGACCCCATTGCCGCGAGCACTATCATGTCGGTCGTACCGCAGACTTCCGCCGCGTCCTGTCGCAGCTCCCCGAGGACCTGATCGCCAACGGAATCGTCGCCGTCGGCTATTCGCTGGGCGGCGCGATGCTCCTCAAGTATCTGGGCGAGGAAGGATCCTTTTCGCCCCTACGGGGCGCCGCAACCATCTGTGCGCCGATCGATCTGGCCCGGACCTGCAAGCACATGATGCGCGCGCGCAACTGGCTCTATCACACCTATCTGCTGAACGACATGAAGGCCGAGGCGCTGGCACCCGGCGCCCTGACCTCGCCCGAAGAGCGCGAGATCATCCGGTCGGCGCGCAGCGTGTGGGACTACGACGACCGGTTCATCTCGCCGCGCTATGGCTTCCGTGGCGCCGAGGATTATTACGAACTCTGCTCGCCGCTCGCCTTCATGCCGGAGATCCGCGTGCCCACGATGGTCATCGCTTCGTGCGACGATCCGTGGATTCCGGTCGAATACTATCGCGAGTTCAACTGGTCCGATAATCCCTCGCTCGTGCCCTTGATGCCGCCCGCCGGCGGGCATATCGGCTTCCACGCGCATGACAGCGCGCGGCCGTGGTGCGACCTTGCCGTGGAGAAATTCTTCGATCGGCTTGATATCATGGAGGCGTGAGCCTCGCCCTCCCGCCGTTCCGTCCGCGCTTCCCCTGGTGGGGACCCGATCTGCAGACTCTCGCCAATTTTCTCAAGCCGCCGTCTGGAGACCTCGCGCCGCACATCTCGGAGCGGATGACCGTCGATCTGAATGACGGGACGGGTGACAGGTTGGCCTGCACGCTCGACCGGCCCTCGGCGCCGGTTGCAGGCAAGCCACTCACGCTCCTGATCCACGGTCTGACCGGCTCGCAGGAAAGTTCCTACATCGTCAGTATGGCCCGCTGTCTGCTGAACGCAGGCGAGCGTGTCCTGCGGGTGAACCTGCGGGGCGCGGGGCCGTCGCGCGCGACCTGCGCAGGCCAGTACTATGCCGGCCGCAGCCAGGATTTTCGCAGCTTGCTGGCAAACCTCCCTGCCGGGCTCAAGGCCGATGGCGTCCGCGCCGTCGGCTATTCGCTGGGGGCGGCGATGCTGCTCAAGTACCTCGGCGAGGAGGGCAAGGCCGCGCCCGTGCTCGCCGCGGCGGCGGTCTCTGCTCCGATCGACCTGTCCGTGACATGCGGCCGGATGCTGGAACGGCGTAACCTCGTCTATCACCGCCACCTTCTCGGACAGATGAAGATCGAGGCCACCGCACCGGGCGCGCGACTGGAAGAGCGGGAGAGGTCCGCCATTCTCGGCTCCCGCACGATCCGGGAGTATGACGACGTCTTCATCGCGCCGCGTCACGGCTTTGCCGGCGCAGACGACTACTATGAGCGCTGCAAGCCGGTTCGCTTCATGGGAGGGATCCGCGTGCCGACCCTGGTGCTGGCGGCGCTGGACGATCCCTGGATTCCGGGCGCGCTCTACAGCCGCTACGACTGGGCGAGCAACCGGGCGCTGCAGCCGTTGCTGCCGACGCAGGGCGGGCATGTCGGGTTCCACGGTTCGGACAAGCGACTTCCCTGGAGCGACCGGGCCATAACAGAGTTTTTCGGGGGCAAGTCCGCATGACGCGACAAGAGGGCGGACTGGACGCCTTGAACTTCTTCCTGGCCGACGTCCGCGACGGTCTGGGACCCTATCTCGCGATCTATCTCCTGACCGTGCAGAAGTGGGACGCCGCCAGCATCGGTGTCGTGATGTCGATCGGCGGCATCGCGACCATCCTGGCGCAAACGCCGGCCGGCAGCTTCATCGACGTGACACGCTACAAGCGCGCCGCGATCATCGTCGCGGCGCTCCTCGTGACCGCCTGTTGCCTCGTCCTGCCGATTGCGCCCGGTTTCCTGCCCGTCGCGGTCGCCCAGTCGCTGGCCGGTGTCGCGAGTTCGATCTTTGCGCCGGCGATCGCCGCGATCACGCTGGGTATCATGGGGCCCAAGGCATTCACGCGACGCACCGGCCGGAACGAGGCGTTCAACCACGCGGGCAACGCCGTCGCGGCCGTCCTGGCGGGGGCGGGTGCCTACGTCATGGGGCCGATCGCGGTCTTTTATCTGATGGCCGCCATGGCCATCTGCAGCATCGCCGCAACCCTTGCCGTGCCTGCCAAGGCCATCGATCACGACGTGGCCCGGGGCCTGGACGACGGCAGCCACCATGGCCACGCCAAGCCCGCCGGACTTTCTGTCCTGCTGGAGAACCGGCCGCTGCTGATCTTTGCCGGCTGCGTCGTGCTGTTCCACTTCGCCAATGCGGCGATGCTGCCGCTTGTTGGCCAGAAGCTCGCCCTCGCCAACGAAGGGCTGGGAACGACGCTGATGGCCGCCTGCGTCGTCATTGCCCAGCTCGTCATGATTCCCGCCGCCCTGATCGTCGGTGCCAAGGCCGATGACTGGGGGCGCAAGCCGTTGTTCCTCACCGGCTTCGCGATCCTCGCGCTGCGCGGGGCGCTCTATCCGGTGTCCGACGATCCCTATTGGCTGGTGGGCGTCCAGGCGCTGGATGGCGTCGGCGCGGGGATCTTCGGTGCCCTGTTCCCGGTGGTGGTCGCCGACCTCACGCGAGGCACGGGGCGCTTCAACGTCAGCCAGGGCGCCATTGCGACGGCGCTGGGGCTGGGGGCCGCGCTCAGCGCGACCTTTGCCGGGCTGATCGTCGTGACGGCCGGCTACTCGGCGGCTTTCCTCGCCCTGGCCGGGATCGCTGGCATCGGTCTGCTGATCTATGCCGCCCTCATGCCCGAAACGAAGCCACATTCACGACAGAATGAGGCGCTGATCATCGGGCCGGTGAGGCCGCGTTGAGGAAACTTGGAGATGGGTGAGGCGGAACCAGTGGCGATGATCGTGGGAGTGGCCTGTTCGCTGGTCGCACTCGTGCTGGCCTGGCGCGCCTATCGCGGCGCATCGGAAGAGCAGGAGCGCCGCAAGCGAGAGCGCGAGGATCGCGACCGCCGCTAGGAGAGGGCCAGCGGCTCCGTGGGCGGCCCGTCGCGAAGAAGGGCCGCGAGGCGGGCGCCAAGGTCGATCGGCTCGAAACGCGCGGCGGAGGCGGCGATCTCGTCGGCCGTCCACCAGCGATGGCCCAGCGTCCAGCTCCGTTCCTTCTCGTCGAGGCCCGACGTGTCGATCTCGCTGCGGTCGGTGCGTGCCAGGAAGAAGCGCTCCCGGTGCAGCACCTGCTTGCCGCGCCAGCTCATGACACGCTCACGCTTCCAGACCCAGCGCGGCGTGTCGATCACCGGCAGCTTGGTTTCCTCGCCGGCTTCGCGGACGGCGGCCTGCGCATAGTCCTCGCCGGGATCGACCATGCCGCCGATCATCACCCAGAAGGGATCGAAGAACGGTTTGGCCGGGTCGAAAACCTGCGGATCGTGGACGTTGAACAGGAACAGCCGGTCCTGCGGATCGAGCAGGATCAGGCGGGCCGAGGGACGTTCGATCATAGGCAGGCGATCATCGGCCGGCGATCATTTCGACTTGAGCAGCCGTGCCGCGTCGATTGCGCCGTAGGTCAGGATACCGTCGCAACCGGCACGCTTGAATCCGGTCAGCGTCTCGATCAGCACCTTGTTCCAGTCGAGCCAGCCACGATCGGCCGCGCCCCGCAGCATCGCGTACTCACCGCTCACCTGGTAGGCGTAGGTCGGCACGCCGAACGTGTCCTTCACACGGCGCACGATGTCGAGATAGGGGAGGCCGGGCTTCACCATCACCATGTCGGCGCCTTCCTCGATGTCGAAGCCCACTTCGCGCAGGGCCTCGTCGGAGTTGGCGTAATCCATCTGGTAGGTCTTCTTGTCGCCCTTGAGGGCGCCGGAGCTGCCGATGGCGTCGCGAAAGGGATTGTAGAAGGCCGACGCGTACTTGGCGGCGTACGACATGATCTGTTCGTGCTGGTAGCCCTTGGCGTCGAGCGCCGCGCGGATAGCGCCGATGCGGCCGTCCATCATGTCCGAGGGCGCCTGGATGTCGGCGCCGGCCTCGGTCTGCACGATCGCCTGCTTGACGAGAGCCTCGACCGACTCGTCGTTCAGGATCCGACCGTCCTGCACGATACCGTCATGGCCGTCGCTGTTGAACGGGTCGAGCGCCACGTCGCAGACGATGCCGATGTCGGGCACGGCCTTCTTAACCGCGGTGATGGCGCGACAGACGAGGTTGCCGGGATTATAGGCCTCGCGCGCGTCGGGCGTCTTGGCCTTGGGGTCGGTCTCCGGGAAGATCGCGATGGCGGGAATGCCAAGATCGCGGGCCTCCTTTGCCGCTTCTGCGAAGAGGTCGATCGAGAGGCGGTCGACGCCCGGCATGGAGGCGACAGGCGTGCGCGCGTTCTGGCCTTCCTGGACGAAGACCGGCCAGATCAGGTCGTCGACCGAGAGCTTGTTCTCGGCAACGAGGCGCCGGGACCATTCCTCGCCGCGATTGCGGCGCAGGCGGGTCGTGGGATAGCGGCCGAGGGTCGTGAAACGGGCGGACATGAAAGGCCTTATGGCGCGAACGGGTAGGGGCCGCAATGCGGCTCCTTTTCCTGCAGAAAGCCGGCGCCAGAGTTGATACGGTCCCGTCGATGGATTTCACGCTTTCAGAAGACCAGCAGGCGTTCCGCGATACGGCCCGGCAGTTCGCGACCGACCGCATGCTGCCGCAGGCCGCACGCTGGGACGCCGAGAAGATCTTTCCGGAGGAGGTGCTGCGGGAGGCCGCGGCCCTTGGCTTCGGCGGCATCTACGTGCGCGACGATGTCGGCGGCAGCGGCCTCAGCCGCTTCGATGCCGCGCTCATTATGGAGGAACTGGCGGCGGCCTGTCCCAGCACGG
Source organism: Reyranella sp. (assembly GCF_965227665.1). Classification (GTDB taxonomy): domain Bacteria; phylum Pseudomonadota; class Alphaproteobacteria; order Reyranellales; family Reyranellaceae; genus Reyranella. The sequence continues at coordinate 197,642 of NZ_OZ245767.1, forward strand.
CGGCCTATATCTCCATCCACAACATGGCCGCCTGGATGATCGACGCCTTCGGCGACGACGAGCAGCGCCGGCGCTTCCTGCCGAAACTCTGCTCGATGGAGCATTTCGCCAGCTACTGCCTCACCGAGCCCGGTGCCGGCTCCGACGCGGCGGCGCTGGCCACGCGGGCCGAGCAGCAGGGTGATCACTACGTGCTGAACGGCAGCAAGGCCTTCATTTCGGGCGGCGGCCGCAGCGACATCTATGTCGTGATGCTGCGCACCGGCGGACCGGGGGCGAGCGGCGTCTCGACCCTGGTGGTCGAGGCGGGAACGCCCGGCCTGTCGTTCGGCAAGCAGGAGAACAAGCTCGGCTGGAACAGCCAGCCGACGGCGTCGGTGATCTTCGAGAACTGCCGGGTGCCGGTGGCCAACCGGCTCGGGCCGGAAGGCCATGGCTTCAAGATCGCGATGATGGGGCTCGACGGCGGGCGCATCAATATCGGCGCCTGCTCGCTGGGCGGCGCGCGCGCCTGCCTCGAGACCGCCTCGCGCTACGTGCTGGAGCGCAAGCAGTTCGGCAAGCCGCTGGCCGACTTCCAGGCGACCCAATTCAAGCTCGCGGACATGGCGACCGAGCTCGATGCGGCGCGGCTCTTGATCTGGCGGGCGGCCTCGCTGCTCGACCAGAAGTCGCCCGAAGCGACCCAGGCGGCCGCCATGGGCAAGCGCTTCGCCACCGACATGGGCTTTCGGGTGGTCAACGAAGCGCTGCAATTGCATGGCGGATACGGCTACTTGAAGGATTTCCCGCTGGAGCGCTATCTCCGCGACCTCCGCGTGCACCAGATTCTCGAAGGCACCAACGAGATCATGCGCGTGATCATTTCGCGCCGTTTGTTGATGGGATGAAGAATGTCGGAAGCTGAAATTCTGTTCGATGTGAAGGACGGTCTGGGCGTCATGACGCTGAACCGCCCGAAGGTTCTCAATTCGCTCTCGCACGGCATCATCCTCGAGATGGAGCGCGTGATGCCGGAGTGGGAGAAGGATCCTTCCATCAAGGCGGTGGTTCTGCGCGGTGCCGGCGACCGGGCCTTCTCCGCCGGCGGCGACGTGGCCGGCCTCTATCGCGAAATGCGGGACAATCCGTCGGGCACGCTGCGACGCGACTTCTTCCGCGACGAGTACATCGTCAACCGTCGCATCTATCGCTACGCCAAGCCGTGGATCTCGCTGATCGACGGCATCAACATGGGCGGCGGCGTCGGCCTCTCGGCCCACGGCTCGCATTCGGTGGTGACCGAGAAATATCTGTTTGCCATGCCGGAGACGACGATTGGCCTGTTCCCCGACGTCGGTGGTGGCTATTTCCTGACGCGTCTTCCGGGTGCGCTGGGCACCTTCCTCGCGCTCACCAGCTACCGGCTGAAGGCGGCGGATGCGGTCTGGGCGGGAATCGCACACGCCTTCGTGCCGAGCGCGAAGATCGACGAGCTGCAGGCAGCCCTCGGCGCGGCGGACCTGTCCGGCCCGCGCGCCAACGAGAAGGTCGATGCCGTCATCGCCCGCTTCCAGGCGGACGCCGGCGAGCAGACGCTGCCGGCGCTCATGCCCGAGATCGATCGCTGCTTCTCGGCCGAGACCCTGCAGGAGATCGTCGCCAACCTGAAGAAGTCGAACAGCGAGTTCGCGCAGAAGCAGCTGGCGGCGCTGATGAAGCTCTCGCCGCTGTCGATGGCGATCACGCTGGAGCAGCTCAAGCGCTGCGCCAACCGCTCGTTCGAGGACACGATGACGATCGAGTACCGCATGTCGCAGCGCTGCATGCAGAAGGGCCACGACTTCTTCGAGGGCGTGCGCGCCCTGCTCATCGACAAGGACCAGAAGCCGCACTGGAATCCCCCGACGATCGACGGCGTCACCCGCGCCCTGGTCGAGGAACATTTCCAGCCTGTGTCCAACGACCTGTTCTTCGACTGAGCGGCAGCAAGCAAACGGAGGAAACCATGGCGAAGATCGCCTTCATCGGTCTCGGCAACATGGGCGGCCCGATGGCCGCTAACCTGGCAAAGGCCCAGCATCACGTCATGGCCTTCGACCTGTCCGACGCGGCCGTGGCGACGACGGTCGAGAAGGGGGCTCACAAGGCCGCCTCTGCCGCCGAGGCGGTGAAGGGGGCGGAGATCGTCGTCACCATGCTGCCGGCCGGCAAGCATGTGCGCGAGGTCTATGAGAAGGATGTCCTGCCCAACGTCGCCAAGGGCACGCTGCTGATCGACTGCTCGACAATCGACGTCGAGAGCGCGCGCCATGTGGCGGCGCTGGCGGAGAAGGCGGGTCTCGACATGGTCGACGCGCCGGTTTCGGGCGGCGTCGGCGGCGCCACCGCGGGCACGCTCACCTTCATGGTGGGCGGCAGCGAATCGTCGTTCGCCAAGGCGAAGCCCATCCTCGAGAAGATGGGCAAGAACATCGTCCTGGCAGGCGCGAGCGGCGGCGGACAGGCCGCCAAGATCTGCAACAACATGATCCTGGGCATCTCGATGATCGCCGTCAGCGAGGCCTTCATGCTGGCCAAGCGGCTCGGCCTTGATGCACAGAAGCTGTTCGACGTGGCGTCGACGGCGTCCGGCCAGTGCTGGTCGCTCACCAACTACTGCCCCGTACCCGGCCCGGTGCCGACTTCACCCGCCAATCGCGACTACCAGGCGGGCTTCACGGCGGCGATGATGCTGAAGGACCTGATGCTCGCCCAGCAGGCAGCCAACGCCGCCGGCGCCAGCACGCCTCTGGGAGCGGAGGCCGCCCAGCTCTTCAGCCTGTTCGTGAACTCGGGCAACGGCGCCAAGGATTTCTCCGGCATCATCAAGATGCTGGACGGCAAGTGAGGCGGGAATGATCACGCTCTACGACCTGGCCTTCGAGGACGATCGTCGTCCCAGCCCGTTCTGCTGGCGCGCCAAGTTCGCGCTCGCGCACAAGGGCCTGGACTATACGAACGTGCCGATGGGCTTCACGGAGAAGGAGAAGATCGCCTTCGCCGATTCCAAGACCGTGCCGGTGATCAAGGACGGCGAAAAGCCGGTGAAGGACAGCTGGGCCATCGCGGTCTACCTCGACGACATGTATCCCGAGAGGCTGCTGCTGAAGAGCGAGATGGGCCGTTCCTATGCGCGCTTCATCAACGGCTGGACGGACACCGTGGTCAATGCCGGGATCTTCCCGCTGATCATCGGCGACCTCTATGATCGCGTACGGCCCGAGGACAAGGAGTACATCGCCCAATCGCGCGGTGCGCGGCTCGGCACGACGGACTTCGCGTCGTTTCAGACTGAGGCCCGCGAGAAGGGGCTGACGGCCTTCCGTGCGGCGCTCGAGCCGGCACGCCGCGCCTTGCGCGAACAGAAGTTCCTGTCGGGTGCCGAGGCCGCGTACCCGGACTACATCCTCGCGGGTACCTTCATGTGGCCGCGGACGGTGAGCCCGCTCGAACTGCTGGAGAAGGATGACCCGGTGTATTCGTGGCGCGAACGCATGCTCGATCTGTTCGACGGCATGGCTCGCAAGGCGAAGGGCGCCTAGGCGTGTCGGAGGACCAGGCCACGCCATTCGACCCCGCCGAGCATCGTTTCGGTCCGGCCCACTGGTTCGAGGATATCGAAGTCGGCCAGAAGTTCTACATCAACTCCCGGACCCAGACCGAGGCGCTGTTCTCGGCCTTCCAGCTCGCCAGTGGCGACAATCATCCGATTCATTACGATCGCGAGTACTGCAAGGCCTTGGGGCACCGGGAGATGCTGGCGCACGGGTTGCAGGTCGCGATCCAGGGCGCGGCCGGCGGCGGGATCTTTCCGCATTTCGTGGGCGAATCGCTGATCGGGTTTCTCGAACAGTCCTCGCGCTTCCTGAAGCCGGTCTATGTCGGCGACACGCTCTACCCGATGCTTCAGGTGACCGAGCTGAAGCCCGGACGCACCACGGGCGTCGCCGTCTTGAAGCTGACCATCCATAACCAGAAGGGCGAACTGGTGTGCGACGGCGAGCACAAGTATCTTTTGAAGAAGAAGCCGCAATAGAGACGGCAGGAGGAGAGAATATGATCGGCGTCATCGCGAAACTGACCATCAAGCCCGGCACGAACGCAGACTTCGAGGCGACCATGAAGGCGCTGCAGGCCAAGGTTCATGCCGACGAACCCGGCAACAAGCTCTATGCGCTGCACAAGACGGCCGACGTTAACGTCTATGTCATGCTGGAGCGCTACGAGAATCAGGCGGCGCTGGAGGCCCATCGGGCCGCGCCGCACTTCAAGGAACTCGGCCGCAAGCTCGGCGACTATCTCGCCGGCCGGCCCGACGTCCAGGCGATGGAAGAAGTCTAACCGCTACAGGGGGCGAGTGAGCGCATGGACGGGCTTTTTCGCCGCCACACCAAGCCCGGTACGGCTCCCGGCACGCTGGCCGGGCGCGCGCCGGTTCCCGACGAAGCGCTCGATTTCACCCTGGTCGAATACACACAGGACGAAGTCGAAGTCCTGCACGAGGTGGAAGTGGACCAGTGCCGCTTCCATCTCGGCACGCCCGGGCACACCTGGATCGATGTCGGCGGGCGGCCCAGCTCGGAGATGCTGCGCAACCTCGGCATGGCGTTCAACCTGCATCCGCTGGCCCTGGAGGACGTGTTCCACTCCAACCAGCGCAGCAAGCTCGATCTCTACGAGGGGCAGGGCTTCATCGTCCTGAACGACCCGGCCTATGAAGACTGCGTGCTGAAGGGTCAGCAGGTCAGCATCTTCTTCGGCGACAACTACGTGATCTCCTTCCACGATCTGAAGGCCGACATCTTCAAGCCGGTGCGTGACCGCCTGCAGACGTCGGGCTCGCGGCTGCGGATGTTCGGGATCGACTATCTCGTCTATGCGCTGATCGATCTCGTGGTCGATCGCAAGTTTCCGCTGATCGAGGCCCTGTCGACCCATCTCGAGGAGCTGGAAGAGGAGGCGCTCGGCCATCCGACGAAGGACACGCTGGCGCACATCCATCAGGCGCGGCGGGCGCTCGTCGCTTTCCACCGCATCCAGTGGGCCGAGCGCGAGACGGTGCTGGCGGTGATGCGGCCGGACGTGCCGTTCATCATGCCGGAGACCCGCACCTATCTGCGCGACTGCTTCGACCATGCCGTTGCGGTGCTCGACCTGGTCGAGAGCTACCGCGAAATGGCCAATGGCCTGATGGAAGTCTACCTCATGGACTCGTCCAACCGGATGTCCGAGGTCATGAAGACGATGGCGGTCATCACCGTCTTCTTCATGCCGCTCAGCTTCCTGGCCGGCATCTACGGCATGAACTTCGACCGTGACACCGGCAACATGCCCGAACTTGGATGGAAGTACGGCTATGATTTCTTCTGGGTCATGGTCGTCGTCATCGTCACGTCGATCTTCCTCTGGCTGAAGCGCAAACGCTGGATTTGAGACTGCCATGACCTACCGGATCTACGGCTCCGAACTGTCGCCCTATTCGGTGAAGGTGCGGTCCTTCTTCCGCTACAAGAATCTCGACCACGAATGGATCCCGAGGTCGCCGGCGGTCCAGGCCGAGTTCCAGAAATACGCCAAGCTGCCGCTGGTGCCACTGGTGGTGACGCCGGAAGGCGAGGGCATCCAGGATTCGACGCCGATCCTCGAACGCTTCGAGGCCTCGCATCCGGAGCCTTCCGTGACGCCCGCGGATCCCGCGCTGGCCTTCGTCTCCGCGCTTCTGGAGGAGTATGGCGACGAGTGGGGCAACAAGTGGATGTTCCACTATCGCTGGCGCTACCAGCCGGACGCCTGGTCGACCGCCGAGCGCATTGCCCAGCAGATGATGGGCGCGCAGGGCACGCTTGCCGTCGCCCAGGCCCGAGCGGCGGTGGCCGAGCGCATGATGGGACGGTTGGGTTTCGTCGGATCCAACGAGAAGACCCAGCCGCTGATCGAGGCCTCGTTCGCCCGGGCGCTCTCCCTGATCGAGGCGCATCTTGCGTCGCGGCCCTACCTGCTGGGCGGCCGGCCCGCGATGGCCGATTTCGGTCTCTGGGCACAGCTCTATGAGGCCGCGACCGACCCGACGCCGGGCGCAATCATGCGGGAGGCGGCGCCGAACGTGATGGCCTGGGTCCAGCGCATGCTGTCGCCGCGCGGCGAAGGTGAGTTCGAGTCGCTGTCGGCCCTCGCGCCGACGCTGGTGCCGCTTCTGCGTGAGGAGGTCGGTTTGCTGTTCCTGCCCTGGTCGGCGGCCAATGCGGCCGCGATCGCGGCCGGCGAGAAGAGCTTCACGCTGAGCCTTGCCGGCGCGGAGTGGACGCAGGAGCCGCAGAAATATCACGCACGCTCGCTGGCGGAGATCCGCCGCAAGTACGTTGCGACCAAGGACGCGCTCGGCCTTGAGACGATTCTGCGGGAAAGCGGCTGCCTGAAGGTTCTGGCGGGTTAGCGGGCGACACCCTCGGCGTCACGGTCGCTGGCCTGTGGGGACCTCAAGCGCTCAAGCAGCCTCGCTTACTCTGCCCTGCAAATATGAGGTTGTGCGCGATGCCGGCCGCTCATTAGGATGCGTGCGACAGCAGGCGGGGCAGAGTTGCGTACAGGCACCGGAAATGGCGAGCATGTCGGCGTTCACGAGCTGGTAAAGCGCTACGGCGATGTCGCCGCCGTGGACGGGGTGACGTTCGGTGTGCGTACCGGAGAATTTCTTGCCCTGTTGGGACCCTCCGGGTCGGGCAAGACGACGGTCCTGATGAACATCGCGGGCTTCGACTTTCCCGACTCCGGGCGCATAGAGATCGGTGGGCAGGACGTGACCTGGACGCCGTCCCACAAGCGCAATCTCGGCATGGTGTTCCAGCGCTACACCCTGTTCCCGCACATGACCGTGCTGGAGAACATCGCCTTTCCGCTTCGCATGAGGAAGATCGGCCGGGCCGAGCGCGAGGAACGGGCGCGCGCAGCACTCAGGACGGTGCGGCTGGAAGGGTACGGCGAGCGCAAGCCCGCCCAGCTGTCGGGCGGCCAGCAGCAGCGCGTCGCGATGGCGCGGGCCGTCGTTTACAATCCCGAAGTCCTGCTGATGGACGAACCGCTCTCCGCGCTCGACAAGAATCTGCGAGAGGAAATGCAGATCGAGATCAAGCACCTGCAGCGCGAGCTGGGTGTGACGGTGATCTTCGTGACGCACGACCAGACCGAGGCTCTGACCATGGCCGATCGCATCGCCGTGCTCGATCTCGGCAAGCTGCAGCAGCTCGACACGCCCAAGGCGCTCTACGAACAGCCCACCTCCGCCTTCGTCGCAGGGTTCATCGGGGAGACCAATTTTTGGCCAGCCGTCGCTTCGGGCGACGCCGCGGCCGGAAGCGAGGTCGGCGTCACCCTCGAAGGTGGAGAGCGGGCGAGCGTCACGGCGGCGGATGCCATACGGGGCGGACAGAAGGTCAGGGTGGCGATCCGCCCGGAAAATATCCGTCTCTCGGGCGGCGGTGCCGGTCTGCAGGCCACGGTCGAAGAGGCCATCTATGCCGGCAGCGTCACGACGCTTCTGCTGCGCAGCAAGGGGCCGACGCTGCGCGTGCGGGTCGGGCCCGACGGTGTGCTCGGCGAGCCGGCTCTGGGCACTCCCTTCACCTTGGGCTGGCAGACGCGCCACGCCCGCGCCTACGCCGCATGACGGCCCGGCCGTCGCGCTTCATGCTGGGGGGCCGGACCTACAGTCCGGCCGCAAGCCTGCTGCTCGCGACGCCGTTCCTGCTGGTCCTGCTGCTCGCGTTCCTGCTGCCGCTGGGCATGCTCCTGCGCGAGAGTCTTTTCGTGCCGTCCTTCACGGTGGAGCACTATCGCCGGGTGTTCGACGAGCCCGTCTATCTCCGGGTGATGTACCGCACGATCAGGATATCGGCGCTGGTGACGCTGATCAGCCTGCTGCTCGGCTATCCGCTGGCGGCCATGATGGCACGCACGCGCGGGCTGATGCTCAACCTGCTGCTGGTCGCCGTGCTGTTGCCGCTGTGGACGTCGGTGCTGGTGCGCACCTATGCCTGGCTCGTGCTTTTGCAGCGCAACGGCGTCGTCAACGACCTGCTGACCGGTCTCGGCCTGGTGGACGCGCCCATGCAGCTCCTGCGCACCGAGGGCGCGGTCGTGCTGGCGATGAGCCATGTGCTTCTGCCGTTCGTGGTGCTGCCGCTCTATGCCACGCTGCGCGCCATACCCGACGATTATGCGCGGGCCGCCCGGATGCTGGGCGCCAACGGCTTCGCCGTGTTCCGCCACGTCACCCTGCCGCTGTCGATGCCCGGCATCACGTCCGGGTGCGTGATGGTGTTCCTGCTGGCGCTGGGCTTTTTCGTCACGCCGGCGCTGATCGGTGGCCCGCAGCAGATGATGCTGGCCACGTTGGTCCAGCAGCAGGTCACCGAGCTGCTGAACTGGCCCTTCGCTGGCGCCATCATCGGTGTTCTGTTGCTCGCGGTGCTCGGGCTGATGATCGTCTTCCATCGGGTCATCCGGCTCGACCGGTTCGTGGGGCAGGCGTGAGGAGGCGGTCGGAACTGACGGCGGGACGGCTGGCGGCAAACGCGCTCGCCTACGGTGTCGCCATCTTCCTGCTCGTACCGACGGCGCTGATCGTGCCGATGTCGTTCGGCCCCGATCGCTACCTGAAATTCCCACCGTCGGGCTTCACGCTCGAATGGTACGCGGCCTATTTCTCCGACCGCGACTGGCTCGATGCGACCTTCTTCAGCCTGCGCATCGCGGTGCTGACATCGATCGTCGCCACCGTCGTCGGCGCGCTCGTCTCGCTGGCGCTGGTGCGCGGGCGGCTTCCCGGCAAGCCCGTATTCGAGCTGCTGGTGGTGGGGCCGGTGATCGTGCCCAACATAGCGATCGCCATTGCCACCTACCTGGTGTTCGACGGGCTGAAGCTCACCGGCACGACGCTCGGCTTCGTCGCCGCCCATAGCGCGCTCGCGATGCCGTTCGTGGTGTTCACGATCCTGGCCTCGCTGCATCGCTTCGATGCCGATCTCGAGCGCGCGGCGCTGTCGTGCGGCGCCAGTCCGCTGCAGGCCTTCACCTGGGTGACGCTGCCTCAGATATTCCCGGGCATCGTCTCGGCGGCGCTGTTCGCCTTCATCATTTCTTTCGACGAGCCGGTGATCTCGTTCTTCATTTCGGACCTCGATCATCGCTCGCTGCCGCGCAAGATGTTCGAGGATATCGACTACAATATTTCGCCGACCCTGGCCGCCGTGGCCACGGTCCTGACCGGGCTTACCATACTGGCTCTGGTCGTCGGTCATTTCGCCGGCCGCAGCCGGCAGGCCTCGCCCGCCGCGCGTGGGCCGACTTCCGGGAATTGAACAGGAGAGCAGCATGAAACTGACACGCCGCACGATTCTCGGGGCCACCGCGACCTTTCCCTTCATTTCGACGGCCCGCGCCGCCGGCGGCGAGGTGATCATCGCCACCACCGGTGGGCTGATGACGAACAGCCTGCAGGCCCACTTCTACAAGCGCTTCGAAGCCCAGACCGGCATCAAGGTTCGCGCCATCGCCATCGAGCTTCCCGACCAGTGGGCGCGGGCGATCGCCGGGGCGCGCAGCGGCAGCGTGCCGTTCGATGTGGTGACCGCCACGCCGCCCGACCTGATCCAGCATGCGAGCCTGCTGCAGCCGCTCGATTGCGCCGCCATGCCGGGCATCGTCGCCAATGCGCTGCCCGGGAGCTGCATGCCGACCGGGATCATCCGGACGGTGGGCGGCATGGCGCTGACCTGGAGCAAGAAAGCCTTCCCGGCGGGCGGGCCGCAATCCTGGGCCGATTTCTTCGACGTGGCCAAGTTTCCCGGCCCGCGCTCGCTGCCCGACACCGGCGACCGCGATTGGTGGGTGCCGCTGGCAGCCCTGATGGCCGACGGCGTGCCGCGCGACAAGCTGTTCCCGATGGACGTGGACCGCGCCTACCGCAAGCTCGACACGATCAAGAAGCACGTCGCGGCCTGGTGGAAGAGCGGCGACAATTCCATGCAGATCCTGCGCGGCGGCGACGCTGTCATGAGCATGCTCTATTCGAGCCGCGCCGTTCCCCTCGCCAAGAGCGGCGAATTCGATTTCACCTGGAACGGCGCCATCCGCGATACCGGCAATTGGGCGGTGCTGAAGGGCGGGCCGAATACCGCGAACGCCATCAAGTTCCTCGATTTCTTCGTGCAGGACCCGTCGGAGCACCTGCCGTTCAGCAACGAGGTGAGCTTCGATTCGAACAACAAGGAAGCGGCCGGCAAGGTGCCAGCCGAGGAGCGGCGCTTCCGGCCGAGCTATCCCGAGAACTACGACAAGCTGATCATCGCCGACTATGCGTGGATCGCCGCCGATCGCGCCAAGCTGCGCGAGCGTTGGATCAGCTGGCTCACCAAGTAGGCCGCCCGTGCTCGTCACCTATCCAGAGGCCGCACACTGGCCGATCGACCCCGACCGGCTCGACCTGGTGGAGGAATTCCGGCGGCAACCGCGCGGACCGCATGGCGATGAGCTGCAGAAGCTGCTGCATCGTCTGCGTTGGGCCGGCGATCCCGACCAGCCCGGCCGCTATGTCCTGATCGTCACGCAGCCCGGCAAGGAATGGATGCTGGGCCGCCTGCCGCGCCAGCGCGGCAAGCCGATCGAGCTCATGCGCAATCACGTCTTCACCTCCATTGCCGAGGCGGAATGGGAGGTCTTCAAACTGCGCTGGGAAGCCGTCACCGGCCGCACCCTGCCGCCTCATCTGAGTGAAAAGCTGGCATGACCGATACGACCTCCGTTCTGGGATATGCGTGGCCGATGGTGGTCTCGCCGGGCGAAGAAGTGGCCTTCCATCTCTCCAGCCCTTCGCTAGCGAAGGCCGAGGCCGCCCTGGTGCGCGTGCGCTGTGGCGATCCGGATCCAGCGGGTCCCGGAATCCGCGTGCACGAAATGGCCGCGCCGTTCGAGCGCACGGTGCCACTCGTCCACCAGACAATCCGGCCGGGCTCCTGCGCCATCGTCGCCGATGCGCCGGCACTCACGTCGTTCCAGTCGTTCACCGTCGGAGCATTTTTGTGGCCGACGATGCCCGGAGAGCGCGCGCAGACCATCCTGTCGCGCTGGAGGGCGGATGCGCAGGAGGGCTGGCGGCTCGGCCTCGATGCGGACGGCCATCTGGAGTTCGTCGTGGCGGCTGGTGGCCGGACGTGGCGGGTTGCGACCGGCGCGGCTCTCTTGTCGCGCGAATGGGTGCTGGCGGGGGCAAGCTGGGACGCCGAAGCCGGCCGCCTCGCGGTCATGGTCCGCAGCGCCGACCCGCAGGCCGGTCGGGATCGCTCCGAGTGTGTCGAGGCCGCGGGCCCGACCCAGCTTGAATGGCCGGCCTCGGTACCGCTCGTGATCGCGGCCCACGCCAGCGACGGCGGCGGCCAGCTGTTCGACGGCTTCTACGACGGCAAGATCGACCGGCCTCGGCTCCATGCCAGCGTGCAGCCGATCGACGGGCTGCACCGGCTTTGCGAAGGCGTGAACTTCCCGATGGCCGACGCGCGACTGATCGCTGCGTGGGATTTCTCGCGGGAAATGGCGAGCGAAAGCGTCACGGACCTTTCAGCCCACCACCTTCATGGCAAGCTGCGTCAGATGCCGACGCGCGGCATGACCGGCGCCAACTGGGACGGCAGCACGGACCGCTGGACCGACTGCCCGGAGCAGTATGGCGCCATCCACTTCCACAGCGACGACATGGCCGACGCGGAGTGGGAGCCCACCGTGCGCTTCACCGTCCCGGCGGAGTGGCGCAGCGGATTCTATGCGCTGCGGTTGCGTGCAGAGGCGGGGGACGAGCCCGTCGAGAGTTTCGTCGGGTTCTTCGTGCGCGCCGAACTGGGCAAGCCCCGTTCGAAGCTCGCCTTCGTGGCCAGCACCGGCACCTTTCTCGCCTATGCCAACAGCGCGCTACGGTTGGACCAGGTCCACGCCGAGGCGATGCTCGAGGGTGTGCTGACGCTGTCGCGGGACGATGTCTACATCCAGGAGCACCGCGAGGTCGGCCTCTCGACCTACGATACGCATGCCGACGGCAGCGGCTGGAGCATCAGCAGCGCGCGACGGCCCATTCTCAACATGCGGCCGCGCGGCAACGTGTTCAATTACGGCAACGATACCCACTTCATCGACTGGCTCGAGGAGACGGGGCAGGATTACGACGTCATCACGGATGACGACATCCACCGCCGCGGCGTCCAGGTGCTGGCGCCGTACACCTGCGTCGTCACGGGGTCGCATCCCGAATACATCAGCCGCGAGGTCTGGGAGGCGTTCGACGCCTATCAGCGTAGCGGCGGGCGTCACATGTATCTCGGCGGCAACGGCTTCTACTGGCGCATCGCCTATCATCCCACCGTGCCGCACACGATCGAGATGCGCCGCGGCATGACCGGCCTGCGCACCTGGGAAGGAGAGGCGGGCGAGACCGCGCTGGCCTTTACCGGCGAGCCGTCCTCGACCTGGCGCAGCAATGGGCGTCCGCCCCAGCGACTGGTCGGTGTCGGCTTCGACGGCCAGGTCTTCACCCATTCCTCGCCCTACCGCTGGCTCGATGGCGCGAAGGATCCGGCGCTGTCATGGCTGACCGACGGGATCGATCTTGCCGCGCCGCTGGGCGATTTCGGCCTGCGCGGCAACGGTGCCGCCGGGGTCGAGATCGATCGCGTGGACTGGTCGCTGGGCTCGCCTCCCGGCACGGTATGGCTGGCGACGGCGGACCGGCTCGGCTACGGCGGGACGCCCGCGCCGGAGGAGATCCTCACCCTGCATCGTGGCGTGATGGGGGACCAGAACGCGCAGGTGAGGGCCGATCTGGTCTATTTCCCGACGGCCAACGGCGGTGCGGTCTTCTCGACCGGATCGATCGCCTGGGTCTGTGCCCTGTCGCACGCGGGCTACAGGAACAACGTGAGCCAGCTCACCGGAAACGTCCTGAAGCGCTTCCTCGACCCGACACCGCTGTGACCTTGGGCGGAGCCGGGCGGACGCACGCACGCGGAGGGGAGGTTGGCAGGCCGCCGAAGAAGTCGGACTTACGGCGGATAAACGAAATAAACGCAATAAACGAAACAAACGAAGCGAATGTCGCATCCCTGGATTCTGTGCCAGGGTGACTATTGGTGTAATATTTTTGCTCGTTGCATGCCTTAAGGATCTCTTCTGACAGATTCCTAGAGCAGGCTTGTCGCCACGAGCGTCAGGCCGGAGAGCATCAGCAGCGCCAGCAGCACGCGGCGGAACTGGGCATCGTTGATGCGGCCGTAGAGGGCCAGACCGATCTTCGCGCCGATCAGTGTCGTCGGCAGGGTGATTGCAGCCCAGACGAGGAACGTCCGGTCGAGAAAGCCCGCAATGCCGGCCGAGACGAGAGCGAGGAACAGAACGCTCATGTTGAACGGCTGGTTGACGCCGCGCTGCTCGTCCTTGCCGAAGCCGCGCAACTGCGCCCAGATCGCCGGTGCCGGGCCGCTGAGACTGGCCATCCCGCCCATGACGCCGCCGATCAGGCCCACCGCGGCGTCGGCGGGGCGACCACCGCCTGTAATGATCGGGGGACGGCGCACGAAGGCCATCCACGCGCTGTAGACGATCAGCAGGATGCCAACGCCCAACTTGAGGGGGCTGGGCTTCACATGGTCGAGCAGCAAGGTGCCCAGCGGCACCCCGACGATCCCCGCGGCCAGCATCGGCCACAGTCGCTGCCAGCGCACGCCGCTCCAGATACGGGGCAGGGACTGAATGTGGCCGGCGACGCCGCACAAGGCGGTGAGAGGGGCGGCCGTGAGGGGCGACATGGCCTGCAGCCAGAAGCCCAGCGCCACCAGCGCGTAGCCGGTGCCGCTCAATCCGTTGACGAAGCCCGCGGCCAGCGCCCCGGCGACGACGATCGCGATGTCGCCGGGGGGTGGCAGGGGCACGGCCGGCTAGGCTCCCGAGCTGAACGCCTGGATGCCGGTCATCGCGCGGCCGAGGATCAGCGCGTGCACGTCGTGGGTGCCTTCGTAGGTGTTCACCGCCTCGAGGTTCATGACGTGGCGGATCACGTGATATTCGTCAGAGACGCCGTTGCCGCCATGCATGTCACGGGCGACGCGGGCGATGTCGAGCGCCTTGCCGCAGTTGTTCCGCTTGATCAGCGAGATCATCTCGGGCTGGGCATGGCCCTTGTCCTTGAGGCGGCCGACCCGCAGGCAGGCCTGGAGGCCCAGCGCGATCTCGGTCTGCATGTCGGCCAGCTTCTTCTGGATGAGCTGGGTGGCGGCCAGCGGCCGGCCGAACTGCTTGCGGTCCAGCGTGTAGTTGCGCGCCTGCTTCCAGCAGAACTCGGCGGCGCCCATGGCGCCCCAGGCGATGCCATAGCGGGCGTTGTTCAGGCAGCCGAACGGACCACCGAGGCCGGCGACGTTCGGCAGCATGTTCTCGACCGGCACGAAGACCTCGTCGAGCATGATGGCACCCGTCGCCGAGGCGCGCAGGCTGAACTTGCCCTCGATCTTCGGCGTCTCGATGCCCTTCCAGCCGCGCTCCAGGATGAAGCCGCGGATCGCGCCGCCGTCGAGCTTGGCCCAGATGACCAGAACGTCGGCGATCGGCGAATTGGTGATCCACATCTTGGAACCCGAAAGGCTGTAGCCGCCGGGAACGGTCGTGGCGCGGGTCTTCATGCCGCCGGGATCGGAGCCGTGGTCGGGCTCGGTGAGGCCGAAGCAGCCGACCCACTCGCCGGTGGCGAGCTTGGGCAGGTACTTCATGCGCTGCTCTTCGCTGCCGTAGGCGTAGATCGGGTGCATCACCAGCGAGGACTGGACGCTCATCGCCGAGCGGTAGCCAGAATCGACGCGCTCGACTTCACGGGCGACCAGGCCGTAGCTCGTGTAGTTGGCGCCGGCGCAGCCATACTTCTCGGGCAGGGTGGAACCGAGCAGGCCGAGTGCGCCGAACTCGTTCATGATCTCGCGATGGAACTTCTCGTGGCGATTGGCCTCGAGCACCCGCGACATCAGCTTGTCCTGGCAGTAATCGCGCGCGACGTCGCGGATGGCGATCTCGTCCTCGGTCAGCTGGTCGTCGAGGAAGAACGGGTCTTCCCAGTCGAAAGGCCTGGCATCGGCGCTGATGCCCTTGGCGGCGCTCTTGAGGGGGGTGGCGGCGTTGGCCATGTCTGCTCCTGCTATTTCGCCCGCGTCTTATCAGGCAGGGCAGGCCGCGCCAACGCCCTAAAGGGCCGCGCCCACGAGGGTCTTGCCGGTCAGGGCGCGGAAAATCTCGAGGTTGAGCTTGCCGAAGGCCTCGGACGCCCGCAGTTCCACGGTGCGGGGGCGCGGCAGGTCGATCCGGAGGTCCGCGGCGATACGGCCGGGGCGGGCCGACATCACGATCACGCGGTCTGACAGGAACACCGCCTCCGGGATCGAATGGGTCACGAACAGGACGGTCTTTCGGGCCTCGCGCGCCACGTCGCTTTCTCCCCAGATCCGCAGCAGTTCGAGCGCCATGTCGTCCCGGGTCATGGCGTCGAGGGCGCCAAACGGCTCGTCCATCAGCAGGAGCGGCGGGTCGAGGAGCAGGGCCCGGCAGAGCGCGGCACGCTGCTGCATCCCCCCGGAAAGCTCACGCGGCAGCTTGGCGCCGAAGCCGCCGAGGCCGGCCATTTCGAGAAGTTGCTCCGCCCGCGCCCGCAGCGCGCGGGGATCCTTGCCGGCAAGCTCGGCCGGCAGAAGCACGTTCTCCAGGATGGACCGCCATTTCAGCAGGATCGGCGCCTGGAACACCATGCCGATATCGGGAATCGGCTGGGTCACAGTGCGCCCCGCCACCGTGATGGTGCCGGTCGTGGCCGGACGCAGCCCCGCCACGATGCGCAGCAGGGTCGACTTCCCGCAGCCGCTCGGGCCGACCAGAGAGACGAACTCGCCGGCCCCGATCGACGCGGAAATGCCGGCGAGGGCCTCAACCGGGCCGCTCGCCGCCTGATACGTCATGCCGACCCGGTCGAGGTCGATCAGTCCCTTTGTCACGCGACGCGACTGCCTGGATCAGTTCGGCATCGCGACCTTGGTGAAGAACTCGGTCGAGTAGACGTCCTTGCACTCGACCTTCTTCGGCAGGCCCATGTAGGTGTTCACCAGATCGACCGATTCACACATCTTCTTCTCGTCGATCCAGCCGATGCCGTTCTTGGCGTAACGGTCGGTCTTCATCAGGCCGAGGCCGATCATCATGTTGGGGGTCATCACCTCGACATCGACCTCGGGCACGCGCTTCTTCAGGATCTCCATGGCGGCCTTCGGGTCGGCCATGACGTCGCGCCAGCCCATGTAGGAGGCTTCCAGGAAGTCCCTCAGGGCCTTCGGCTTGTCCTTCATCGTCTTGGCGCTGGCGATGATCGACATCGAATACATGTCGAAGCCGAAATCGGCCCACGGCATCATCACGACGCTGCCTTTCCCGGCGGCCTTCTCGTAGAGCGGCAGGCCGGTGCTGTAGTCGCCGACGCCGTCGACGCGCTTCTCGGCCAGGGCCGCGATCTTGGCGGATGGCTCGATGTTGACCCAGGACACCTTCGCCGGATCGATGCCGTTGGCCTTGGCGAAAGCCGGGAACATCTGGCGCTGCGAATCGCCCGGAGGGGCGGCGAGGGTCTTGCCTTCGAGGTCCTTGGGCTTGGCGAGGGGCTTCTCTTTCAGGCTGAAGATGTTGAGCGGCGTCTTGTCGAACACCATGCCGACCGTCTTCACCGTCGTGCCGCGGCCCACAGAGGCGATGACGACGGCGGCGTCGGCGAGGCCGGCGTCGGCGCGGCCGGTGTCGACCTTGGCGATCGAATCGCCGGAGCCCTTCGAGTTTTCCAGCGTCACGTCGAGGCCCTTGGCCTTGTAATAGCCCTTGTCGAGGGCAACCCAGTAGGCGGCGTGGTCGCCGACCGCGAACCAGTTGAGCGCGAAGGTGAACTTCTCCTGCGCCGAGGCGGCGCCGGACGTGGCCAGCAACGCGGCCAGCGCCAGCGATAGTGTGCGAGTCATAGCGGTCTCCCTTTTCCCATCCCCGAACTCAGTCGACGCCCTCGGCCCAGGGGGCCCAGAGATGCGCCAGCAAGACGACGGCGCCGTAGAGCAGGAGGCCCACGACGGAAATCCAGACCAGGGCCGCGAACGCCACGGAGGTGTTCATGCTGCTCTGCGTGGTGACGATGACGTAGCCCAGGCCGCGCTGCGAGGCGACGAACTCGCCGACGATTGCGCCCACCACCGCGGCGGTGGCGGTGATCTTCAGCGCGCTCAAAATGTAGGGCAGGGCGTTCGGAATGCGGATCTTGACGAAGATCTTCCATTTCGGCGCGTTGAAGACGCGGCCGAGGTCGAGCATGTCCGGTTCGACCTGGGACAGGCCGACGGCGGTATTGATGACCACCGGGAAGAAGCCGATGAGCGCTCCCATAAGCATGTTGGGGAAGATGCCGTAGCCCATCCAGATCAGGAACAGCGGCGCGATCGCCACCTTGGGCAGCGTGTTCACGAACACCAGGAACGGAACGAGCGCGTTGGCGAGAACGGGCGACCAGGCGATCGCGACGCCCAACGCCACGCCGACCACCGCGGCCATCAGGAAGGCGCCGATGATCTCGAAGGTCGTGGTCCATAGATGAGGCCACCAGGCCGTGTCGCCGTGCCAGAGCGCGTTCCAGACCGACAGCGGGGCGGGAAGGAGATATTCGCGGATGTTGCCGAAGGTGACAGCAGCCTGCCAGCTTGCCAGCAGGAAGGCGAAGAGCACGAGGGTCGGCCAGTAACGGTTGGCCAGAGTGCCGAATTTCGTCATGCGCACGCAGCGATGAATCTGTTCATCGCTTTTGTCTCGCTGATATCATGGGCCCCCATGCGATGAGACTGGCGAACGCGCATTTGCCCGTCAAGGCGAGGTTCGTCCGTGAAGCTTTCCCTGTGCAATGAAGTCATCCGCGAGTTGTCGTTCGAGCGCCAATGCGCTCTGGCAGCGGCGCTCGGCTACAAGGGGCTGGAAGTCGCGCCCTTTACCTTGGGCGACGATGCATGGCGCATGCCAGCCTCCGAACGTGCTTTCGTCCGTAAGGCCTGTGCCGACGCCGGTGTGGAGGTGAGTGGGCTCCACTGGCTGCTGGCGGCCCCTGCGGGACTGTCGATCGCGACTGACGATCGGGCGGTGTGGCAGCGCAGCGTCGATGTGCTGCTGTCATCCATCGAACTGTGCGCCGACCTGGGCGGCGCCTATCTGGTCCACGGCTCGCCCGGCCAGCGCCGTGTGGCCGATGCTGACGATGCGAAGCGCGTCGAGGAAGCCTGGGCCGCCGCCGCCGCCGCTGCGGAGAAGGCCGGCGTGGTCTATTGCCTGGAGCCGCTGGCGCGACCCGATTGCAACTTCGTCAATACGCTGGCCGAGGCCGAAGCCATTGTCCGTCGCATCGGCAGCCCTGCCTTCCGGCTGATGGTCGACACGCTGGCCTCTAGCCTGGAAGAGAGGGAGGCGGTCGCCGATGTCATTCGTCGCTGGATGCCGACCGGCTTGATGGCGCACGTCCAGTTCAACGATCGCAACAAGCGTGGACCGGGCGAGGGGGCCGACAAGTTCGCTCCCGTGGTCGAGGCGCTGCGCGACACGGGTTATGATGGCTGGGTCGCGATGGAACCCTTCGTCTACGAACCCGACGGTCCGACCTGCGCGGCGCGCATGATCGGCTATGTTCAGGGTCTGCTGGAGCAAACGGTATGAAAGTGAAGGTTGAGGCGGTCGACCGCTTCGAACGCGACCACCACCTGCGCCTGCCGTTCCGCTTCGGCGTCATCACCGTGACGCAGGGCATCCAGGCGATCGTCCGCGTGCGCATCGCGCTGGAGGATGGCCGCACCAGCGAAGGCGTCGCCGCCGAGGCGCTGGGTGCCAAGTGGTTCGAGAAGAGTCCGGAATTCTCCGACGCGCAGAATCTCGACCAGCTCCGGCAGGCGCTGCAGCTCGCGATCGACCACTACACCGCGCGCGGCTTCGACACACCCTTCGGCCTCTATGCCGGAAGCTATCGCCAGCAGATCGCGCGCGGGGCCGAGCTGGGGCTCAATCCGCTGGTTGCCTCGTACGGACCGGCGCTGCTCGACCGGGCGATCATCGACGCGGTCGGCAGGGCAACGGGACAATCCTTCGCGCAGATGATCGCGGCCAATGTGCCGGGCATCTCTGCGACCGATCTGACGCCCGACATCGACGCCCGTCATCTCTCGGATTTTCTGAAGGGGCTGAAGCCGCGCGCCTCGATCGACCTGCGTCACACGGTGGGCCTGGTCGACCCGCTGACGAAAGCCGAGCGGCCGGAGTCCGAGCGGGTGAACGACGGGTTGCCGGAGACGCTGGAAGAGGTCGCCTCCTACTATCGCGGCCGCTATTACAAACTGAAGGTCGGCGGCGACATCCGGGCAGACCTCGACCGGCTGACGCGCATCGCCTCGGTGCTCGATGCTGGCGCGGGTGACTACAAGGTCACGTTCGACGGCAACGAGCAGTACGACGATGTCGAGGGGATCGTTGAGCTGTGGCGCAAGGTCGAGGAGACGCCGGCGCTCTCGAAGATGGTCAAGGCGACGCTGTTCATAGAGCAGCCGATCAAGCGCCAGGCGGCGCTCAGCCGGCCGGTGACGGCGCTTGCCAAGTACCGTCCGGTCATCATCGACGAGTCCGACGGCGAGCTGTCGACCTTCCCGGAGGCGCTGAAGCTCGGCTATGCCGGCGTCTCCAGCAAGAACTGCAAGGGCTTCTACAAGTCGATCCTGAATGCCGCGCGGGTCGCGAAGCTGGGGCCTGGCTATTTCATGTCGGCCGAGGATCTGACGACGCAGCCTGGCGTCAGCGTCCAGCAGGACCTGGCGCTGGTCTCGCTGCTGGGCCTCACCCATGTCGAGCGCAACGCCCATCATTTCATCGACGGCATGTCATCGGCTTCCGTTGCCGAACAGGATGCGTTCGTTGCCGCCCATCCCGATCTCTACGAGCGGCAGCCAGGCAGGCCGGCGCGGCTCAAGGTACGCGATGGCGCGCTGGCACTGGGGTCGCTGGGGTGTCCAGGCTTCGCGGTGGGGGTCGATCTCGACTTCGCGGCGCTCCGGTCGATGCCCGACTCGCCGCGCGAAAGGCTGACGCCGGCCCATCCTGGAGGCAAGAAATGAGCGCCAACCTTCCGGCCCGCTTCGACAGCATCGAAGCCGTCGAGGACTTCATGACCGCCCCGTCCGCCGAGCTGGTGGCCGACCTGGCGGCGACGCCGGGCGACGTTCTCGTCCTGGGTGTCGGCGGCAAGATGGGCCCGACGCTCGCGCGCATGGCCAAGCGCGCTGCGCCGACGAAGCGGGTGATGGGCGTGGCGCGCTTCAGCGAGCCGGGTGTTAAGCAGGCGCTGGAGAAGGCCGGTGTCGAGCCGATCTCCGCGGACCTGCTGGATCGCACGGCATTGGAAAATCTTCCGAAGGCCGCCAACGTCGTCTTTATGGCCGGCCGAAAGTTCGGCGCGACGGGCGACGTGCCGCTCACCTGGGCGATGAACGTGCAGGTTCCGGCGATGGTCGCGGAGGTTTTCAAGGACTCGCGCATCGTTGCCTTCTCGACGGGCTGCGTCTATCCGTTCGTGCCGGTCGACAGCGGAGGCGCGACGGAGGAGGTACCGCCGGTGCCGCCCTCCGGCGACTACGCGAATTCCTGTGTCGGCCGCGAGCGCATGTTCGAGTATTTCTCGGCCCGCCACGGCACGCCCGGCCGGCTGTTCCGCCTCAATTACGCGATCGACATGCGCTACGGCGTCCTGCACGACGTCGGCCGCAAGGTGCGGGATGGCGAGCCGATCGACCTGTCGATGGGGCACGTCAACGTGATCTGGCAGGGCGATGCGAACTCGGTCGCGCTGCGTTGCCTTGCGCGCGCCACCACTCCCACCACCCCGATCAACGTCACCGGCCTTGAGACGATCGAGATCCGATGGCTGGCGGCGGAGTTCGGCAGACTGCTGGGTCGGACACCGATCCTCACCGGCAAGGAAGCGCCGACCGGCTGGCTGAACAACGCGAGCCGCATGGAGAAGGAGTTCGGTCCGCCCAGCGTGCCGCTCTCGAAGATGATCGAGTGGACGACGGATTGGCTGGAGCGCGACATGGCCACCTTGAACAAGCCCACGCACTACGAGGTGCGCGATGGCAAGTACTGAAGCGCTTGATGTCCGGCCGATCGCTCCCGAGCAGAGCGACGCCGTCTGGCCGCTGTCGATCGAGGCGGGCTGGAACCAGAACGTCGCCGACTGGCGTTTCATGCTGGGCGCGGGGCGAGGCTTCGGCTGCACGGCGCCGGACGGCAGATGGCAAGCCAGTTCTTTGATCCTGCCGCTCGGCCAGAAGCTCGCCTGGATCAGCATGGTGCTCGTGACCAAGGAGCGCCGGCGCGGCGGCGTGGGCACCGGACTGCTGAAGCGCTGCATCGAGGAAGTGCAGGCCGCCGACGCGGTCGCGGGCCTCGATGCGACGGAGCAGGGACGGCCGATCTACCTGCCTCTGGGGTTTCGCGACCTCTACCCGATCGCACGCTGGCACTTCGATGGCGTGAAGGGCGAGCCGGTGGCGCCGCCGGCCGGCGTCGCGATCCGGCCGATCAGCCCGGCCGACCTGCCGCGGCTCGCCGTCTACGACCGGCCCCTCACCGGCATGGAACGCCCGTCGATCCTCATGCACCTGGCCTTGCGCCAGCCCGGCCGTGCCTGGCTGGCCGAAGACGTGGGCGGCAAGATCGTGGGCTTCGTTCTGGGGCGCGAAGGCCGGGTGGCGACGTCGCTCGGTCCTGTGGTCGCCGATCGCGAGGCGGTCGCGCTGGCGCTGATCGCGCGCGCAGCGGCCGCCGCGCCGGGCCCATTCATCATCGATGTGCCGGAGGCGCATCAGGCCGTCCGCGCCTGGCTCCAGGAGCAGGGCGCGACCTCGCCGCGTGGCTACATGCGCATGACCCTGGGCACCGCCAAAGGACTGGACGATCCCTCGCACGTCTTTGCCCTCGCGGGTCCGGAACTGGGATAGGATGCAGGCATGAGCACCGACAAGGCCCTCCACTGGCGCGATCTTCCGGCGCCGGTCCTGTCCCTGCTGCGGCAGGGCACCGTCATTCCCGCGCACCCGCTGGCGCTCGACACCGACCGGAACTTCGACAGGCAGTCGCAGCGCGCCTTGAGCCGCTACTACCTCGATGCCGGCTCGGGCGGCCTGGCGGTGGGTGTACATTCGACCCAGTTCGCCATCCGCGAGGTCGGGCTCTATCGCCCTGTCCTCGAACTCGCCATCCAGACGGCGCGCGACTGGACCGACCGGCCGCTGGTCATGATCGCGGGCGCCGTCGGCAAGACGGCGCAGGCGGTCGAGGAAGCGCGCACCGCGCGGTCGCTCGGCTACCACGCGGTGCTGTTGTCGCTGGCCGCGCTCAAGGGTGCCAGCGAGGACGAGCTGATCGAGCATTGCGCCGCGGTCGCGAAGGAGATGCCGCTAATCGGCTTCTACCTGCAGACCGCGGTGGGCGGCATCAAGCTGTCGCGCGAGTTCTGGACGCGCTTTGCTGCCATCGACAATGTCGTGGCGATCAAGGTGGCGCCATTCAACCGCTACCGCACGCTCGATGTCTGCTTCGGCATCGCCGCCGCCCACGCCGAGGAGCGCATCACCCTCTACACCGGCAACGACGATCACATCGTGGCGGATCTCGTGACGCCGATGGTCGTACGCACCGGCAACCGCGAGGTGACCTTGCGCTTCCAGGGCGGGCTGCTCGGTCACTGGAGCGTGTGGACGCGCGGCGCCGTGAAGATGCTGGAGCGGCTAAAGCTCTCGGTGTCGAACGGCGCGATCACGCCCGAAATCCTGGCGCTGGATTCCTTCGTCACGGACTGCAACAGCGTGGTGTTCGACGTCGACCACGATTTCGCGGGCTGCATTCCCGGCTGCCACGAGATACTGCGGCGACAGGGCCTGCTTCAGTCCATCGAGTGCCTCGATCCGCACGAGAAGTTGAGTCCCGGCCAGAGCGAGGGCATCGACCGGCTCTACGCAACCTATCCCGAACTGCACGACGATGCTTTCGTGGCGGCGAACCTCGAGCGTTGGCGGAACTGAACCGTTGGAAGATCTGTTCGCGGCACATGACGCACTGGCCATCGCGGAGATGGTCCGCAGCCGCAAGGTCGGTGCGCGGGAATTGCTCGACGCCAGTCTGACGCGACTCCATGAGGCCAACGACCGGCTGAACGCCATCACCGACTTCTACGACGGTGAGCTGCTGGAGAAGTCCGTCGCGGCGGCGTGCGACGGGCCGTTCCACGGCATCCCGTTCGTCGTGAAGGAGCTCATGGCCGATTGCGCCGGCACGCCGACCACGGTCGGCTCGCGCTTTTTCTCGAAGGAGCCGGTGGCCGCGAACGACAGCGCGGCCGTGGCGCGTATGCGCCGCGCCGGGCTGGTGATCGTGGGCCGCAGCAACACCAGCGAGTTCGGCCTGGCGCCTACGACGGAACCGGCCTTCGGCGGTGCGACGGTCAATCCGTGGCGCGCCGACCTGTCGCCGGGGGGCTCTTCCGGTGGGTCGGCCGCGGTGGTGGCGGCCCGGGCACTGCCGATGGCGCACGCGACCGACGGCGGCGGCTCGATCCGAATCCCGGCCTCCCTGTGCGGCCTGTTCGGGCTGAAGCCATCGCGCGGTCGCATCAGCCTGGCGCCGATCGGGGAGACACTCGCGGGGGCTGGCGCCCAGCTCTGCGTCTCGATCTCCGTGCGCGACAGCGCGGCGCTGCTCGACGCGCTCGCGGGCGGCGAACCCGGCGATCCCTATCGCGCGCCGGAAGCCGAGGGCTCGTTCCTCGACGCGACTCGACGGGCGCCCGGACGATTGCGCATCGCGTTCCTGCGCAAGCCGGTCGGCTGGGAATCGATGGATCAGGCGCTGGTCGCAGCCGTCGAGCGCACCGCGAAGCGTCTGGAGGCGCTCGGCCATCACGTCGTGGAGGCGGTTCCGGACTATGATCCGGCCGCCGCCGGTGCTGCTTTCGGCACGGTGATGTGTGCCAACACCTTCACCAACATCCAGGTGAGGGCCAATGGCCGCGTGCCGGGACCGGACGACCTCGAACCGGTGACCCGCCTCTATGCCGAGAAGGGCCGCGGGGTCAGCGCGCACGACTATATCCGCGCGGTGCAGACCTTCCATCGCACCGGCCGCCAGCTCGGCGCCTTCTTCAAGAGATTCGACATTCTCCTCTCTCCGACAATCGCCCGTACGTCGTTGCCGCTCGGTACCGTGCGCATGGATGGCAGTCTCGAAGAATACGAGGAGGGGCTCGCGCCGATGGTGGCCTTCACCTCCGTCTGCAATGCGGCCGGGGTGCCGGCGATGTCGGTTCCGCTCGAATGGACGGAAGACGGCCTGCCGATCGGCATGCATTTCGTCGGCCGCTACGGCGCCGAGGCCACGCTGTTGTCACTGGCCGCCCAGCTCGAACAGGCGCATCCATGGCGCGATCGGCGTCCTCCAGGGTGAAGTGACGTGACGGGCAATTTCTGGCGCATGGTTGTTGCTGGCTTTCTCGCCGGCGCGTTGAGCGTACTGGTGTTCCATCAGTGGGGCTTCTACATCGCCGCCGAACTGGGGTTCGGCCGGCCCAATTTCTACAACATGCGGCCGGTGCCGCCCTGGGGCGTTCCGGCCATCGTCTCGCTGGCCTTCTGGGGCGGTCTTTGGGGTGCGCTGGGCGCCTTCCTGGTCGCCCGCCTGCCCGGCATCCTGAATGGTGCCCTGGGCTGGATGTTCTTCGCGGCCACGCTGGTCCTCGCGGTGAACTGGTTCGTCGTCCTGCCGATGAAGGGCGCCCCGGTCGGCGGCGGCTGGCGCCTGCCGGGCGTGGCAGTTGCGCCCATCGTTTACGCGCTCTGGGGCTTCGGCATGTGGCTGTTCTACGGTCTGGTGCGCAGGGTGCTGAAGTAGCGCGGGCTACCTGTCCTGGCGGCCCGGGTCAGAGCTTGCGCATCACGATCTGCGATCCGCCGCCCCAGATCGGGAGATAGGCCATCTTGTAGCCGGCGCCGCCGGTTACGATCGGATGAATCGCCTCGGGCGAACTCGCCACGCCCTGACCCTGGTCGAACAGGTATTGCTGGACGCGTTTGATATCCCATCCGTCGTGGCGGGCGATTTTCTCCGCGAGTTCGAGCGGCAGGAGAAGGACCTGCTCGCCGCGCCCGCTCTTGCGGCTCTGGCCCGACATCACGATCTCGGCGCGCATGCCGGCGACGACCGGGTCGAGGATCGCCTCGGGCGTGGCGCCTTCGCCGTCCCCCGGCAGCACCTCGGCGGTTCCGGCAATGCCCATCACCGTGAGGGCGCTCTCGTCTTTGCCGAGGCCGTGGCGCTCGGTGAAGGTCGGGAAGGGGCCTTCGGTCCTTTCGGCGAAGCACAGCGTGTACTTGGCGGGCTGGCCCATCGTCGCCATGTCGCCCGTGTCCGAGCGCGCGCCGCCGATATTGCGCAGGCAGAGCTGCAGGGCGCGTCCGATGCAGGCATTGGCGCGGTTGCCGGGACCGATGGCGTTGGTCAGCGCGTTGACACCGAGCGTGCGCGCGATCGGGCCGTGGAGGCAGAGCGCGACGGCGGCGCTACCGGTGGTGGTGGCGATGCCCAGAAGATTGAAGTCGGGTTCGAGCAGGGCCTGCGCCGCCGCCACAACGACCGGCAGTTCCGCCGGCACGCAGCCCGCGATCACGCATTGATAGGCGACGGCTTCGGGCGTGATGTCGCCGAACATCGGGGGCATCATGCCCAGCGATTCGGCCCGGCTGGCGACACCCGCAATCATGGCGTCGAGCCGCTTCTGCGTAGGAGGCACCAAGGGGAGGCCGTCCGAAAGCTCGGCCTCGGTCAGGATATGCTGTGCGCTTTCCCAGGTCGTCGACTCGTCGACGACCGGCCAGCCGCACCACTCGTTCATCGGGCGATGCGCGTGCAGGCGACGGTGGTGCCGCCGAACGACGGGATGAACGCCGAATGCTTGCCCGGCCCGCCCGCCACGGTGATGTGGATGTCGTTCGGGTCGCGGCCGATCGTCAGCCAGTCACCGTCCGGCTTGTGGCCGGTGCTCTCGTAGGTGTCGAGGTTCTCCCGGGAGATCCGGGACAGATGGATCCGCGAGCGCTTCCAGAGTTCCTCGCGGATGCTCTCTAACGTGAAGCCATCGCGCTTCAGGGTCGCGGCGTGCTCGGGGCCGATGATGAGGAACATCGGGCCCTTGCCGTAGACCGTGTTGGCGCCCGGGTTGGACATGCCGCCGGCGAAAGTCGTCAGCAGGCCGTCGCCCGTGGTCGAACCGTGGTCGTTGAGATTGTGCGGGCCCTCACCCGACATCACCGTCACGACCGAGTCCGTGGGCGCGAAGCCGCGCTGCACGTGATAGGGCGTCCACGGATTCTCTTCCTCGTTCTCGCCGAAGCAGAACGTGTACTTGGCGGGATTGCCCTGGGTCGAACGGTCCATCTCGCCCGGCTTGGCGCCGGCGACGTTCAGCAGCATCAGGCCGAGCGCGCGGCCGATTGTGGCGTTGGCCTGGCGACCCTGGCCGAAGCAGTTGGTGCCGCAGTTGATGTTGAGTTCGTGCCGGATCGGGCCGCTCACCATGACCATCGGCGCGCAGGAGTGCGTGGTCGCGAGCGTACCGTGGAGATTGTATTCCGGGTCGAGCACGCCGCGCAGGGCGGCGGTCACCACCGGGAAGTACTCCGGCTTGCAGCCGGCCATGACCGCGTTCGCGGCCAGGGCCTGCAGCGTCGGGACGATCTGGCGCGGAGGGACCGGCGGGTAGGGGCGGTTGTCACCGCGCACCGTCTCGACGAACTTCGCTACCTTCGCCTCGGTGGGCACGAAGAGCGGCATGCCGTCGCTCCAGCCCTGTTCGTTGGCGTACTCGTTGAAGGCTTCGACATCCATGTCGCCGATGTCGATCACTTCCTGGTCGGCGATGTCCTTCATTTGCTCGTCGCCTCGGTCAGTCCCTTGGTGGCTGCTTCGATGCGTTCCCGCAGCTCTTCGGCATTCAGGCCGCCGACGGGGTGCTTCACTACGATAAGGCGCGGTTCGACCTTGCGGGCCTTCGCCTGGGCGAGGACCAGCGGCTTGAAAGTCTCAGTGGCGATCACGAAAGCGGTGATGCCGAGCTTCTCGAGTTCGAGGCTGTCGTGGAAACTCCACGATGAACAGCTTCCTCAATCCCCTAAGGCGAGCAGCGCCGCCTTGTAGTTCTTGGCGACCTTCTCGATCAGTTCCTTGGGCGCAGGCTGGCTTGCGCTGTTCTTGGCGTGGAAGTGAATGTTGTCGACGGGACGGTGCGCGCCCAGCATGGCGCGGACGCCCTCCAGCAGCTCACGCGCGTTCGGCTTGGAGTTGGAGATCAGCGCAATGGCGTCGGTCGCCCAGTTGACGGGCTGCAGGGTCACCTTGGCGGGACCGGCGGCGGCCATGCCGAAGCTCGGATTGAAGATGCGCATGTTCGTTTCCCTCCACGCTACTTGTTCAACGCCGCGACCACCGACTTGGCGACGCGCTGGCCGTCCGCGATGGCGTCGGCCAGATATTCCTTTGAGCCGGACCGTACGTCGCCGGCGGCAAACACCAGCGGCTGGGCGGTCTGGCCCTGAGCGTCGACAACGATATGCCCCGTGGCGTCGCGTGCAAGCGAATCCGGCAGGAATTCCGCAGCGGGAGACCGGCCCTCGTAAACGAACACTGCATTCGTCGAAACGCGGTTTCGCTGGCCGTCATTTTCGATGGTCACCGCCTCGAGACCGTTGCTGCCCTCCAGGCCGACGATGCGCCCCGGCCGGGCGGTCACGCCCTCGGGAGCCGGGCCGGTCGGCGTGCCGAGCATGGTGATGTCGCCGGCGATTCCGACCAGGACGGCGGCTTCGTAAGGCGCCCAGCCGGTCGCGCCGGCGACGATCACAGGCTGCCCGGCATAGAGCGGGCCATCACAGTTCGCGCAGTGCGACAGGCCGCGGCCTTCGTATTCCTCCTCACCGGGAATGCCGAGCCTGCCCTTGTTCAGGCCGGTCGCAACGATGAGGGAGCGCGCGCTGTGGCGCTCGCCGTCGGTCGTCTCGATTTCGAAGGGACCGCTTCCGGAAATGGCCGAGACCTCGCCGAAGCCCATCTCCACGCCGGCGACCGCGGCATCGTCCGTGAGGCGCGCGGCCATCGTCGTGCCGTCGAACATCTCCTCGAAATCGTGGAGCGCACCGAGGTTGATGATTTCGCCGCCGGGGGCGAGCTTGTCGAGGCAGAGCGCCTTCAGACCTGCGCGGGCAATTTCGGTGGCGGCGGTAAGTCCAGCCGGACCGGCGCCGATGACGATGACGTCGTAGGAGGGGGTAAGCATGGCCACATTTAATCGGTGGTCGGACGAGGGAGCGCAAGCGGCTTTTGGGCCGCTCGCCTGCGCCCCCCGGGTGCCGGCCGTCGTCCCCTGGTCCTTGTGGTCCGCGATTTGCAGGCAATCATCTTGAGCTTGCCAGTGCCCGAGAAAGCATCGTAGGTCGCAAAGGCAGGGAGACAGAACAAGGCATGGCGTATTTCACGCAGCAGCTGATCAACGCAATCACGCTGGGCGCCATCTACGGGCTGATCGCCATCGGATATACGATGGTCTACGGCATCATCGGCATGATCAACTTCGCCCATGGCGAGGTGTTCATGATCGGCGCCTTCATCTCGCTGATCGGCTTCATCATCTGCGGCAGCCTCGGCATCAGCTCGGCTCCGATCGCCATCGTCCTGGTCCTGTTGCTGGCGATGTCGTTTTCCGCCGTCTATGGATGGGCGATAGAGCGAACGGCCTACAGACCGTTGCGGGGCTCGTTCCGGCTGGCCCCGCTGATCTCCGCCATCGGCGTCTCGATCGCCCTCCAGAATTACGTGCAGCTGGCGCAGGGGGCGCGTCCCAAGCCCGGCGGGCAGATCGTATCCGGCGGCTTCAATCTCTTTACCGCCGACGGCTTCGACGTTCGCGTGACGTGGCTTCAGATCATCATCGTGCTGGTGACCGTCGTCCTGATGGCGGGTTTCACCTGGGTGATCGCCCGGACTTCGCTCGGGCGCCAGCAGCGCGCCTGCGAGCAGGACATGAAGATGGCCTCGCTGCTGGGCGTCAATGTCGACCGCACCATCTCGCTGACCTTCGTGCTGGGCGCGGCGCTGGCCGCCGTCGCCGGCATGCTGTTCCTCATGTATTACGGGGTCATCGACTTCTTCATCGGATTCCTGGCCGGCATCAAGGCCTTTACCGCCGCCGTCCTGGGCGGCATCGGCTCCTTGCCGGGCGCCATGCTGGGCGGGCTGCTGATCGGCCTGATCGAGGTTTTCTGGGCCGGTTACTTTTCGAGCGAGTACAAGGACGTCGCGGCCTTCGCGATCCTGGTGCTGGTGCTGATCTTCCGGCCGAGCGGCCTGCTCGGCAAACCGGAGATCGAGAAGGTCTGAGCAGATGGGCCCGCGTCTTCCTCTCATGCTGAAGGATGCAGGTCTCACCGCCTTCGTCGCGGCCGCGCTCGGTTTCTTCGTCGTCGGCTTCCGCACCGTCGATCAGGGCGGCGGGAAGGGGCTGGGCTTCGACTACCAGCTTGTCGACCTCGCCGTGGCGGTCGTTGCGATCTTCGTCGGACGCCTCGGACTCTCGATGGCGGCGAACGGCCTGCGCTGGCCCGCCATAGCGCTGGGGATCGCCATGATCGCGGCCGGCGCCTCGCCGATGAAAATGCCGTCGGGCTTCCTGCACTGGTTCGTTGCGCTGGGCGGCGTGCTGCTGGTCATCCGGGCGGTCTGGCCATGGGCCAACGACGCCATGGGTGCGGCGGCGCGCACGCCCTCCGGCGTGGCGCTGGGCAAGGCCGGTGCCAAATGGTTCGGCTGGCTGCTGCTGGCCGGCGCGGTCCTGCTGCCGGCCATGCCGTTCGCCGACCAGAAGACGATGGATCTCGGCGTGCTGATCCTGACCTACGTCATGCTGGGCTGGGGCCTGAACATCGTGGTCGGCCTCGCAGGCCTGCTCGATCTCGGCTACGTCGCCTTCTACGCCGTCGGGGCCTACGCCTATGCGCTGCTCAGCACTCAGTACGGGTTGGGTTTCTGGACGGTGCTGCCGCTCGCCGGAATGATGGCGGCACTGTTCGGCATCATGCTGGGCTTTCCCGTGCTGCGTCTGCGCGGCGACTATCTTGCCATCGTGACCCTGGGCTTCGGCGAGATCATCCGTCTGGTGCTGCTCAACTGGTTCGACCTGACGAACGGACCGGCCGGCATCGGTTCGATTCCAGGACCGACCCTGTTCGGTGCGGTGTTCGCCGAGACGCCGCCGCCGGGCAAGCAGACGGTGTCGGAAATGCTGGGCATCGCCTTCAACGGCAATCACCGGCTGATCTTTCTCTATTACATCATCCTCGGCCTGGCGCTGATCACCAACCTGTTCACGCAGCGCATGCGGCGCCTGCCGGTCGGCCGCGCCTGGGAAGCGCTGCGTGAGGACGAGACGGCCTGCCAGGCGCTCGGCATCAACCCGACCAACACCAAGCTGACGGCCTTCGCCATCGGCGCCATGTTTGCGGGATTCGCCGGCTCGTTCTTTGCGGCCAAGCAGCGCTTCATCAGCCCCGAGAGCTTCGTATTCATCGAATCGGCGATCATCCTGGCCATCGTCGTGCTGGGCGGCATGGGCAGCCAGGTCGGCGTCGTGCTGGCGGCGATACTGCTGATCGGCCTGCCCGAATGGTTTCGTGATCTCGGCAACTACCGCATGCTTGCCTTCGGCCTCGCCATGGTCCTGATCATGGTGTTCCGGCCGCGCGGCCTCGTCTCCAGTCGCGAACCTTCGATAAGGCTGCATCCGGCCGGCTCGGGAGGCGGTGGATGAGCGCGCCGCTGATCGAGGTCGAGCATCTCACCATGCGCTTCGGCGGGCTGGTCGCCATCGACGACGTTTCGTTCGCGGCCCGATCGCACGCCATCACCGCCGTCATCGGCCCCAACGGTGCCGGCAAGACGACGGTCTTCAACTGCATCACCGGCTTCTACAAGCCGACGATCGGGCGGCTTACCCTGCGGACCCCCGGCGGCGAGTTCCTGCTCGAGCGCATGCGGGGGCACGAGATCGGCCAGAAGGCGAGGGTGGCGCGCACCTTTCAGAACATTCGCTTGTTTTCCGGCATGACGGTGCTCGAAAACCTGATGGTGGCACAACACAACAAGCTCATGCGCGCGTCGGGCTGGAGCCTGCTGGGGCTGGTCGGGGCCGGGAGCTTCCGGCGCGCCGAGGGGGAAGCAATTGAGTTGGCGCGGCTCTGGCTGGAGCGCATCGGACTGGTGGCCGACGCCGACCGGCCGGCCGGCGAACTGCCCTACGGCGCCCAGAGGCGTCTCGAGATCGCCCGTGCCATGTGCACAGAGCCGGTGCTGCTCTGCCTCGACGAGCCGGCGGCGGGGCTCAACCCGCGGGAATCGGCCGAGCTCAACCAACTCCTGGTCTCGATCCGCGACCGCGACGGGATCGGCGTGCTGCTGATCGAGCACGACATGAGCGTCGTGATGAACATCTCCGACCACATCGTCGTGCTCGACTACGGCCGCAAGATCGCCGAGGGGGCGCCCTTGGCGGTCCGCAACGACCCGGCCGTCATCCGCGCCTATCTCGGCACCGACGAGGAGGCGATCGATGGCTGAGTCCTCGATCCTCTCGGTGAAGGGCGTCGAGACTTTCTACGGCGCCATCCAGGCCCTGCACGGGGTCGACCTCGAGGTGGCACGGGGCGAGATCGTGACGCTGATCGGCGCCAATGGCGCGGGCAAGTCGACCCTGCTGATGACGATCTGCGGCAATCCCCGCGCGCGCAACGGCACCATCGTTCTCGACGGCGAAGACATCACCTCGCTACCCACTCACCAGATCGTCCGGCGTGGCGTGGCCCAGGTGCCGGAGGGGCGGCGCATCTTTGCGCGCATGAGCGTCTACGAGAACCTGCAGATGGGCGCGATCCTGGGCGATCCGGCCAACTTCAAGTCGGGCCTCGACCGCGTCTTCGCGATGTTCCCGCGACTGGCAGAACGGCGCGACCAGCGCGGTGGGACCCTGTCGGGGGGCGAGCAGCAGATGCTGGCGATCGGGCGCGCGCTCATGAGCCGGCCGCGGCTTCTCCTGCTCGACGAGCCGTCGCTCGGCCTGGCCCCCCTGATCGTGCGCCAGATCTTCGACTCGATCGGACGGATCGCGCGGGAGGAGGGAGTCACGATCTTCCTGGTGGAGCAGAACGCCTTCCATGCGCTGCGCCTGGCCGACCGCGGCTACGTCCTGGCCAACGGCAGGGTGCGCCTCAGTGGCAGCGGCAAGGAACTTCTGGCCAACCGGGAGGTCCGGGCGGCTTACCTCGAAGGCGGGCACCCATGAGCCCGCTCGACACTTTCATGTTCGACTGGTTCGGCGACACGCTGTTCAACGTGGTGCTGTTCAACCTCGTGCTGATCGGGCCGGCCTCGTTCGCGGCGGGACATGCCGTGGCGCTCACCTGGCGGCCCTGGCTGCAGATCGTGTTCTACACGGCGCTGCTGTCGGCAACGCTGCGCTTCCTCGACTATGCGCTGGCCGGCGGCGAGCTCCTGTCGCTGGCGGGCTTCGTGCTGGGCTGGGCGGTGCAACTGGCGATCGCTGCGTTCGCCTTCCGGCTCACCCGGGCCCGCCAGATGGTTCGTCAATATCCCTGGCTCTACAGGCGCAAAGGCTTGCTGGGCTGGGACGAGCGGCCCTAATCTAACCGTCATGCTCCGCGCGGCGCGGAGGAGGCTCAACGAACAAGGGAGACCCGGATGAAGAAGATGTACGGCACGCTGGCTGTCGCAGCCATTGCCCTCATGGCGACACCCGCGTTCGCCCAGATCAAGATCGGCTCGGCCGGCCCGATGACCGGCTCGAACGCGGCGTTCGGCGAGCAGCTCCGGCGCGGCGCCGAGATGGCGGTCGCGGACATCAATGCCGCCGGCGGCGTCAACGGCCAGAAGCTCGAACTGGTGATCGGCGACGATGCCTGCGATCCCAAGCAGGCGACCGCGGTCGCCAACAAGATGGTCTCGGACAAGGTCGTGTTCGTGGCCGGCCACTTCTGCTCGGGCTCCTCGATCCCGGCCTCGGACATCTACAAGGAAGGCAAGATCCTCCAGATCACGCCGGCTTCGACCAACCCGAAGCTGACGGACGATGCCGCGTCCAAGGGCAACACCACTGTGTTCCGCACCTGCGGCCGTGACGACGTGCAGGGCACGACGGTCGGCAACTACATCCTGAAGAACAACAAGACCGCCAAGGTCGCGATCCTTCACGACAAGTCGCCGTACGGAAAGGGCGTGGCCGACGAGACCAAGAAGGCCCTGAACAAGGGCGGCCTGCGCGAGACGATGTACGAGGCCTACAACGACACCGACAAGGATTTCGCCGCGCTGATCAACAAGATGAAGCAGGCGAAGATCGATATCATCGTGCTGGGCGGCTACCACACCGCGGGCGCCCTGATCATCAAGCAGGCGCGTGAGCAGGGCCTGGCGGCGAACATGATGGGCTTCGATGCGCTGGAGACGGCCGAGTTCGCCCAGCTGGGCGGCGCGGCGACCAACGGCGTGATGATGTCGTTCCCGCCCAAGGCCGAGGACGACCCCAAGAATGCCGCCCTGGTGAAGAAGTTCCGCGACGCCAAGTACAATCCCGAAGGCTACACGCTGTTCAGCTACGCCGCCGTGAAGGCCTGGGCCGATGCCGCCAACAAGGCGAAGTCGGTCGATGCCGTCACCGTTGCCAAGCAGCTGCGCACGGGCAAGTACGACTCGGCCGTCGGCGTGCTCGAGTTCGACGCCAAGGGCGATATCAAGGATGCGGTCTACGACATCTACGTCTGGAAGGACGGCAAGTCGGCACCTCTGAAGAAGTAGGGCGCCGCAGCGCTTGCGAAGGAGAGGCCCGGCATCAACCGGGCCTTTTCCTTTTGGCGTCTGACCGCTCTGGGCGCCTGTCGCTCGGCAACCGCTTCCGCCGGACCGAGAGCATGTCGGCTGCTTCCCCAGGCTGCAGAGGGAGGCCTTCCGGGCTCCCGACGAAGATGACGGTGGAGCTTCCACGCTTTCGCCGACGGTTCGGTGCCTTGCCGGATCTCGTGGCGGTCTCTCAGCCGGGGGCGTTCGGTGCGCGTTTACCCTTGTCGGGGCGTTACATCGGCGTCTGAGCGGCCATCGTCCCGTCGCGATGGCGGGCGAAATGCCGTTCCTGCAGCTGCGGCCCGAAGACAGGCCTGCGGTCGACCTCGACCGTCCGGCGATTTCCTGAGCCATTTCAGCGTCTTGTGGGTCACTTTCCACGATTTTGCGGAACGGTGACATCGCGGCCCCGGATATGGTATCGGGGGGCTCAATAGCTAGAGGGGGTCGATCGTCGAAATGCCGGGTGGCACCATCGCGGTCGCGTCGGATCATGCCGGCTTCGACCTTAAGGAAAGTCTAAAGCGGGACCTGCAGGAAGCGGGTCACGAGGTGCTGGATCTTGGCACCCATTCGACCGCATCCGTCGACTATCCGGACTTCGGAAAAGCGATGGGCGACGCCATTGCCTCGGGCAAGGCCGAGCGCGGCGTTCTCGTCTGCGGCAGCGGCATCGGCATTTCCATTGCGGCAAACCGCAATCCCAAGGTCCGCGCAGTTCTTGCGCACGATGTGACCTCCGCGCGCCTGTCGCGCGAGCACAACGATGCGAACGTCATCGCCTTCGGCCAGCGCCTGATCGGAATCGAGGTCGCGCGCGAGGCGTTGAAGGTGTTTCTCGCGACCAAGTTCGAGGGTGGCCGCCATGCCGGCCGCGTCGACAAGCTTTCGAAGGGTTGAGTAATCATGAGCCAAGCCGCTGCCAGCACGGCACAGTCGCCGTTGCCGATGTTCACCAAGAGTCTCGCCGAGACGGATCCTGCGATCGGGGCGGTGCTGAAGGGCGAACTGCATCGCCAGCGTGAACAGATCGAACTGATTGCCTCCGAGAACATCGTCTCGCGGGCGGTGCTCGAGGCGGCCGGCTCGGTGCTGACGAACAAGTACGCGGAAGGCTATCCGCGGCGCCGCTACTACGGCGGCTGCGAGGAAGTCGACAAGGCCGAAGACCTGGCCATCGAGCGCGCGAAGCAGCTGTTCGACTGCTCCTTCGCCAACGTCCAGCCGCATTCGGGCGCGCAGGCCAACCAGGCCGTGTTCATGGCGCTGCTGCAGCCGGGCGACACCTTCCTCGGCATGGCGCTCGATCAGGGCGGCCATCTCACGCACGGCTCGCCGGCCAACCAGTCGGGCAAGTGGTTCAAGGTCGTGTCCTACGGGCTGAAGCCCGACACGCACCTGATCGACTACGAGCAGATGGAAGAGGCGGCCCGCCGCGACAAGCCCAAGGTGATCATCGCCGGCGCCTCTGCCTATTCGCGTCATATCGACTGGGCGCGCTTCCGCAAGGTGGCCGACGAGGTCGGTGCCTACTTCATGGTCGACATGGCGCACTATGCCGGCCTCGTGGCTGCTGGCGTCTATCCGAGCCCGCTGCCGCACGCCCATGTCGTGACGACGACGACGCACAAGACGCTGCGCGGCCCGCGCGGCGGCATGATCCTGTCGAACGACGCCGAGCTCGGGAAGAAGATCAACTCCGCCGTGTTCCCCGGCCTGCAGGGCGGCCCGCTGATGCACATCATCGCAGCCAAGGCCGTGGCGTTCGGCGAGGCGCTGAGGCCCGATTTCAAGATCTACGCCCGGAACGTGATCGACAACGCGCGTGCACTGGCTGCCACCCTGACCGAGCGCGGGCTGAAGATCGTGTCCGGCGGGACAGACAGCCACGTCATGCTGGTCGACCTGCGTCCGAAGAAGGCGACCGGCGTGTCGGCAGAGAAGGTGCTCGACCGCGCCGGGATCACGACCAACAAGAACAGCATCCCGGGCGACCCGGAGAAGTACACGATCACGTCGGGCGTGAGGCTGGGCACACCGGCGGGAACGACGCGCGGCTTCGGGGTCGCCGAGTTCCAGCAGATCGGCCACCTCATCGCCGACGTGCTCGACGGCATCGCCAAGAACGGTCCGGACGGAGACGCCCAGGTCGAGGCCCAGGTTCGCGCCAAGGTCCATGCCCTGTGCGCGCGCTTCCCGATCTACCGCGACTGACAAGGCGCAAAGCCGGAACGAACGGGGGAACGAGATGCGCTGTCCATTCTGCGGTCACGAGGACACACAAGTTAAGGACTCGCGGCCGACCGACGATAATTCGGCGATCCGTCGGCGGCGCTATTGTCCGTCCTGCGGTTCGCGCTTCACGACCTTCGAGCGCGTGCAGCTGCGCGAGCTGACGGTCGTGAAGAAGAACGGACAGCGGGTGCAGTTCGACCGCGACAAGCTGGCGCGTTCCATTCAGGTCGCGTGTCGCAAGCGGCCGGTCGATCCGGAGAGGATGGAGCGCGTCGTGAACGGGATAGTTCGCCGGCTCGAGAGTTCCGGCGAAAGCGAGATTCCCTCGACGCAGATCGGCGAGCTGGTGATGGACGCGCTGCGCGCGCTCGATCCGGTGGCCTACGTCCGCTTCGCGTCGGTCTATCGAAACTTCCGCGAGGCCCGCGACTTCGAGGAGTTCATCTCCGACCTCGCCGACACCGCGCATTTCAAGGACTGACGGCAATGATGCGCGCGGCGCTCGCGCTGGCGCGCCGGTCTCTGGGACGCACCTGGCCCAACCCCGCCGTCGGCTGCGTGATGGTGCGCGACGGCCAGGTACTCGCGCGTGGCCGCACGAGAGACGGCGGCCGCCCGCACGCCGAGGCCGACGCGATTGCGCAGGCGGCTGAGGCCGGCCAGTCGCTGAAGGGCGCCACGGCCTACGTCACCCTCGAACCCTGTTCGCACCATGGCCGCACGCCGCCCTGCGCGGACGCACTTGTAGCGGCCGGGGTCTCCCGGATCGTGTCGGCGCTGGAAGATCCCGATCCACGGGTGAAGGGTCAGGGGCATGCGCGGCTGAAGGCAGCCGGCCTTTCGGTCGAGATCGGCGAGGGGGCGGCAGAGGCGGCGGAGATCAATGCCGGCTTTCTGTTGCGGGTTCGTGCAGGCCGGCCGCTCTTCCATCTCAAGATGGCGGGCTCGCTCGACGGGCGCATTGCCACGGCGTCCGGCGAGAGCAAATGGATCACCGGGGAGGCTTCGCGCCGCGACGGCCATCGGCTGCGGGCGATCCACGACGCGATCCTGGTCGGGGCGGCGACGGCTGCGGCC
Source organism: Reyranella sp. (assembly GCF_965227665.1). Taxonomy (GTDB): domain Bacteria; phylum Pseudomonadota; class Alphaproteobacteria; order Reyranellales; family Reyranellaceae; genus Reyranella. The sequence continues at coordinate 235,100 of NZ_OZ245767.1, forward strand.
GACGATCCGGAACTCACCTGTCGCCTGCCGGGGCTGGGCGTCCGCTCGCCCGTCCGCATCGTCCTGGATTCGCAGGCGCGCCTGTCGCCCGGGTCGAAGCTCGCGGCCTCTGCGCAGGTGACACCGGTATGGCTGGTCTGTACGAAGTCTGCGCCGGCGGACCGGCGGGACGCGTTGAGCACATTGGGAGTCGAGGTCATCGAAGTCGACGGCGCCGGTGACGGCCGCATTGATGTCGCGGCTGCAGCTCAAGCGCTCGGCACGCGCGGGCTCACCCGGGTGCTGGTCGAAGGCGGCGGGCAAGTCGCAGCGTCCTTGCTCAAGGCAAGCCTGATAGATGGCATTTCAAGCTATCGGGCAGGGCTCGTTCTCGGCGGCGACGGCCGCTCTGCGGTCGGCGGACTGGATTTTGCACGGCTCGGTTCCGCGCCCCGGTTCCGGCTGGTCTCGGCGCGGCAACTGCAGGGCGACACGCTGGAAACCTGGCGGCGGGAGGATTAAGTAGCGGCCATGTTCACAGGCATAGTGTCCGATATCGGCGAGATCGTCTCGGTCGACCCCGGCGGCAAAGAAGGCGACCGACGGTTCGTCATCGCCACGAAGCACGACATGACGCCGATCGCCATCGGCGCCTCGATCGCCTGCTCGGGCTGCTGCCTGACCGTAATCGAGAAGAAGGCTGGCCAGTTCGCCGTCGAGGTCTCGGCCGAGAGTCTCGACAAGACGCATCTGGGGGACTGGACGGTCGGCAGCCGTCTCAACCTCGAATTGTCGCTGAAGCTCGGGGATGAGCTGGGCGGCCATCTCGTCTACGGGCATGTCGACGGCGTGGGCAGTATCCTCTCGATGACGCCGGAAGGCGGCAGCGTGCGCTTCGTCTTCGAGGCGCCGGCAGAGGTGGCGCGCTTCGTTGCGGCGAAGGGCTCCATCGCGATCGACGGCATCTCGCTCACGGTCAATGAAGTGGACGGCAATCGCTTCGGGGTGAACGTGATTTCACACACGCAGGCGGTCACCACGCTGGGGCGGGCCCGGGTCGGCCAGAGGGTCAACCTTGAGGTGGATATGCTCGCGCGCTACGTTGCGCGACTGTTGGAGCATCAGAAAACATGAGTGCGCTCGAAAAGGACGCTTGGCGGATCACCTTCAGCGAAGTGAAGGCCGCCGCCGAGGACATCATCGAGGAGGCCCGCAAGGGCCGGATGTTCATCCTCGTCGACGACGAGGATCGTGAGAACGAGGGCGATCTCGTGATCCCGGCCCAATGGGCAACGGCCGAGGCCATCAACTTCATGGCACGGCATGCGCGCGGCCTGATCTGCCTGGCGCTGACGCGCGAACGCGTCGAGCAGCTCGGCCTCCCGTTGATGTCGCAGAACAACCGCACCCGTCACTCCACGGCCTTCACCGTCTCGATCGAGGCGCGCGAGGGCGTGACGACCGGAATCTCGGCCGCCGACCGCGCCCGTACCGTCTCTGTGGCGATCGACCCGTCGTGCGGGCCGCAGGACATCGTGACGCCCGGGCATGTCTTCCCGCTGGTTGCGCGCGATGGCGGCACGCTGGAGCGCACCGGTCACACCGAGGCCGCGGTCGATATCGCGCGTCTGGCGGGCCTAAACCCGGCGGGCGTGATCTGCGAGATCATGAACGACGACGGCACGATGGCCCGTCGCAACGACCTCATCACCTTCGCGCAGCGCCATGCGCTGAAGATCGGCACGATCGCCGATCTGATCGCCTATCGCCGCCGCTACGACTCGATCGTCAAGCGCATCAGCGAGACCACGCTGGACAGCACATGGGGCGGCGACTTCCGCTGCGTCGTCTACGTGAACAAGGTGACGATGGCGCAGCACGTCGCCCTGGTGAAGGGCGATCCCGCCGCCGGCGGGCCCGTCATGGTGCGCATGCATGCAGTCAATCTGTTCACCGACACGCTCGGGCAGCGCAGCGGCGGCCGGGGCGGCGAGATCGAGGCCTCGATGCGCGAGATCGCCAAGGAAGGGCGCGGCGTCATCGTTCTGATCCGCGAGCCGCTCACCGTCGTCCTCGCCGAGCAGCGCCGCCGCGCCGGCGAGCCGATCGAACCGGCGGGACAGGAGCTGCGCGACTATGGCGTCGGCGCCCAGATGCTGATCGATCTCGGCGTGAAGGAAATGGTGCTGCTCAGCAATTCGCAGAAGAGCGTCGTCGCCCTTGAGGGCTTCGGCCTGACGATCGTCGCCCAGAAGCCGGTTCCCGGCCGCGCAAAGGTCTGATCATGTCGACACGGACGGAAAATCCGACCGCCCGGCCGGCGGTCGCGGGCGTCAAGGGTGCGCGCATCCTGATCGTGGAGTCGCGCTATTACGCCGACATCGCCGATGCCCTGATCGAGGGCGCCGAACGAGAGATTGCGAAGAACGGCGCGAAGGCTGAGCGGGTGGTCGTGCCGGGTGCCTTCGAGATCCCGGGCGCGATCGCGCTGGCAGCGGCCAAGAAGGGCAAGCCCTACGACGGGTACGTGGCGCTGGGCTGCGTGATCCGGGGCGAGACCACGCACTACGACTATGTCTGCGGGGAGAGCGCGCGCGGGCTGATGGACCTCGCGGTCCAGAAGAAGCTCGCCATCGGCTACGGGATCGTCACGGTCGAGAACGTCGAGCAGGCGCGCGCCCGCGCCTATACCGACCGCGGCGACAAGGGCGGCGATGCGGCCCTCGCGTGCCTCGCCATGGTGGCACTCGGCCGTCGCTGGAAGAAATCGTGAGCGACGCCAAGCCGGCCGGCCCCAGCCGTCGCCAGGCCGCACGGCTGTCGGCGGTGCAGGCCCTCTACCAGTGGCAGGAAGGGCAGGACGCGCCGGCCGAGATCGTCGAGCAGTTCCTGAAGGTCCGCACCGGCGAAGCCGGCGAAGGCGGCATGCGCCGCGATGCCGACAAGCCGCTGTTCAAGGACGTCGTCGAGGGCACCGCGAGCAAGCGCGACGAACTGGAGGCGCTCGTGTCGGCGTCGCTGGCGGAGGACTGGACCTGGGCGCGCGTGGACCGCCTGGTGCGGGCCATTCTGCTCGCCGGCGCCTACGAACTCGCGCATCGTCCCGACGTGCCACTGCGCGTCGTCATCAACGAGTATGTCGAAATCGCCCACGCCTTTTACGACAAGGGCGAGCCGAGCTTCATCAACTCCGTTCTCGACCGCGTGGCGCGCCAGGCCCGGCCGTCCGACCGGAAGTAGAAGCCTATGGCGCGAGCGGCGCGGGTCGGCGAGTTCGAACTGATCGCCCGCTACTTCGCGCCGCTCGCCCGTGACTTCGAGGGGGCGGGCGGTCTCCAGAGCGACAATGCCTTCCTGCCGGCGGACGCGCGGCATGATCTTGTGGTCAAGACCGACACGATCGTGGCCGGGGTCCATTTCCTGACCGACGACCGGCCCGGGCGCGTTGCCGCCAAGGCACTCCGGGTCTGCCTCTCCGATCTGGCGGCCGGCGGCGCGACGCCCTTTGTCTATCAGCTCTCGCTCGCCTTGCCGTCGAGCTGGGAGGATGCCTGGGTTGCGGACTTCGCCAAGGGCCTGGCTGCCGACCAGCGTCGCTTCGGCATCGTCCTCTGTGGTGGCGACACGGTCGTCACGCCCGGGCCTCTCACGATCACCATCACCGCCTTCGGCCGCGTGGCCCGCGGCAAGGGCGTGACTCGCGCAGGGGCGCGGGCAGGAGACGAACTCTGGGTGAGCGGCACGATCGGCGATGGGGCGCTCGGTCTGCTCGCGGCCCGGGGTGGCCTGCCGGCGCTGACGGCGAGGCAGCGTGCGCATCTCGAGGATCGCTATCGCCGGCCCCAGCCGCGCAGTTCGCTGGGACCGTTGCTGCCAGGCATCGCCAGCGCGATGGCCGACGTTTCCGACGGGCTGCTGGCCGATGCCGGCCACATTGCCGACGCGTCCCGACTGTCCGTGAGCGTGGAGCGCGGCGATGTACCGCTCTCCCCCGCTGCGCGCGCGGCGCTGGCCGCGAACCCGCGCCTGTGGGCGAATGTGCTGGGGGGCGGGGACGATTACGAACTCGTGATGGCTGTGCCCGCGCGCCGCGGGCCGGCGCTGCAGGCGGCGGCTCGCACGGCAGGCCTCCGGATCACGCGTATCGGGCGCTTTGCCCGCGGCAGCGGCGTCACGGTGACGGCCGGCGGGAAAGTCCTCGAAGCCCCGCGCAAGGGATACGTTCACTTCTAGTGAATTCCACCATCTCATAGCTGCACTGCGCGGCGCACCATGGCGCGGGCAGGGCGGCCGACTAGAGTGCCCGCCCAATGGACGGATCATCGAAGGTGCAGGAAATGCCCGCGGCCTCGGACGGGCGCATGCCGCGCCGCTCGATGCGAAACATCGCCCTGCTGGGTATCTGCCAGGCGCTGACGCAGAGCAGCAACACGCTCATGTTCGCTTCCTCGGCGCTGGCGGTTCTCACCATCGTGTCGCCCGACATGCGCATGTGGGCCAATCTGCCGGTCACCATGCAGCATCTGGGCGTCATGCTGTCGGTGTTCCCGGCGTCGCTGCTGATGATGCGGCGCGGCCGCAAGTTCGGTTTCCGCAGCGGTTCCGTAATGGGAATGATCGGCTCGTCGCTGGCCGCCATCGGGCTTGGTCTCGGCAGCTTTCCGGTGATGTGCCTGGGCGGCCTGTTCCTGGGCTACGGCATCGCCAACATGCAGCTCTACCGGTTCGCCGCCGTCGAGCTGGCGCCGGCGCCACATCGTGCGCAAGCGATCTCCTATGTGACGGCGGGTGGGGTGCTTGCCGGCATCCTCGGTCCAAGTCTCGCGCGCTTCACCCCTGACCTCTGGCAGCCGCTGTTCCAGGCGAGTTTCGTCGCCGTCGTCTTCATCCATGTCCTCGTCTTCATCGTCCTGGGCTTCATCGAGTTTCCCCAGGTCAGGGTGGAGGACTCCTCGGGGCCGCAACGCCCGCTCTCGCAGATCGTGACCCAGCCGACCTACATGGTCGCCTGCGCCGGGGCGATGATCGCTTTTGGCGTGATGTCCTTCGTGATGGCAGCCTCGCCGCTGGCGATCGTGCAGTGCGGTCTCAAGGCGACCGAGGCTCCGGTGACGATCTTCGTCCACGTCATGGGCATGTTCATTCCGTCCTTCTTCACCGGCCACCTGATCGCGCGCTTCGGGGTCTTCAACGTCATGATCGCCGGCATCGTGCTGCTCGTGGCCGGCGTGATCGTCGCGTTGATGGGCATCACCGAATGGCACTTCCGCGGGGCTCTCACGCTGAACGGCGTGGGCTGGAATTTCCTGTTCGTCGGCGCGACGACTTTGCTGACCACGACCTACCGGCCGGCCGAGCGCGGCAAGGCCCAGGCGTTCAACGACTTCATGGTGTTCGGCGTCACGACCGTGGCCAGCCTGATGGCAAGCGTCGTGCTCGAACTCAAGGGCTGGGCTGCCCTGAACTACGTGGCGCTCGTTCTGGTCCTGATCGCCTTGCTCGTCATTGGTGTTTACCGCCTGCGGAATCCGTCACGCGCCTGAAGCCAAGCCCTTGAGGCAACGTGACTTTTCCGCGTCCGCGGTTGCGCGCCCACGGGCCATCTGTCATTTTTCCAGATACCTCGCGCCCGGGGGGAGTTCGCGTACTTCAGGTCGCGATGTGCTTGAAGCAGACGAAAAAACAATGGGTTAGGGAAACATGTCCACGGTTCTTTGGGGCGTCATCGGCTGCGGCTTGATTGCCGTGCTGTATGGCGTCGTTACCGCGTCACGGGTCATGGCGGCCGATGCCGGCACGCCACGCATGCAGGAAATTGCACAAGCTATCCAGGAGGGGGCGGCTGCCTACCTGCGCCGCCAGTACACCACCATCGGAATCGTGGGCATCGTCGTCCTCGTCGTTCTGGCGGCCCTGCTCGGCAAGTTCGCCGCCATCGGCTTCCTGATCGGCGCTGTCCTCTCAGGCGCGACCGGCTTCATCGGCATGAACGTGTCGGTCCGCGCCAACGTTCGCACAGCCGTTGCAGCCCAGAAGAGCCTGGCCTCGGGTCTCGATCTTGCCTTCAAGGCGGGGGCGGTGACCGGCATGCTGGTCGCGGGCCTCGCCCTGATTGGCGTCGGCGGCTACTACGCCGTGCTCCTCAACATGGGCATTCCCGGCGGCAGCCGCGACATGATCGATGCACTCGTCTCGCTCGGCTTCGGCGCCTCGCTGATCTCGATCTTCGCCCGCCTTGGCGGCGGCATCTTCACCAAGGGCGCGGATGTTGGCGGCGACATGGTCGGCAAGGTCGAAGCGGGCATCCCGGAGGATGACCCCCGTAACCCGGCGACGATCGCCGACAACGTGGGCGACAATGTCGGCGACTGCGCCGGCATGGCGGCCGACCTGTTCGAGACCTATGCGGTGACGACCGTCGCCACGATGGTCCTGGCCTCGATCTTCTTCGCGGCCGATCCGGTGCTGGTGGGCAAGCTGATGGCCTATCCGCTGGTCATTGGCGGCGCCTGCATCATCACCTCGATCATCGGCACCTACTTCGTCCGTCTCGGTTCGGACGGCAACATCATGTGGGCGATGTACAAGGGCGTGATCGCGGCGGCCGTTCTGTCGATCCCCGCCATCTACTTCGCCACCGACCGGTTGGTCGGCATGGACACGGTGTTGACGGTGGGAAGCCGTTCGTTCACCGGCATGTCGCTGTTCTGGTGCTCGCTGGTCGGCCTCGCCATTACCGGCCTGATCGTCTGGGTCACCGAGTACTATACCGGCACCGACTATCGCCCCGTGAAGGCCGTGGCGCAGGCCTCTGTCACCGGCCACGGCACCAACGTCATCGCCGGCCTCGCGATGTCGATGGAGGCCACGGCGGCCCCGGCGCTGCTGATCTGCGCAGGCATCGTCACGTGCTACATCCTCGCGGGCCTGTTCGGCATCGCCATCGCCACGACCGCCATGCTGGCGCTCGCGGGAATGATCGTTGCCCTCGATGCCTACGGCCCGGTCACCGACAATGCCGGCGGCATTGCCGAAATGGCTGGCCTGCCGAAGGAAGTGCGCAAGAACACCGACGCGCTCGACGCGGTCGGCAACACCACCAAGGCGGTCACCAAGGGCTACGCCATCGCCTCTGCCGGTCTCGGCGCGCTGGTGCTGTTCGCTGCCTACACCTCGGACCTCGACTACTTCATCGCCGCGGGCAAGCTGGGCGTGACGGCGGTCGATTTCTCGCTGAAGAACCCGTACGTGGTCGTCGGTCTACTCGTCGGTGGCCTGCTGCCGTATCTGTTCGGCGGTATGTCGATGCTGGCCGTCGGCCGAGCCGCGCAGGCGGTGGTCGAGGAAGTGCGACGCCAGTTCAAGGAGAAGCCCGGCATCATGGCGGGCACGGACCGGCCGGATTACGGTCGCGCCGTCGACATGCTCACCAAGGCGGCGATCAAGGAGATGATGATCCCATCGCTGCTGCCGGTGCTGTCACCGGTCGTCCTCTTCTTCGTGATCTCGTGGATCGCGGGCCGCTCCGATGCCTTCGCGGCGGTTGGCGCCATGCTCCTCGGCGTGATCGTCACCGGCATCTTCGTCGCCATCTCCATGACGGCGGGCGGCGGTGCCTGGGACAACGCCAAGAAGTACATCGAGGAAGGCCATTTCGGCGGCAAGGGATCCGACGCCCACAAGGCGGCGGTGACTGGCGACACTGTCGGCGACCCGTACAAGGACACGGCCGGTCCGGCCGTGAACCCGATGATCAAGATCACGAACATCGTGGCGCTGCTGCTCCTGGCCGTCCTGGCGCACTGAGCGGACTGCGAACCCAAAATGGAAAAGCCCCGGTCGAAGGACCGGGGCTTTTTCTTTGAGGCTCGGTCCGGATGCCGAGGGACGCGTTGGCGTTAGATGCCACCGCCGCTGGTGGGCGCACCGGGGTTGGTGGCCTGGCCCTTCGGACCGCTGAAGCGACCGACGTTGCCCAGCACCTGTTCGAGGATCGTGAGTTCCTTGCCCGAGGTCGGTGTGATGCGGGACACCATCTGGATGTTCTGGGCGTCCTTGAGATCGTAATTCTTTATGCCTTCGAGGCGGCCGGATTCGTTGAACGTGATCTGGATCACCCGCTGGGAGCTGATCTTGGGCTTGGTGTAGGCCCAATACTCCTGGGTTTCGCTGATGTAGTACCAGACGTTCGGATTGAACGTCGCCACGGCAGAGGGCGATCCGATCAGGCGGACCACGTCCTCGCGGCTCTGGGCGCCGACTTCGAGTTTTTCGACCGAACCGGGCGTCGCGGCGAAGCCACGCAGGTCGACGGTATTCTCGCAGCCGCCGAGGGTGACGACTGCCGAGACGGCGAGGACGCTGGCAAGGGCGAGCGGGGCGGTGCGACGCATGGACTGCTTCTTGGCTTTGGGGGAAGAGGGACCGCAAGATGTCGTGATGGAGGCCCCCGGTCAACCGCTGGGCCGCCGAGAATTGGGGAGGAGGCCGGTCGTGTTCCGTCGCCGCAAGCCAGAGGACGATTTCGCCATGGCGGTCTATCGCCGGGTGGCCGAGCAGGCGCGCGCGCCCCAGCTCTTCGAGACCTGCGGTATTCCCGACACCCTTGACGGCCGCTTCGATGCGCTGGCGCTCCATGCGGCGCTCATGATCGATCGGCTGCGCCGCGAACCCGATGGGGAGGTTCTTGCGCAGGCCTTTTTCGACGCCATGTTCAGGCATCTCGACCTGACCCTGCGTGAAATCGGCATCCAGGACCTGGGTGTCGGGCGGCGTATCAAGATAATGGCCGAGGGCCTCCATGGGCGCGCCCTGGCCTATCGTGAGGCTCTGAACGGTGGGTCGACCCCGCTCGCGGAGGTGTTGCGCCGCAATGCCTATGGCGGTAGGTCGCCTGAGGACGCCGACATGATTGCGCTACTGGAAGCGCATGTTAGGACCTATGCCCTCACGCTGGAGGCGACGGCCCGCAACGATTTGATAAAGTGAATTAAGAATATGACACAAGGCATTGATAAGAATTACAAATCCGAGATTGAAAGGGTCGTGGATCTCGAGAAGCTCGGGAACAACGGCACCGCGCTGGAAGTCGCGACGTCGGAAAGCGAACGGGCGGCGTTGGCCAAGCGGTTCGGGTTTCTCGGCCTACCGGACTTTTCGGCACGGGTCTCCGTGGACCGGAAACCCGGCGGGCAAATCATCGTCGAGGGGCGCCTTAAGGGGCGCATCGTTCAGGCGTGCATCCTCAGCCTCGATCCCGTGACGCAGGAACTGGACGATTCCTTCCGTCTGATCTTCGCCGAGAATGTGACAGAAGACCGCGACCCCGAGAGCGGAGAGGCACTCCTCAATGCGCAGGGGGATGCGCCCGAGCCGCTGGAGAGCAACATGCTGGATGTCGGCGAAATCGTCGCCGAGCAACTGTCGCTGACGGCGGATCCCTATCCGCGACGGCCCGGGATCAAGCTCGAAGACGTCCTGCCGAAGCCGAAAGGCGGCGCGCGGCGCTCTGCGCCCGAACAGCGTCGGCATCCGTTCGCCGGTCTGGCGGCGCTGAAGGACAAGCCGCGTCGCGGCCGGTAATATGTTGCGGCGGTGAGACGATTTGGCTAGAGAAGGCCGCCCGCCGCGCCTATAGAGCGCGGCTGCAGCATTTCTGGGGGCATGCCCTGCCTGGATAGGCGGGAGCGGCCCTCGCTCTGGAGATCGTCATGGCAGTTCCCAAGAAAAAGGTTTCGAAGTCCCGTCGCAACATGCGTCGCTCGCACCACGCGCTGCCGACCATGGCGTATATGGAGTGCAAGAACTGTGGCGAGCTGAAGCGCCCGCACATGGTTTGCTCGCATTGCGGCTACTACCGCGAGGACATGCCGGTCCTGGCCGACGCCGCGTCGGCCGAGAAGTAGTCAGAAGCACGCCGCCGGCAATGCGCTGGCAGTCGACAGGCGGAGCGTGACGGTGGGTGCGAACAAAATCGTACTCGCCCTCGACGGCATGGGTGGCGATCACGCCCCCGACGTCATCGTGAACGGCGCGGACATTGCCCGCGAGCGCTATCCCGGAACGTCCTTTCTCCTGTTCGGCGACGAAGCGCGCCTGAAGGCGCTCGTCGACAAGCGCAAAGGTCTCGCGCAGGTGCTCGAGATCGTGCCGTCGGAAGACGCGGTGAGGGGCGACGACAAGCCGTCGTTCGCGCTGCGCCGCCGCCGCAAGTCGAGCATGTGGATGGCGGTCGAAGCCGCCGCCCAGGGCCGCGCCGACACGATCGTCTCGGCCGGCAACACTGGCGCGTTGCTCGCCATCTCGATGTTCGCCATGCGCATGCTCGAGGGCGCCGACCGCCCCGCACTGGCTTCCTTCATGCCGACCTCGCGCGGCGAGACGGTGATGCTGGATCTCGGTGCCAATCTCGAATGCGACGCCGACAATCTCGCGCAGTTCGCCGTGATGGGCAGCGTGTTCGCTCAGGCGCTGCTCGGCCTCGATTCGCCGAAGGTCGGCCTGCTGAACGTCGGCTCGGAGGAACTCAAGGGCCATGAGGAACTTCGCCAGGCGGCAGCGCTGCTGCGCCGACCGGGCTCGCCCGTAAACTTCCACGGCTTCGTCGAAGGCAATGACATCGGCGCCGGCGTGACCGACGTCGTGGTCACCGACGGCTTCACCGGCAACGTCGCTCTGAAGGCGATCGAGGGCACCGCAAAGCTTACGTTCCAGTTCGTCGGCGACGCCTTCCGGACCTCGACCTTTGCCAAGATCGGCTATCTCTTCGCGTCCGGGGCCTGGAAGAAGCTGCGCAAGCGGGTCGATCCGCGCCGCTACAATGGCGGCGTTTTCCTCGGCCTCGACGGCGTCTGCGTGAAGAGCCACGGCGGCACGGACGCGCTGGGCTTCGCCTATGCGATCGGCGTGGCGGTTGACCTCGTCCGCTACGAATACAGGAACAAGCTTGTCGAGGGGCTGGCCCGGCTGCGCGAGATCAGTGCGACCGACGAGACGCCTGCCTCAACGCTGCAGGCTACCGGAGGAACTGCGTGATTCGTTCTGTCGTCCAAGGCTGCGGTTCGTATCTTCCCGAGCGTATCGTCACCAACGAAGAACTGGCGAAGACGGTCGAGACCACCGACGAGTGGATCCGCCAGCGCACCGGCATCTGCCAGCGCCACATCGCGGCGGAGGGCGAGTTCACCTCCCATCTGGCGATCAAGGCATCGCAGCGGGCGCTCGACCATGCCGGGATCAAGGCGTCGGAGCTCGACCTGATCGTGCTGGCGACGGCGACGCCCGACCAGACCTTTCCCGCCACGGCCACACGTGTGCAGGCCGCCCTCGGCATGTCCAAGGGCGCGGCGTTCGACGTCCAGGCGGTGTGCGCGGGCTTCGTCTACGGCGTCTCGGTCGCCGACAGCCTCATCAAGAACGGCCTTGCCTCGACCGCCCTGGTGATCGGCGCGGAGACCTTCTCGCGCATCCTCGACTGGGACGATCGCGGCACCTGTGTGCTGTTCGGCGACGGCGCCGGGGCGATCGTGCTCAAGGGCGAGCAAGGGGCGGGTACCCCGGCCGACCGCGGCATCCTCGCCAACGCGTTGCATTCCGATGGTCGCCATCACGACATCCTCTATGTCGACGGCGGCCCGTCTTCGACCCGGACCACCGGCTTCCTTCGCATGGAAGGCAAGGAGGTTTTCAAACATGCCGTCGTCAACATGGCCGCGGTCGTGGGCGAGGTGCTGGAGAAGGCAGGGCTCGAGCCCAAGGACATCGACTGGCTGGTCCCGCATCAGGCCAACAAGCGCATCATCGATGGCACTGGCCGCAAGCTCGGCCTGCCGCCGGAGCGTGTCGTGATGACGGTCGACAAACATGCCAACACGTCCGCCGCGTCGATCCCGCTGGCGCTCGACGTCGCGGTCAAGGACGGGCGCATCAAGAAGGGCGATCTGCTGCTGCTCGAGGGGATCGGCGGCGGCCTGTCCTGGGGCGCGAGCCTCGTTCGCTGGTAAAGCGAGAATAAACGCCAACGGAACGTGAACAGGCGGCGATTCAAGTCCAGCCGCTATCCCACTGATATTGACCGCTTTCCCACCTTAGAGTAAGGATTAAGTGGGGGAAGAAGAGGTACCGGAGTGGACGGCCGGACTATTACGCGCGCCGATCTGAGCGAGTCAGTGTTCCAAGAGGTGGGACTGTCTCGCAATGAATCCAGCGATCTCGTGGAGACGATACTCTCCGAGGTTGTGGAAGCGTTGGCGCGCGGCGAATCGGTGAAGATCTCCTCGTTCGGGAGTTTCACGGTTCGCGACAAGGGGCAGCGTGTCGGCCGCAACCCGAAGACCGGGCAGGAAGTTCCCATCCTGCCGCGGCGGGTCCTCGTCTTTCGAGCGTCGAATGTCCTGAAAACACTGATCAACGGGGCGCCCGGCGAGAACAAGGGGTAGTTGGGAACACGAGGGGATCAGGGATGGCCGTTTCGGTTCAGACCGTCGAAAGACGGGTCGAGAAGTCGGCGCAGGCGTTTCGAACGATCAGCGAGGTCGCGACCGAGCTCGATGTACCGCAGCACGTGCTGCGGTTCTGGGAGAGCAAGTTCTCCCAGGTACGGCCGCTGAAGCGGGGCGGGGGCCGTCGCTACTACAGGCCGGAAGACATCGATCTACTGCGCCGCATCCGCGCGCTGCTCTACGAAGACGGTTACACGATCAAGGGCGTACAGCGCCTCCTGAAGGAGGGCCGCGGCCGTTTGCCGGCCCAGCGCCTCGACCTTGCGGCCGAGAGTGCCCTGGAGAGCCTGCGCATCGTGTCGGCACGGGCCGAGGCGATGGCGGGTGGTACGCGCCAGCCGCTGCCGCGCACCGGTCCGCAGCCGTCCACCACGACTCCTCGCGCGGCGGTCCTCGACCTCCACAAGAGGCGTGAGATCGAGTCGGTGCTGGAAGACCTCGAGCAGGCGCTGACGCAGCTGCGCACCACGCTTAAGACGCAGAACTAGGGCCTTCAGGCCTGGAGCACCGCCGGGGGGCGGCGCTCTAGGGCTTGCAGGTACGGCGTCCAAAGGCCACCAGATCGGGTGGTCTTTGTAAGAAAGTGTATCAAGTCTCTGATTTTATTTGGTTTTTCGCCGGGTGGGCGTATCGTGCCCGGTGAGGGGCCTTCAACGGAATCGTCAAAGGGGGACGTGACCGTGCTTGTTAACCGCGATTTCGCGCGCCATCACGCGCGCTCATTCGAGTTAAATTCATTTAATGACAATGGGTTGGAGGCAGATCTTCCAACCATAAGCGAGCTGCTTTACCTGCGGCGCGGCTTGACCCAGCCGGGCGGCAAGCTGCCGCTGTTCGATCTTGACGGACAGGAGGTCAATCTTTCCGTTGTCAATAAATGCCTGAATGCGGGCTGGGCTCAGCCTTGGTTCAAGAATCCGCTGAAGCCGGACTGGCTCGTCTGCAAGCTCACCGAGCTGGGGCGGCAGGTCGCGTCCGCGCCGTAACGAACCATGTGACGACGGCTGCTGCGGCCAGCAGCCCACTGGCCAAAAGGAATGCGGTCCCGGGTACGGTGTCGATTGTCCACGCGAACAGGACGGCAAACACGCCGGGCGCGATCAGGCCAGCGATGCTGCGTGACGCCGAGGCGGCGCCCTGAAGCTGACCCTGCTCGGATCCGCCGACACGGCGGGTCATCATGTCCTGCAGGGCCGGACCGGCGACGCCCCAAAAGGCCATCACCGGCACGCCGGCCCAGAACCAGGGCCCTGTCGCGGCAAGCCCATAGATCGACATGCCGGATGCGCCGGCAACCAATCCGGCAATGACGGCCCGCGGGGCGCCGATGCGCCTCACGATCGGTCCGATCAGAAATCCCTGCACGATGGCGGTGCAAATGCCCACGAAGGCGAGCGTCAGGCCGACCGTCGTCTCGCCCCAGCCATAGCGATACCCGGCGTACAGGACGAACACGGCCGGCAGGACCTGATGGGCGAAGTTTCCGAGGAAATCGACCGATGCGAGGCCGAGCAACTGGCGCTGCGAGGCCAGTAGCTTCAGCGATCCGACCGGATTGGCGCGTTTCCACGAAAAGGCCATGCGTTTTTCCGGCGGCAACGATTCGGGGAGCACGAACCACCCGAAGGCCGCATTGGCGAGACAGGCGGCGGCCGAGACCCAGAACGGCAGGCGTGGATCGAGACCGCCCAGCAGGCCGCCGATCGCGGGACCGACCACGAAGCCCAGCCCGAAGGCCATGCCGACCAGGCCGAAAGCCCTGGCCCGTTCCTCGGGCTTGGTCACGTCGGTGATGTAGGCGAAGGCGGTTCCGATCGTGGCCGAGGTGATGCCCGAGACCACGCGGCCGACGAACAGCAGCAGGAGCGAGGGCGCCAGCGCCATGAAAATATAGTCGAGGCCGAGCCCCAGGCAGGAGATCAGGATGACCGGCCGGCGGCCGAAGCGGTCCGACAGGGCGCCGAGCAGGGGCGAGCAAAAGAACTGCATCAACGCCCAGACCGTCGCGAACAGGCCGAACATCTCGGCCGCGCCGGCGGTGTCGCCGTCCATGAACCCCAGCACGATCTTCGGCAGTACCGGGATCATGACCCCGAGCGCCAGCACATCGAGCGCCACCGTGCAGAAAATGAAGGCGAGCGCCCGGCGCGTGTTCATGACGACATATGGCAGGGGAATTAATTGGTCGGGGCGACAGGATTTGAACCTGCGACCCCCAGTCCCCCAGACTGATGCGCTACCAGGCTGCGCTACGCCCCGACCGGTGCCGCCGGCCGGTAGGCCCGCGGCACGGGGGCTTTAGCGCGAATGGCAGCATTGCCGCAAGCTGCGCTTGCGGCGAAGTGGGCAAGAAACGATACAGGCAGCATGATCGATCCTGGCCGGCGCGTCCTGCTCTTCTCCTCCATCGGCCACGCGCTGATGCATATGATGACGGCGTTCTACGCCGTGATCGTCCTCACCCTGGCGGTGTCCTGGAACCTGCCGGCCGAGGATCTGCTGCGTCTCTATGCGCCGGCCACGATCCTGCTGGGCGTGGTGTCTCTGCCGGTCGGCTGGGCGTCGGACCGGTTCGGCGCGCCCGCCATGATGGTCGTGATGTTCCTCGGCCTCGGCCTGTCGTCGATCGCCTGCGGTCTCGTGCCGACCGGCGACACGCTGGGGCTGTCGCTGGCCCTCTGCGGCATTGGCGCCTTCGGTGCCTTCTACCATTCGGTCGGTATCGGCTGGGTGATCCGCACGGCCAGGGAGCAGGGCCATGCCATGGGCGTCAACGGCCTCTGGGGGAGTGCCGGCCTCGCGCTCTATGGCATCGTTCCCGGGGTGCTGATCACGCTAGCCTCCTGGCGCGCCGCGTTCATCGTTCCGGGCATCGTCTGCCTGGTCGTCGGTGTCGTCCTCTGGATCCAGATCCGCCAGGGCAAGGTCGGCGACCGGCCGATGCCGCAGGCCAAGGGGACTCAGGTCGGCCGCCGCGACTTCTGGCGGGTCTTCTCGGTGCTCTCCGTCACCATGGCGCTGGAAGGAGTCATCTGGCAGGCGCTGATGTTCGGGGCGGCGATGGTCTTCGAAGTGAAGCTCGCGCCCGAGATCTCGGCGTTGCGCGATGGGCTCGCTTCCTGGGGCGTCGCGACCCAGATCGTGCTGTGGGTCGGCCTCGCCACCTCGATGATCTACGTCGTTTCGGGCGTGGCGCAGTATGCGATGGGCCGGCGCATCATCGACCGCTATCCCCTGAAGGCGACCTATGTCGTGGCCTCGGCCCTGCAGGTCGTTGCAATGCTGGCCCTGGCAATGGGCAACGGCTACGTGGCGCTGTTGGGGGCCATCGGCTCGGCGGTGCTGAGCGCCGCAGCGGGCCCGATCGAGAACATCCTGATCGCCCGCTACACGCCCACCCGCTATCACGGGCTGGGCTTCGGCGCGAAATTCGTCGTGGCTTTCGGGGCGGGGCCGATCGCGATCCTGTTGATCGCTTGGGTGCGCGAGACCACCGGGAGTCTCGAGCTGCTGTTCCTTGGCCTCGCCGCCACCTCGGTCGTGATCACCCTGGTGGCGCTGCTGTTGCCCGGCAGCGAACGTGATGCCTCGCTGCCGGCGCCGCAGGTCGCGCCCGCGGAGTAGCGGCTACTTCGAGCCGCGCGCCGCCTTGAAGGACGGGCGGGACAGGCAGCGGTCGAGCCAGGCGCTGACATTGGGGACCTGGCTGAAATCGACCTTGATCGGCTTGGCCCAGCTCATGATCGAGGCGAGGTTCAGGTCGGCGACGGTGAAGGTCGAGCCGAGCAGGTAGTCGCGGCCTTCGAGTGCGCTGTTGAGCACGGCCAGCGGCTTCGGCAACGCCTTCTGCGCCTCGGCGACGGCCTCCGGCTTGCGCTTGTCGGGAGCGGTCATGAACATGTCGATCAGAATGGTCAGCAGCGGCTTCTCGAGCTCGGTCATGCCCCAGAAGCTCCACTGGTTGCACAGGGCCTGATCCTCGAGGCTCGCCGGCATGAAGCCATTCTTGCCATGCTTGGCGGCGAGATAGAGGTTGATCGCCATCGATTCGAAGAGCTTGAAATCGCCGTCCACCAGGGCCGGCACCTTGCCGTTCGGATTGACCTTGAGATAGTCGGGATTCTTGAGGTCCTTCATCTCGACGGCGATGTGCTCGTACGGAATGTCGAGCTCGTGCGCGATCCAGAGGGCGCGCGCCGCGCGCGAGGCCGTCGGTCCGTAAATCTTGATGGTCACGTGAAATCTCCCCAAGCCGGTATCGCGCGGACGATAGTGCAGCGCTTCGCGCCGGTCTAACCCTCTATTCCGGAAGGCCGTATTCGCCGCCGACATAGCCGTGCGGGTGACCGAAGCGCTCCATCATCACCGTCGCCAGATCCTTCTCCGCGGCGGCGATCCATCCGCCCGCCCGGACGGCGTAGCGTGCCGAGGCGGCGGGCGCGCGCGGCCGCTCGCCCTGCTGGAGCGCGCGGGCCGCCGCCATCACAAGTTTTCGGAATTCGATGATGCCGACATCCGTGGGCCCGAGATGCTCACGGGTCCTGTCCTGGATGGCACCCTGACTGTCCTGGATCGCGGCGTCCTGGTCGGAAACGCCGCTCACACCGGTGTAGCTCAGCGTCTTCTGCAGTTCGCGATCGATCAGGTAGTCGTTGCGCATGTTGCGTTTGGGGACATAGTCGTCGTCCGTCTCGGCGTGCAGGCTGAGGCCGGATGCGTACTTGGCGCGTTCGGTATTGCTGAGTGGCCGGTCCGGCACCCAGCTGTAGGTGTAGATCCAGCAGCTCGTGTCGTCGACCGGCACCCAGGTCTGGCCATGATAGACCTCGCCGGGAAAGGCAACCGGCACCAGCGCATGGTTCGGCGCGAGATACTGTGCGATGCGCCAGTAGATATCGGTCGTGTCGGTCTTGCGGCCGGCGGCGATGACCAGTCCCGCGTCGTGGCCCTGGATCCTGAATTTCGGCCGCGGATCATTCGTCACCCAGCGGCTGCGATCGGCGAGGCCGCCTTCCTGGCCGATCGCCGACGTCTTGCGCAGGATGTCGAGGCGTGCGGCCTCGTCCCGGGTAGGGATCGCGTGCAGGAAGGAGAAGTGCGCGGTGTCGATCGCGCCTTCCAGACTCTGGACCCAGTTGCAGTCCTGCCATTTCTTGGAAACGTAACGATGTGCGGCCGGAACGAGTCCCAACTCGAGCTGCGGCAGCTCGGGCATCGACTCGCGCGGTCCCATGTAGACCCAGATCATGTCGGCCCATTCGCGCGTCGGATAGGCCAGCAGCTTGATGGTGTCCTTGTAGCCGGACTCGGGCGGCGAGGTGGGCAGGTCGACGCAGTTGCCGTCGAGGTCGAACTTCCAGCCGTGATAGGAGCATCGAAGGCCGCACTCCTCGTTGCGGCCGAAATAGAGATTTGCGCCACGATGTGGACAGTGCGGCTCGACGATGCCGACCCGTCCGTCGGTCTGGCGGAAGGCCAGCAGGTCCTCCCCGAGGACGCGGATCTTCTTCGGTGGCCCGTCGCGCTCGGGCAACTCCTCGGAGAGGAGGGCCGGCATCCAGAAGTGGCGCAGAAGCTCGCCCATGGGCGCGCCCTTGCCGGCGCGGGTCAGGAATTCGTTGTCCGCCTTGCTGAGCATTTCCATCCTCGCTTTTCTTGCCGCCGCTCCAGGATCTACCCGGCGTGGCGGGTCACGGGCTTGTCGCCTTGGCGAGAGCCTGATCCAGATCCGCGATGATGTCTGCAACCGTTTCGATACCGATCGACAGGCGCAGTACGTCGGGGCCGGCGCCGGCGGCCACCCGCTGCTCCTCGGAGAGCTGGCGGTGCGTGGTCGAGGCGGGGTGGATGATCAGGCTCTTGGCGTCGCCGATGTTGGCGAGGTGGGAGAAGAGCTCGACGCTGTCGACGACCTTCACCCCCACGTCGTAGCCGCCCTTGACGCCGAAGGTGAAGACCGAGCCCGCGCCCTTGGGCAGGTACTTCTTGGCGAGCCCGTTGTACTTGTTGGAGGGCAGGCCGGCATAGTTCACCCAGGCCACGGCGGGATGCTTCTCGAGGTACTGCGCCACGGCCAGCGCGTTGGCGCAATGACGCTCCATGCGCAGTCCGAGCGTCTCCATGCCGAGCATGGTCAGCCAGGCGTTGAACGGCGCCTGGGTGGGGCCGAGGTCGCGCAGGCCGACCGCATGGCTGTGGAACGTGTAGGCCATGTCGCCGAAGGTCTCGTAGAAGTTCAGCCCGTGATAGGCGGGCTCCGGGCCGGCCAGGCTTGGGAATTTGCCGCCGCGCGACCAGTCGAACTTGCCGGAATCGACGACAGCGCCGCCCATCGAGGTGCCGGTGCCGCTCAGGAACTTGGTCGTGGAATGAACGACAAGGGTGGCGCCGTAGTCGATCGGCTTGCAGAGCCAGGGCGTGGCCAGCGTGTTGTCGACCAGCAGGGGCACGCCGGCATCCTCGGAAATGCGCGCGATCGCCTCGATGTCGCTGATGACGCCGCCGGGGTTGGCCAGGCTCTCGATGAAGAACGCCTTGGTGTTGTCGGTGACCGCGCGCTTGAAATTATCGGGCGTGTCGGCGTCGACGATCTTCGCCGTCCAGCCGAACTTGGGATAGGTGTTCTTCATCTGCTGCAGGGAGCCGCCATAGAGGCGGGAGGCTGCGACGATCTCGGCGCCGGGGCTCATCAGCGGAAAGAGGGCGAGCACCTGGGCGGCGTGACCCGACGAGGCAACGGTACAGCCGCGCCCGCCTTCCAATGTTGCCAGCCGGGTCTCCAGGGCGGCGTTCGTGGGGTTGGTCAGGCGGGAATAGATGAATCCCACCGTCTGCAAATTGAACAGCGCTGCCGCGTGGTCCGCGTCTTCGAAGACGTAGGCGGTCGTCTGGTAGATGGGCAGGGCGCGCGCGCCCGTCGTCGGATCGGGCGCCGCACCGGCATGCAGTGCCAGTGTCTCGAATCCATAGGTCTTGTCGCTCACGAAGCTCTCCCTGTCGCTCGGCAATTCACAGGCCCATTGCGCACATCTCACGGGCGTCGCGTCAAACCCGGGCGGAGAAGGGCCGGCCCCCCTCCCTGAATGGCCCTTCATTCCGGAGAGCGGAGGGGGGGCGGACCCGGCGTCAGCTTGGCGTAAGCATCGGAGGGTAGGTTCCCGCGCTGTGTTTCGCGATTTAGGCCGTCGCAGCACAGCGTAACGTTTGGGGAGCGAAACACCGTGAATCGGTTTCTGACCAAGGACTTCCTGTCCGGGTTGATGTTCGTCGCCTTCGGTCTGGCGGCCCTCTATTTCGGGCAGAATCTTGCCGTCGGCACGCCCGTTCGAATGGGGCCAGGCTATGTGCCCCGGATGCTCTCCCTGATCCTGCTGGCGCTGGGTGCCGTGGTCTGCATCGTGGCGCTGGTGAGCGGCAGCGAGCCGGTCGAGCGGCCGAAGTGGAAGCCGATCACGCTGGTGACGCTCGGTATCGTCTGCTTCGCGCTGCTGTTCGAGCGCGCCGGCCTGATCCCGGCGCTGATCGTCCTGGTCATGATCGCATCGCTGGCCGGCGAGGAATTCAAGCTGACCGAAGTGCTCGGCAACATTGTCGTTCTCTCCATCCTCTGCACGCTCGTCTTCAAGGTTGGGCTGGGGATGAACATCTCTGTCGTGCAGGGGATTTGGTAAAATGGATCTCCTCGACAATCTCGTCCTCGGCATCACCGTCGCCTTCACCTTCCAGAACCTGACCTATGCGCTGTTGGGCTGCATGGTCGGCACCCTGATCGGCGTTCTGCCCGGCATCGGTCCGGTGGCGACCATCGCCATGCTGCTGCCGATCACCTTCCATCTGCCGCCGACCGCCTCGCTGATCATGCTGGCCGGCATCTATTACGGTGCGCAGTACGGCGGCTCGACAACCTCGATCCTGGTGAACCTGCCGGGTGAGGCTTCCTCGGTCGTGACCTGTCTCGACGGTTACCAGATGGCGAGGCGGGGGCGTGCCGGCGCGGCGCTGTCGATCTCCGCGGTCGGCTCGTTCTTTGCCGGCACCATCGGCACCATCATCATCGTCATCTTTGCCGAACCGCTGACGCGCATGGCGCAGAAATTCGGCCCGGCCGACTACTGCTCGCTGATGGCGCTCGGTCTCGTCGCCGCGGTCGTGCTCGCCAGCGGCTCGATCACCAAGGCGATCTCGATGGTGTTCCTCGGCCTGCTGTTCGGCCTGATCGGCACCGACGTGAATACCGGCGCCCAGCGCTTCACCTTCGACATCCCGGAGCTGAGCGACGGCATCGACTTCGCGCCGATCGCCATGGGCCTGTTCGGCATCGCCGAAATCGTGGTCAACCTCGAACGACACCTCGAACGCGGAGGCGCGATCAAGGTCGGCTCGCTGTGGCCCACGCGCGAGGAGATCAGGCGCTCCATCCCGGCGATCCTGCGCGGCACCTTGCTGGGATCGCTGCTGGGCGTGCTGCCGGGCGGTGGACCGACCCTCGGCGCCTTCTCGGCCTACACGCTCGAGAAGAAGCTGTCGAAAAACCCGGGTGAGTTCGGAAAGGGCGCGGTCGAAGGCGTTGCCTCGCCGGAGGCAGCCAACAACGCCGCCGCCCAGACCTCGTTCATCCCGATGCTGACCCTCGGCATCCCCTCCAACGCCGTCATGGCGCTGATGGTGGGGGCCATGATCATCCAGGGCATCCAGCCGGGCCCCGAGGTCATGACCAAGAAGCCGGACCTGTTCTGGGGCATGATCGTCTCGATGTGGATTGGCAATGCGATGCTGGTCATCATCAACCTGCCGATGATCGGCATGTGGGTGAAGCTGTTGACCGTGCCCTACCGCTACCTGGCACCTGCCATCCTGCTCTTCTGCTGCATCGGCGCCTACAGCCTGCAGAACAGCACGTTCCACGTCATGCAGGTCGCGATCTTCGGCGTGCTGGGCTACGTGTTCGTCAAGCTGGGCTGCGAAGGGGCACCGTTCCTTCTGGGGCTCGTGCTCGGTCCGCAGATGGAGGAATACTTCCGGCGCGCCATGCTGCTCTCGCGCGGCGACGCGATGGTCTTCATCGAACGACCCATCAGCCTGGGACTGCTCATCACGACGGCGCTGCTGCTGATCCTGATGGCGCTGCCCAGCATCAAGAAAGCCCGCGAGGAGGCCTTCCAGGAGGAAGGCTGACCCTCAGCGCGAAAAGACGATACACGCCGGGCTGGCGACCTTCGTTCGCAGCCTGGTGGGGGCCAGAAGCCCAGTGCGGCCGACCTTGTAGGCGACGATCGAATCGCCTCCCTGATTGGCGACATAGAGAAAACGTTCCGCCGGATCGAAGGCGAAGAAGCGCGGTACGCCTCCCTTGGTCGGCACCCACTGGCGCGGCGTTAGCGTGCCTCGCACGGTATCGATGCCGAACACGCCAATACTGTCGTGTCCCCGGTTCGAGACATAGACGTTGCGGCCATTTCCACCGACCCAGATCTCCGCGCCCGTGCTGTAACCCGTGAAGTCCGATGGCGTCGAGGGCACGGTCTGCAGCGGCGTCAGTGCCCCGCTGGCCGTGTCCTGACGATAGGCGGTGATCGTCGAATCCAGCTCGTTGATCACGTAGGCGAAGGGCTTGCGCGGATGGAAGTCGATGTGGCGCGGGCCGGCGCCCGGGCGGGACGTGACGCGGCTGGTCTCGACCAGCACGCCGCGCCTTGGATCGAGCCTGTAGCCGATCACGCAGTCCGAACCCTTGCAGGGCAGGTAGAAGGTCCGGCCGGTGCGATCGAGCGGGTTGTGATGCGGTCGCACGTTCTTCTGTTCGGTGCGGTGCGGCCCGAGCGGCGCGGCAACGGCAGTCAGGGTCGAGTAGGGACCGAGGCTCCCGTCTTTTGAGATCGGCAGCGCCGCCAGCGAATCGGAGCCGTAGTTGCTCACGACCAGGAACCGCTGCCTGCCGTCGAAGGCGAGATGGATGGGGTTGTAGCCGCCGGTCGGCTGACGGTTCAGGACGGCAAGGCGACCGGTCTCGCGATCGACAGTGTAGGAGGTTGCTTCGCTGCGATCGCCGTGTACGGAATAGAGACGGTCGCCGGCGACGTTGAGGGCGAGGAACGACGGATTCTCGAGCCCGCCGAGATGTTGGACATGCCGGAGCGCACCATTGCGTGGGTCGACGCGATAGACGTTGATGCCATTGCCCCGGCCATTGCGCTCCGGCGCGGTGTAGCAGCCGACATATGCGAAGAGCGGTTGTGTAATCATCGGTCGATTGTCGGCGCCGAAGCGAAAGAAGGTCAACGATGACAGACGCACCGCGAAAGTCGCTCTCGTCCCCGGCGCCAACCAAGGGCCGGGCCTCGTGGATACGGAAGCCTCGCGCCCGTGGTTCGCCGACATGTCGAAAGCGGCAACCCCCGACGATGCGGCGTTACCTTGTCTGGTTGGCGGCCTTGCCGGCCGGGACGAAACATCCCTGCGGCGTCCTGGTCCGACAGGGCCGGCCACTGCCCTGGGTCTAACGGGTGGTTGGAATCGACCGTTTGGCCGCGTTGACTGGCAATATTGTTGCGCAATCAGCGCTCCGCAATGGGTGCGACGTCGGCTTCGTTTGTTTCGTTTATTTCGTTTGTTTCGTTTACGGGCCCTGACTTCGGATTTTCCAACCATCCGGCGGGTCAGCCTGCCGTCGACAGGATCAAGACGACGCCTGCCATCACGAGGATGATTCCGGCGAGTTCCCGGTGGCTCATGGACTCCCGGAAGATCCGGCGCGAGACGAAATAGCTGAACACGACTTCGATGAGGATCAGCGTTCGAACCTGGGAGGCCGGGGCTAGCGCCAGCGCCGTTACGTTGGCGAGCGACGCCGAGGCGCCGGCGATTCCGGCGAACATCGACACGCGCCATTGACGCAGCGCGTCCAGGAGGATCGCCGGGCTGCGCACCAGCAGCCACCCACAGAGCAGGACGGCCTGCAGCAGCTGACTCCAGAAGAGTGTTTCGGCAGCGGCGAGGAAAGGCGAGCCGGCTTCGAGGGCAAGGTTGGCGCCACGGTACCCGACGACCGAAATGGCGAAGGCCGAGCCGGAAGCGAGCCCGTAGAAGGCGGCCGGATCGGCCCAGCGTCGCCGGGCGCCCGCGAGCGACGGCGGACGCGGCGTCAGCAGCACGACGCCCAGCGTAGCGACCACAATGGCGCCGACCGCCACCGCCGACAGCGTCTCGCCCAGGAACAGCACCGAGAAGAGCGCGACCTGGATCACCTCGCTCTTGGAATAGACCAGCCCGATCGCGAAGCTGCGTTCTGCCATTGCGCGCAACAGCAGGGCCGTGCCCGCCATCTGGCTCAGCGCCGCCACCACGACCCAACCGCCGAAGATCCAGGTGAGGGCGGGTTGAGGAGAACCACCGAACAGGAGAACGAGACAGAGCCACATCGCAAGGACGGGCATGCCGTAGAGGAAACGGACCAGCGTTGCGCCGAGCGTGCCCAGCTCGGCGGTCAGATGCCGTTGCGCCGTGTTGCGAACGGTCTGCGCGGCAGCCGCGAAGACGGTGAGGGGGATCCAGAGCCCGGAGAGGGGGATCATATTCCCGGCTCGCGAGCGGGTTGTCGTTTGACCATGCCGAACAATTACTCATAGGATCGCGGCAATCGGTCGAAGACCGCAAGAACTATTCCGGGAGTAAACAGCATGACGTCCACCGAATCGCGGCGCGCGAGCCGTCGTCAAGTTCTGAAGGGGGCGGGCGCCCTGGCTGCGGCAGGGTTGGTTGGTGCCCCGGCAATCAGCAAGGCGCAGACCGGCGCCATCAAGATCGGCGTGCCGACGATCCTGTCGGGTCGCGTCGCCATCCTTGGCCAGAGCAGCGTCGGCGCGCTCAAGATGTCGTTCGACAAGCTCAATGCCGAAGGTGGCATCAACGGTCGCAAGATCGAGATGGTCGTGCGCGATTCCAAGGGCGCGCCGCAGGAAGCCGCCAAGGTCACGCGAGACCTGATCAACAACGACGGCTGCCAGATCATCATCGATGCCGAGGCGTCGAGCGCGGCCTTTGCGGTGCAGGAGGTCATCCGCGAGGTCGGCGTGCTCTGCATCCACACCAACTCTGAGACTTCGTCGCTCACCGCCGATCCCAAACTCTACGTGCCGACGGCCTTCCGCACGGCCCGCCAGGGAATCCACGATGCGATCGGCGGCGGCGACTATGCCGCCAAGGTGGCGAAGGCGAAGGGCCTCAAGAAGTGGGCGACCTGCTCGCCCGACTATGCCTATGGGCGCTCCAACACGGCCGAGTTCATGGAGTACGCCAAGCACTTCGACGGCAACATCACCGTCGTCGAGGAGACCTGGCCCAAGCTCTTCCAGCCGGACTATACCGAGGTCGTCACCAAGCTGCTGAATGCCAAGGCCGACGCCATGTATTCCGCGTTGTGGGGCGGCGACCTCGTGGCCTTCATCGACCAGGCAAACCTGTACGCGCTCTTTGAGAAGCAGGCGTCCTTCATGGTCAATCTCGGCGACTACGGTGTGGTCGACCAGGTGAAGCAGTTCCCGCAGGGTGTCTATTCGGGCGGCCGCTATAATCGCACTGTTCCGCCGACACCCGAGAACGAGGCCTGGTACCTGGAATACGTGAAGACGCAGAAGAGCAAGCCCACCAACTGGTCGTGGGAGAACGCCGTCGGCGCGCAGTTCCTGATCGAGGCGCTGAAGAAGACCAACGGCGACACCAACGGCAAGAAGCTCGCCGAGGCGATCAAGGGCGCCACGATCAAGACCCCGTTCGGCGATGGCGGTTCCATCACCATGCGCGCCGAGGACAATACCACCATCAACTACATCATCGGCTACGGACTCTCGCTGTCGAAGGAGCCGTACATCTCGGACTTCAAGATGTCGCCCTGGGAGCCGATCCTCGAACTCGAGAAGCAGTGGAAGAAGAAGCAGGGCTACGCGACCTGATCGTCTTCACTTTCAGATAGGACATCCCCGTGGACCTGGACGCGTTGTTGCGCTGCGTCGGCACGACCTCCTGTGTCGTGACGCAGCTCACCAGCGGCATGATCATCGGCATGCTGCTTTTCCTGATCGCGTCGGGCGTGACGCTGATTTTTGGCGTCCTGAACGTCATCAACTTCGCCCACGGCTCGCTCTACATGATCGGGGCGTACGCCGCCTGGACCTTCTACCAGATCACCGGCAGCTACTTCGTCTCCGCCCTGGGCGCGGCCGTGGCGGTCGGCGTGCTGGGCGTGCTCTTCGAGCGGGTGCTGATGAGCAAGGTCTACGGCTCCAACGTGCTGATGCAGCTCCTGGTCTGTTATGCCGTGGTGCTGATCTCGGACGATCTCATCAAGATCATCTGGGGACCGGTGCCGCTGTCGATGGGCATGCCGCCTGAGTTCCGGCTGCCGCCGGTCCGCTTCATGGGCGGTGTCATTCCGCCATTCTACATCTTCATGATCCTGGCGGCGATGGCGATCGGGCTGCTGCTGTGGCTGGTTATCGTCCGCACCCGATTCGGCAGCATCGTGCGGGCCGCAGCCATCAATGGGCCGATGGTGTCGGCGCTGGGCATTCGGGTGAATCTCTACTACGCGGCCGTGTTCGGGATCGGCAGCGCGCTGGCCGGCGCGGCGGGCGCCCTGGCGGCGCCCGTGCGCTCCCTGACCCCTGGCATGGGCTTCTCGATCCTGATCGAGTCCTTCATCGTGACGGTGATCGGCGGCATGGGATCGATCGTGGGGGCTTTCGCCGCCTCGATCATCATCGGCCTTACGCGCTCCTTCGGCAGCATCGGCTTTCCGCTGTTCGTCGACGGGGTGATGTTCCTGATCATGGCGCTGGTCCTGATCTTCAAGCCCAGCGGCCTGTTCGGCCGCGCGCATCGGTAGGCGGCGATGACCTCACGTTGGAGAGATCTGGGCCTGGCGGCGCTGGGGCTGGTCCTGCTGCTGCTGGTGCCGGTATTCGGCGCGCCGCCGGCGATCCGCGACTTCATCATGTTCGGCATGGCCTACGGGCTGCTGGCCATGTCGCTCAACCTGCTGATCGGCTACACCGGTCTGGTTTCGTTCGGCCATGCGATGTTCTTCGCTGCCGGCGCCTACGCCTTCGGCCTCGCGATGCAGTCGGGCAAATTCTCGATCCCCGGCGCCTTCGTGCTGGCGATCGGTTTCACGGCGCTGATGGCCCTGATCGTCGGCGCCATCTGCGTGCGGCTGAACGAGATCTACTTCGCCTTCCTGACGCTCGCCTTCCAGATGCTGTTCTACAACATCATCCTGGGCTGGGTGTCGTTCACGGGCGGGGATCAGGGGCTGATGGGCGGCATTCCGCGGCCGAAATTCCTCGGCATCGATCTCGCCGACCGGACGCAGCTTTACGTCTTCTGTTCGGTCGCGTTCATCGTCTGCATCGCCCTCCTGCGCCAGATCGTGACGTCGCCGTTCGGCTACACGCTGCGCCTGATCCGCGACAACCAAGAGCGGGCGGCCTTCCTCGGCATCAACGTGACCATGGTCAAGCTGGCCTGCTTCGTCATGTCGGCCTGCATTGCGGCTGTTGGCGGCATTCTGCTGACGCTCTTTGTCTCCGGTGCCTATCCCAACTTCGGCTTCTGGACGACATCGGGCGAGGCGATCTTCATGATCCTGCTCGGCGGGTCGAACGTCTTCCTGGGGCCGCTGGTCGGCACGGTGATCCTGCGCCTGCTGAACGACATCACGGTCACCTATACGAGCCACACCGAGCTGGTGCTGGGCATCGTGATCCTCGTCCTGGTGCTCGGGCTGCGCAAAGGGCCGCTCGATCTGCTGGCCGAACGCTGGGAAAACCGGCGGCAAGCCAAGGCCCAAGCGATCCGTGACGCGGCCGACAAGGACGCGCAGACGGGCAGGGATGCCTGACATGCTGAAGCTCGAAAACCTGAAGAAGTCCTTTGGCGGCGTAGCGGCCACCCGCGACGTGACGCTGGACTTCGCCGACGGCTCGCTCAGCGCCATCATTGGACCCAACGGGGCCGGCAAGACGACGCTGTTCAACCTCATCACCGGCCGTTTCCCGCCCGACACCGGCCGCATCCTGCTGGCGGGCGAGAACATTGCCGGCCTCTCGCAGCGCCGGATCGTGCGCCTGGGTATCGGGCGCGCCTTCCAGGTGGCGAGCCTGTTTCCGACGCTCACCG
Organism: Reyranella sp.; assembly: GCF_965227665.1. Classification (GTDB taxonomy): domain Bacteria; phylum Pseudomonadota; class Alphaproteobacteria; order Reyranellales; family Reyranellaceae; genus Reyranella. The sequence goes on from NZ_OZ245767.1 coordinate 262,750, forward strand.
TGTCCGAAGCGCTGGCAGCGGCGGCTCAGGCCCATCAGCGCCGCGAGACCGTATTGCGTTCGCCGTTCCCCCTCGGCACGACGACGAAGCACGCCGACGAGATCATGGAGTTGCTCGGCCTGACCCGTGTCGCGGGCATCCTCAGCCGCAACTTGAGCCATGGCGACCAGAAACTGCTCGATATCGGTCTGGCCCTCGCTCTGGAGCCCAGGGTGCTGCTGCTCGACGAGCCGACCGCCGGCATGGGGCCGGAGGAGCGCTGGCGCATGATCGAGACGGTGCAGCGCCTGTGGCGGGCGCGGCGCATGACGCTGATCTTCATCGAGCACGACATGGATATCGTCTTCAAGGTGGCCCAGACGGTCCGCGTCCTGTCCTACGGATCGGTGCTGGCCGAAGGCACGCCCGACGAGGTGCGAACCAATCCCAAGGTGATCGAGGCCTATCTCGGCAAGTCCGCCCATGGAACGTCCGGACAGGGAGCGGCGGCGTGAGCGCCGCGGAGATCCTGAGGGTCGAGGATATCGACGTCTTCTACGGCGCCAGCCAGATCCTGTTCGGGGTGTCCTTTGCCGTCGAGAGGGGCCAGTCGCTGGCGCTGCTCGGGCGGAACGGGGCAGGGAAGAGCACGACCATGAAATCCATCATCGGCATCGCGCCCGCCAAACGGGGCACGGTCGCCGTGCGCGGCACCCCGGTCCAGAAGTTCACTCCCGACCGCATCGCCCGCGAGGGCGTGGGCTTTGTCCCCGAGGATCGGCAGATCTTCCCTGAGCACTCTGTCGAGGACAATCTGAAGATCGCGATCAAACCCGGTGTCGGCGGCAGGATCGATTGGACGCTGGAGAAGATCTACGACGTCTTCCCGATCCTGGCGTCGATGCGCGGCCGCATGGGTGGCAGGTTGTCGGGCGGCGAACAGCAGATGCTCACCATCGCGCGCACGCTGATGGGCAACCCCGACGTGGTTCTCCTCGATGAGCCCAGCGAAGGACTGGCGCCGATCATCGTCGAGAAGATCGGCGAGCTGATCCAGCGGCTGCGCGACATGGGCACGACCCTGATCGTGGCCGAACAGAACATGCATTTCTGTCTCGACATCGCGAGCCACGTTGCCGTGATCGACAAGGGCCACATCGTCTATCGCGGCTCGATCGACGAGCTGCGCGCCAACGACGACGTGAAGAAGCGCTATCTGGCGGTCTGAAGGACGACGCGCAGACCGGGTTTCGCATCTTCGAGGCGGATCGTGAGACCGTGCAGGCCGGCGATCGCCTTGACCATCGCGAGGCCGAGGCCGCTGCCCGACGTCGAGCGGCTGCGATCGAGCCGGTAGAAGCGGTCGAAGACCTTGTCGTGCTCGGAGGTGGGGATGCCCGGTCCGTTGTCGGCGACTTCGATTTCGAACCCTTCACCTTGGCGATGCAGGCCGAGGTGCAACTTCGTGCCCTCGGGCGTATGACGCAGGGCGTTTTCCAGCAGGTTGGACACGAGCTGGGCGATCAACTGGCGGTCTCCGGTCAGCGTCGCGCCGGGCTCGATCTGGACCTCGAGGGTCCGCTCGGAATCTTCGGCGACGGGCTGATAGGTTTCGCCCAGACTCTTCAGCAGGGCGGAGACATCGAACGGCGCGAAGGCGCTCTTCTGGGCGCCGGCCTCGACCTGGGCGATGCGCAGTAGGGCCGAAAAGGTTTCCAGCAGGGCATCCGCTTCCTCGATCGCGGCATCGGTGGCGGCACTGTAGTCGGCGGTGGTCGTCGCGCGCTCGCGGGCGTCCTCCAGCCGCTGGCGCAGGCGGCCGAGCGGCGTACGCAGGTCGTGGGCGATGTCGCTCGACACCTGGCGCAGGCCGTCCATGAGCTGCTGGATGCGGGCCAGCATGGCATTGAGGCTGGCCACCAGCTGGTCGATTTCGTCGTGCGTGCCGCGCACGGGGATGCGGGCGGAGAGATCGCCTTCCATGATGGCGCGGCTGGTACGGGCGATCGTGTCGATGCGGCGCAGGAAGTTGCTGCCGAGCAGGACACCGCCGGCGATGGCCAGCAGGAGGGTGAGGCCGCCCGACCAAGCGAACGCGCGGATGATGGCGCGCTGCATGTCGACCAGGCGGTTGGCGTCCTGGGCCACCAGCAGGAACGAGCCGTCGGGCAGGGTGAGGCCGAAGCCGGTCAGCTTGGGTCGCTCGCCGGGTCGTTCGGGATCGATCTCGGGCTGGGGCTGGTCGGGCTCGAAGTCGATGGCGCCGTTGACCGGGGGCATGCCCGGCAGGTTGCCGACGACGACGCGGCGGTTGGGCGCCTGCAGCAGGTAGAAGATCGGGCCCCGGGTGCGGAAGTTGATGCGCCGCGTGATCTGCTCGGCCAGACCCGCGAGACCGCTGCGGCGATGAACCTCGGCGAGCTGGTAGGCCTCGGAGCGCAGCACGGCCGCCATGTCGTTCTGCATCGCCGCGGTCGCGGTCCAGTAGACACTGGCGAACAGGACGCCAGCGGACAGGATGAACAGGACGGCGTAGATCAACGGGAGGCGAAAGCTCGCCGAGCGCAGGATCCTAGTCAGGCGCGCGAATGACATAGCCCGCCCCCCTGATCGTATGGAGCAGCGGCTTGTCGAAGCCCTTGTCGATCTTGGAGCGCAGCCGGCTGATATGCGTCTCGACGATGTTGGTCTTGGGGTCGAAATGGAAATCCCAGACCTTTTCGAGCAGCATGGTGCGCGTCACCACCTCGCCGGCATGGCGCAGCAGGTATTCGAGGACCTTGAATTCCTGGGCAAGCAGCTCGATGCGCTTGCCTCCGCGCGTCACGGTCCGCGCCAGCAGATCCATTTCGAGGTCGCCAGCCACGAGGGAGGTTGCGGCCACGATCGGCGGGCGGCGGGAGAGGGCGCCGATCCGCGCCCGGAGTTCGGCGAAGGCGAAGGGCTTGGTCAGATAGTCGTCGCCGCCGGCCTCGAGACCGGCGACACGGTCGTCGACGCCGCCCATGGTGGTGAGGAACAGGACCGGCGCCTTCATGCCGGAGGCTCGGGCCGCCTTGACGAGCGAGAGCCCGTCCATCTGCGGCAGCATGCGGTCCACGATCAGCACGTCGTACTTCTCACCGGTGGCGAGGTAGAGGCCGTCGCGTCCGTTGTCGGCATGGTCGACCACATGGCCGTGCTCGCGCAGGCCCTTGGCGATGTAGTCGGCGGTTTGTTTGTCGTCTTCAACGAGGAGGATCTTCACGGCGCCCGTCTATCCCGGCGCCGGCCCTCGGCGCAACGTTCCCGAACTATACAAACATTCAATCCTGCGGCCATCAGGGCGCTACGGGTCGTCCCCCATATTCCGCTCACCCCCCAAGGAGGAGGCTTTAGATCATGACCAAGACCAAGTCCCGTATCCTGACCGCCCTGGCGCTCACCACTGCCCTGACGGCGCCTGCCCTGATCGCCCCGATGTTCACCGCTCCTGCGGCCATCGCCGGCCAGACCATGCCCGTTCAGGACTTCTCGGACCTGGCTGCCAAGGTAACTCCTGCGGTCGTCAATGTCGCCGTGACCATGAAGGCCGGCGCGGACGACGAAGACGAGACCCGCATGTCGGACTCGCAGCAGAAGCAGATGGAAGAATTCATGAAGCGCTTCGCGGAGCGCTTCGGCCAGCCGATGCAGCCGAACCAGCCGGGTCGTCCGGACGGCAAGGGCCGCCCGCAGTCGAAGGAGAAGGCCCAGGCCGTCGGCACGGGCTTCATCATCGACGCCAAGGGCGTGATCGTCACCAACTATCACGTGGTCGGCAAGGCCGACTCGATCACGATCACCATGGCGGACGGCACCAAGCTGCCGGCCAAAATGATGGGCGGCGACGAGAAGACCGACCTGGCCGTGCTCAAGGTCGAGAGCGACAAGCCGCTGCCGTACGTCTCGTTCGGCGACGCCGGCAAGGTGCGCGTCGGCCAGCCGGTGATGGCGGTGGGCAACCCGTTCGGCCTCGGCGGCACCGTGACCACGGGCATCGTGTCGGCGCGCGGCCGTGACATCCACTCGGGTCCGTTCGACGACTACATCCAGACCGACGCGGCCATCAACCGCGGCAACTCCGGCGGCCCGCTGTTCGACATGGACGGCAACGTGATCGGCATCAACACGGCCATCTACTCCCCGACCGGCGGCAGCATCGGCCTGGGCTTTGCGATCCCGTCTTCGCTGGCGCAGCCGGTGGTGGCGGAGCTGAAGGACAGCGGGCGGGTCGAGCGTGGCCTGCTGGGTGTTCAGATCCAGCCCGTCTCGAAGGAGATCGCCGAGAGCCTGTCGCTGAAGAGCGAGAAGGGCGCCCTGGTGGCGGTGGTCCAGCCGGACAGCGCGGCGCTCGCAGCCGGTGTCCAGTCGGGTGACGTGATCGTGAGCGTCGACGGCAAGAAGGTCGACGGCATCAAGGAGCTCACCCGCAGCATCTCCGCCGTCAAGCCGGGCACCTCGGTCAAGCTGGGTGTGTGGCGCGACGGCAAGGAAATGACGCTCACCGCCAAGGTCGGTGGCCAGAAGGACGACGCGATCGTCAAGGCCTCCGCCGACGGCAAGGACGGGGCCGCGAAGCCGGCGCCGCTCTCCTACGGTGTCTCGCTGGCGCCGCTGTCTTCGGAAGCGCGCAAGGAGCTCGGCCTCGGCAGCGAGGTGAAGGGTGTGGTCGTCGCCAAGGTCGAGCCGGGCAGCCCGGCCGACGACCAGGGTTTGAAGGCCGGCGACGTGCTGCAGCAGGTCGGCAAGGACGCCGTCGACAGCCCGAAGGCGGCCGTCGAGAAGCTCACGGAAGCGAAGACCACCGGCAAGCCGGTGCTGATGAAGGTGTTTCGAGAGGGGATGACGCGCTTTGTCGCTATCTCTCCCCGGGCGGCCTAGCAAACCTCTCGATCGGCCGGAGCCCTCGGGCTCCGGCCGAAGCCTTCTCTCCGGAATTGAGTTCAGTCTTCGAGGTTGAAGCGAAGCCGCTATCTCTCCCCGGGCGGTTAGCAAGACCTCAGTAAGGAGCCGGCGGTGGCCCCACCATCGCCGGCTTTCCTACACCCGACAGCATCTCTCAGGGGGGCCGCGCCACTTCCGGCGAAGACCGGGAAGGCGCGATCATGAGGGGGAGCGGAGGTCTGCAGCCTGGTGTGGGTACTGCGGACCTCCCAACCCTTTGACAACCGCCGGCCCTCGGGCCGGTTTTGGGTTGCTCGGGCTGGCGCCACTGCGGCGATGGCTTTACAGCGCGCGCTTCTTCGAGGAGATGACGCCGCTGGCAATGCCGTGCCATTCGATGGTGCCAGCGAGGCGGGAATGCTCAATCTTGGGGCAGCGGTTCATCACCACCTTGAGGCCGGCTTTTTCGGCGCGCTCCGCTGCCTCCACATTCACCACGCCGAGCTGCATCCAGACAACTTTGGCGCCGTGCTTGATCGCCTCGTCGGTGATCGGGCCGGCGGCTTCGGAATTGCGGAAGATGTCGACCATGTCGACTTTGACCGGCAGTTCGCCGAGTGAGGCGTAGACCTTCTGCCCGAGGATTTCCTGGCCGGCCGCCGCCGGATTGACCGGAATGACCTTGTATCCCCGGTCGAGCAGATATTTCATGGCGAAATAGCTGGGACGATTCCAGTTGGCCGAGGCGCCGACCATGGCGATGGTCTTGGTATCGCGCAGGATCCTGCGCAGATAGAGATCGTCGTAACGGTCGCTGAAGGCGGCTTGCATGGGGGGAGTATACATGGCCGGTCCGATGCTGTTCGAGCCGATTTCCATCCGCGACGTCACCCTGAAGAACCGGGTCGTCGTGGCGCCGATGCATCAGTATGCGGCGGAGAAGGGCTTCGCCACCGACTGGCACCTGGTGAATGCCGGCCGCTACGCGGCGGGTGGCGCCGGGCTGGTCATCATGGAGTCGACCAAGGTCGAGCGCCGCGGCTGCGGCACGGTGGGCGATCTCGGCCTGTGGGACGATGCCTTCATTCCCGGCCTCAAGCGCTGCGTTGACTTCATCCGGCTGCACAATTCCGTACCGGGGATCCAGCTCGGGCACTCGGGACGCAAGGCCCGGCGCTTCCGGCCGTGGGAAGGCGGCGGACCGCTGAACCCGTCGCCCGAGATCGACGACTGGGATCAGTGGGAGCTCGTCTCCTCGAGCGGCATCAACTCGCCCGACAGCGATCCCACGCCGCGCGCGTTGACCTTGGCGGAAATCCCGGAAGCGGTCGAGCGCTGGGGGCAGGCGGCGCGCCGCGCGCACGAGGCCGGGTTCGACGTGCTCGATATCCACATGGCGCACGGCTACCTGATCCACCAGTTCCTGTCGCCGTTCTCCAACGTGCGCAACGACCAGTATGGCGGCAGCGAGTTGAACCGCATGCGCTTCGCCATCGAGGTCGTGGAGAGCGTGCGCGCGCACTGGCCGGCCTCGAAGCCGCTGTTCGTGCGCTTCTCGGTCGAGGACGATTCCGGCTGGGGGCCGGACCAGAGCGTGGCGCTGGCGAAAATCCTGAAACCGAAGGGCGTCGACGTGATCGACTGCAGCTCGGGCGGCATGCGCGGCGCGCCGGTGGTCGGCACCGGTCCCGTGACCTACGGCTATCAGGTACCCTATGCGGACCGGCTGAAGAACGACGCCGACATCTTGAGCATGGCCGTCGGCCTGATCGTGCATGCCGACCAGGCGGAGAAGATCCTGCAGGAAGGCCGCGCCGACCTGATCGCCCTGGCGCGCGAGCTTCTCTACAATCCGAACTGGCCGATGGATGCGGCGCAGAAGCTGGGCGTCGATCCGAAGTTCGCTTCCGTGCCGCCGGCGCAGGCCTACTGGCTGGCCAAGCGTGCACAGTCGGTGAAGTCGGTCGTCCCCTCGACCTACATGAAGGGATTGAACGCCGAGTGAAGCGCCGCCTCACTCGGACGTGGCACCGGCGAGTGCCACGGCGCGTTATGGTCCCAATCCTGAAGGAGAAGGTCATGAAGCGGATCGCAGCAACGGCTCTCGCACTCGCCTGTATCGCGGCGACCCCGGTCTGGGCCGCCCTGAAGCCCGGCGACACGGCGCCCATCTTCACGGCGCCGGCCGCGCTCGACGGCAAGGACTATACGTTCTCGCTGGCCGAGGCCCTGAAGAAGGGGCCTGTGGTACTGTACTTCTTCCCCAAGGCCTTCACGACCGGGTGCACGGCGGAAGCGCACGAGTTTGCCGAGGCAGCAGAGCGGTTCAACGCGATGGGCGCGACCCTGATCGGCATGTCGGCCGACGATATCGGCACCTTGCACAAGTTTTCGACGCAGGCCTGCTCGGGCAAGTTCCCGGTCGCCGCCGATCCGGATCTCAAGGTCATCAAGGCCTATGACTCTGCGTTGATCCGGGTCGGCAGCGTCGGTATCGCCGATCGCATTTCCTACGTGATCGCGCCGGACGGGAAGATCGTCTACGCCTTCTCCGATCGCAATCCCGACAAGCATGTCGAGAACACCTTGGCGGCGGTCAAGGCGCTGCAGAAGAAGTAGCCATCCGGTTCTGCTCCGCGCGCTTGCGCAGGAGATGCGCAGCGCCCATCAGGGCGGCCGTCAACACGATCGTGAGGGTCGAGACGGCGGCGATGGTCGGGTCGATCTGGAAACGCAGGTCGTCCCACATGCGGCGCGGTAGGGTGACTGCGCCGGTGCCGGAAATGAACAGCGCCACGATCAGCTCGTCGAACGAAGTGATGAAGGCGAACAGGGCGCCGACAAGCACACCGGGCTGGATCAGCGGCAGGGTCACCTGGAAGAAGGTGGCGCCGGGCGTCGCGCCGAGACTGAGGGCGGCCTGTTCCAGCCGCGGGTCGATGCCGGACAGGCTCGCGGTGACGCTGGTGACGACGAAGGGAACGGCGAGGCAGGTGTGGGCCAGCACCATCGCGATCGGCGTGCCGACCAGGCCGTAGCGCGAATAGGCGTAGTAGATGCCGATCGCCACGACGATGCCGGGCACGATCAGCGGCGACAGGATCAGGCCTGCCGCGACGACGCGCATGCCCTTGGGCAGGCGTGCGATACCGAGCGCGGCCAGGGTGCCGAGGAAGGTCGCCAGCACGACGACGGCGCAGGCCACCCAGATGCTGACCCAGGTCGGCTTCAACCAGTCGGGATTGCTGAAATAGGCTTCGTACCAGCGCAAGCCGAAGGCGGGCGGCGGAAACGTGAGGTAGGTCGCCGAAGAGAAGGAGGCGATGGCCACCACGACGATCGGGAAGGCCAGGAAGAACAGGATCAGGCCGACCATGGTGGCGGGGAGGATCTGCGCCAGCCTCATCGCATGCTCGTCCTGAAGGCATTGCCGACGCCGGGCAGCTTGCGGGCGACCGCCAGAATGGCCAGCGCCGTCGCCAGCAGGATCGCGGAGAGGGTCGCGGCGTAGGCCCAGTTGAGCTGCTCGACCTGCTGGGCGATCAGCATCGAGAGCGTGATGTCGCGCGGCCCGCCGACCATGGCGGGCGTGATGTAGAAGCCGAGCGCCAGCACGAAAGTGAGGAGAGTGCCGGCCGCAACGCCGGACATGGACAGCGGCAGGATCACCTGCCGGAAGGTCATGAACGGTGTCGAGCCGAGGCCCGACGCGGCGCGGATCAGGGAGGGATCGATCTGCCGGAGCGCGTTGGCGATCGGCAGGATCATGTAGGGCAGGAGGATGTGGATCATCGCGATCTGCGTCGCGAGCGTCGTGTTCAGAATGCGGATGGGCCGGTCGATCAGGCCGAGCGCCATCAGCGCTTCGTTGACCAGGCCATGGCGTCCGAGCAGCACCATCCAGGCGTAGCTGCGGACCAGGACGCTGGTCCAGAAGGGCAGCAGAATAATCACGAGAATGAACGGCGCCATCGTCCTGGAGCGCACGAGGCCCAGGGCCACCGGATAGCCCAGGATCAGGCAGCCCAGCGTGACGATGACCGAAGTGTTGAGCGTAATCCAGAACGTCTTCTGGAACACGACGTCCTCGAACAGGGTGGCGTAGTTGCCAAGGGTCCAGGTCGGATCGTTCACGCTGCGCAACAGCATCGCCACCACCGGCAACGCGTAGAAGACCAGCATGTAGATCAGCAGCGGCGCCGCCAGCAGCAGGGGCACCACTCGGCGCCAGTCGAACGGTGGCGTCGTCGGCCGACTGACCGCGAGGGCGAGGGAAGCGGGCTGCACGACCTCAGACAAGGCGCACCTCAGACAAGAATCGTGTCCGCGACGGACCAGGCGATCTCCGCGCGCTCACCGACCGCGCGGCGGCGGATGGCGGCGCTGGACGGTTCCTTGAGCACGATCGAGGTTCCGTCGCCCGCCTGCAGCATGTAGCGGCAACGCTCGCCTGCGAAGACGGCTTCGGTGACGGTGACGCTCAGCCGGTTCTGAGGATGTATGCCGGCCTGGTTTGCGTCGGCGAAACGCAGCCGTTCGGGCCGCGTCGTGAGCGTGACCTTCTCGCCGCTAGCCGGCCGGCCGGGGCAGAGCGCGCGGATGAGCGTGCCCTCGCACTCGGCGATGACCACGTCGTCTTCCAGGCCGCGCACGATCGCCGGCAGGAAGTTCGATTCCCCAATGAAGCCCGCGACGAAGCGGTTGTCGGGCCGGTCGTAGAGATCCTCCGGACTTCCGACCTGCGCCACCTTGCCGTCGTTCATGACGGCGATGCGGTCGGACATGGTGAGCGCCTCTTCCTGGTCGTGCGTCACGTAGATGAAGGTGATGCCGAGGTCGGCGTGGAGGCGGCGCATCTCGAGCTGCAGGTTTTCCCGGAGCTGCTTGTCGAGCGCGCCCAGCGGCTCGTCCATCAGCAGCAGGCGAGGCTTGAACACGACAGCACGGGCCACGGCGACCCTCTGCTGCTGGCCGCCCGAGAGCTGGCGCGGATAGCGCGCCCCGTAACCCGGCAAGTGCACCAGCTCCAGCGCCTCGGCGACCAGCTTTGCTCGCTCGGCCTTCGGCACGCCGCGCTGCTTCAACGGGAAGCCGACATTCTCCTCGACCGTGAGGTGGGGGAACAGGGCGTAGTTCTGGAACACCATGCCGATGTTGCGCCGGTAGGGTGGCATGGCGACGACCGACTTGCCGTCGATCGCGATGTCGCCGGCGGTGGGCGTCTCGAAACCGGCGATCATCATCAGCGTCGTGGTCTTGCCCGAGCCGCTGGGACCCAGCATCGTCAGAAACTCACCGGAGCGGATGTCGAGCGAGACGCCGTCCACGGCTTTCGCGGTGGCGTTGGCGCGATCGTAGGTCTTCTCCAGGTTGGAGAGCGTCACCGAGGCGCCGCTGCCCGAGGCGGAGCCGGCTCCGTTCATGCCAGCGCCGGTCATGGCGTCAGCTCAACAGCCACTTGTTGAACTTGGGAATCACCGCCTCTCGATTGTCGATCCACCAATCGTAGTTGTAGTTGACGAGCTGCTTCTTGATGTCCGGTGCGCTCGGCAGGACAGCCAGGCGTTCCGCCGGGATGTACTCGTTCGACTTGGCGTTCACCGAGCCGTAGGGGATGCCAAGGCACACGCGGGCCTGCGGAATCGCCATGGTCGAATAGGCCGCGAACTTCATGGCGTTGACCTTGTTCTTGGCGCCCTTGGGAATGCCCCAGGCGTCGCGCTTCAGCAGGCCCTGGTTCCAGTTGATCGCGGCCGGCACGCCGGCGGCCTGCAGCGCGGCCATACGGCCGTTCCACACCGTGGTCATCGTGACTTCGCGGTCGGTCAGGAGCTGGATCGGCACCGCGCCGGTATCCCACCACTTGAAGACGTCCTTCTTGATCTTGGCGTAACTCGCCAGCGCCTTGTCGACATCGATGGGATAGAGCTTGTCGGCCGGGACGCCGGCGGCCATCAGCGCGAATTCCATCTCGGGCCAGCCGCCGCTGTTGGTGCCGAACATGGCGCGATCGCCGGGGAACTTCTTGGTGTCCCAGAAGTCGGCCCAGCCGGAAGGAACGGCGCCCTTGAAGGCATCGGTGCGGTAGGCGAGGACCTGCGCCCAGACCAGCATTTCGAGTCCGTACTCGAAGCGATACTGCGGCTCGACGCCCGGATCGACGATGTCGTAGTCGATCTTCTCGAAGTAGTCGCCGCGCTTCTGGAGGTTCATGATCGAGCCACGGCTGAGTTGCGCCATGTCCCATTCGACGTTGCCGGTATCGACCATGGCCTTGATCTTGGTGGCGTCGGAGCCCGGGAAGGCGCGCACCTTGATGCCGGTGATCTTCTCGAACGGCTCGAAGTAGGCCTTCTGTTGAACCTCCTGCATGGTGCCGCCGAAAGTGGCAATCCGGACTTCACCGCTGCCTTTCAGTACATCGGGCACGGTGGTCTGCTCGGGCCACGCGGCCTGGCCGAAACTCGGGCGGATGAAGGGGGCGGAGACGAGGCTTGCGCCCACGAGGCCAAGGGTGGTTCGCCGGCCGATGATCTTCTTGCTCATGGATGCCTTCCTTCCCGTTGGCTGGATCAGTATGCGAGGAGATTTTCCCTGAACTGCTTGTGCTCGTAGGCCTTGCGCACGAGGCCGCGATCCTGGAGGGCGGGAACGAGCCCGTCCTCGATCTCGGCAAGGGTGCGGCGGTTGACGTTGGGCATGGAGAAGAGGAAGCCGTCGCCACCGACCTCCTGCATGACCTCGCCCATGCGCGCGGCCACCGCGTCGCAGGTGCCGCACAGATCGATCGACAGGTCGACGGCGTTGAACGAGGCCATGGTCTGGCGGATCGAGCGGCCGTTGGCCAGGGCGCGGAACTGTTCGAGGTTGAGCTGGTGACCGTTCGTGGTCACGTCATCGGGCAGCGGCTTGTCGAGGTCGAATTTGCCGAAGTCGATGTTGGTGACCTTGCCGAAGTGGGCGAGACGCTCCTGGATGTTGGCCTGGGCCATGCACTCGCGCTTCTTCTTGCGCTCCAGTGCCTCTTCCATAGTCTCGCCGAGGATCGGGTTGATCAGGTAGAGGACCTTGCAGTCGCTCGGGTTGCGGCCCAGCGCCACCATGTGCTTGCGTACGTCGTCGCGATAGGCGCGCATGGCGTCGATGCCCTTGGCATTGACCACGATCGTATCGGCATGGGCGGCGGCGAAGCGGCGGCCGCGCGGCGATCCGCCGGCCTGGGCAATGACGGGCCGGCCCTGAGGGCTGGGGCCTGAATTGAGCGGGCCGCGAGTCTTGAAGTACTTGCCCTCGTAATTCACGGCGTGGACCTTGGTGTGGTCGATTAGGTTGCCGCTCTTGCGGTCGGCGATCATCGCGCCGGGCTGCCATGAGCCCCACAGGCCTCGGACCACCTCCATGTATTCGTCCGCCATGTCGTAGCGCAGGTCATGCTCGGGCATTCCCGGCATGCCGAAGTTCATCGCCGCGAAGTCTGAACTGCCGGTGACGGCATTCCAGCCGGCGCGGCCGGCCGATACCTGGTCGAGTGTCGCCATGAGGCGCGCCAGCAGATAGGGATGGTAAGCGTAGGTGCCGAAGGTCGGCACGATGCCGATGCGCGAGGTCACCTGGGTCATCAGCGCGGCGACCACGGACGGATCCTGCCGCGGCACGGCTATGGCCTTCTTCAGGTAGATCTCGGTGGAGCCGCCGAAACTCTCGCCAACATAGGATGAGTCCTCGAGGAGGATGTAGTCGAAGCAGGCGCGCTCGAGGCTGCGGGCCATGTCGAGAAACAGCTCCGGCTGCTCCCAGGTCGTCCCGATGTGCCCCGTCCAGGGCTCGCCCCACGCTTGCACACTGGAGCCCTGTAAGAACCACGCGAGATGAAATGGGTTGGTCGCCACGTACGCCCTCCGCTACCGCCTGTCCGGCATACGAGACGCAAATACTGTGCCGAGCGTTCGCAGGGCGGCTCTGCGTTCCAGAGGGAAAGAGCTGATCGCACTGCAACGCGAGTTGCGTTACGCTAAGGTCTGCGGCGTGGCCGAAACACAGCAGGAGCGCGAGATGGATACGGTGATGCAGTCCGACAAGCTCGATATGACCGAGGCCGAATGGCAGGCCCGTTGCGACCTCGCTGCGCTTTACCGCATCACTGACCATTTCGGCTGGACCGACACGATCGACACCCACATGACGGTGCGCATCCCGGGCGAGCCCAAGTGCTTCCTGATCAACAATTACGGCGATCTGTTCGACGAGATCACGGCGTCCAGCCTGGTGAAAATGGACATCGACGGCAATGTCTACGCCAAAGACGGCAAGTTCAACGCGGCGGGCTTCACCATCCATTCGGGCGTCTACAAGGCACGGCCGGATGCAAACTGCGTGATGCATACGCACACCCGCGCCGGCACCGGTGTGTCCGTTCTCAAGAAGGGCATCCGTCCGATCAGTCAGGATGCGCTCTCGGTCTATGACGACCTCGTCTATCACGAGTACGGCATGCCGACGTCCCAGGAAGAGTGTGATGCGTTGGGCGTGTCCTGCCAGGGCGGCAACTCGGTTGTGCTGCGCAATCATGGGCTTCTGACGGTGGGCGCGACCATCCAGGGCGCGCTGCGGCGCATGTACATGCTCGAGCGCGCTTGTGAGGTCGAGGTCATCGCCCGCAGCCTCGACGAGGAGCCGGCCCCGATCGAGGAGGACGTGATCCGCCAGTACGGCGAGCGCGCCAAGCAGCAGCGCGCCAACCCGGAATACGGCATGACCTACTGGAAGGCAGCCCTGCGTCAGATCGAGGGCAAGGGCACCGACTGGCGGCAGTAGTCCGCCGTATGGATGGCCGATATGCAAACGAAAAGAGCGCGCCGCGAGGCGCGCTCTTCTGATTCGGGGGAGGGCGCTACTTCGGCGGTGCCGAAAGCTTCACGATCTCGGTCCAGCGGCTGAGTTCGCGGGCGATATAGGCGCCCAGGTCGGCGGGGCCGCCGCGCCGGTCCTCGATGCCTTGGACACGGAACGATTCCCTTACCTTGGGACTCTCCATCGCCTTGTCGACCGCGCGGTAGAGCCTGTCGACGATCGGCTGCGGCGTCCCCTTGGGCGCCATCATGTAGAACGACACGTCGGCCACGATGTCGGGATAGCCGAGTTCCTTGAAGGTCGGAATGTCGGGGAGCGCGGCGGCCCGCTTCTCGCCGGTCACGGCAAGCAGGCGCGCTTGCTTTGCGTTGTGGACCGGCACGCCGGAGGCGACGGGCGTGAACCAGACCTGGATGCGGTTGGTGAGCAGGTCGTTCAGCGCGTCGGTGGTGCTTTTGTAGGGCACCATCACCATGTCGATCTTCGCGGCGCGATTGAGCATCTCGCCCAGGAACTGCGGCACGCCGCCGGCGAAGCCCGAGAAGTTTATCTTGCCCGGTTGCTTGCGTGCGAGTTCGACCAGTTCGGCAACGGTCTGCGCCGGCAGCTCGTTGGGCACGAACATCGAATAGTACACGCCACCCGTGAAGCTGACCGGCGTCAGGTCATTCAGCAGATTGACCGTGTTGTTGCCGGTCGCCTGATTGATGATGTTGCTCAGGGATGAGATCACGACCGTATGCCCGTCGGGCCGCGCCTTGGCCGTATAGTCGACGCCGATGTTGCCGGTGGCGCCGGGGCGATTTTCGACGATGACGCTCTGGCCCAAGGTGGCCGTCATGTCCTGCGCAAGGAGGCGGGCGATGATGTCGTTGGTGGTGCCCGGCCCGAACGGCGCGACGATGACGATGGGCTTGCTGGGCTGAAGGTCCTGCGCGCCCGCCGGAGCAGCAGCCGCTGCAATGCTCGCCATGGCCGCCGCGACAGCCGCGCGGCGGGAAAGTCTCGATACCCGCATATGTTTCCTCTCTCACATTCTTGCACTGCAGGCATTCTTGCGAGGCCGCTTGGTTGACCGCTAACGTTGTTGGCTACCGTCCCGTCCACTCCGGCTTCGGCTTCTTGTTCACGAAGGCGTCGATGCCAGCCTGCGCGTCCTCGCGCTGCAGGGCGCCCGCCATGAAGTCCGTCGCGTAGGCGTAGGCCTGCTCGACGGTCATCTCCATGTGCTTGTGGAACATCGCCTTGCCGGAAGAGATCTGCTGCGGCGGCTGGGCGGCGATATGATCGGCCAGCGCCTTGGTCTCGCGGTCGAGGTCGGCCGGGGGCACGACGCGGCTCACGAGGCCGTCGCGCAGCGCCGTGGCGGCATCGACGAACTGGCCGGTAAGCAGCATGTCGAGTGCGCGCTTGGGGCCGACGGTGCGGCCGACCGCAACCGAGGGCGTGCCGCAGAACAGGCCATTGATGATGCCGGAGGTCGCGAAGGTCGCGGTGTTCGAAGCGACCGCGAGGTCGCAGGCGGCGACGAGCTGGCAGCCGGCGGCGGTGGCGACAGCCTTGACCTTGGCGATCACTGGCTGGGGCAGGCGGCCGATCGACATCATCATCGCCGAGCAGCGTGTCATCAGGTCGTGATGGACGGCATAGTCGCGGGTCGAGGCGACCTCGCGCAGGTCGTGGCCGGTCGAGAAGGCACGATCGCCCTGCGCCTCGATCACGACGCAGCGGACATGCTTGTCCTTGGCCAGCCTGTCGAGTTCAGCCTGCAGCGCGTCTATAAGGTCACCCGAGAGGGCGTTCATGGCGTGCGGCCGGTTGAGCGTGAGGAAGGCGACGCGGCCCTCGTCGCGGCGCAGCAGGACGGGTTCGTTGGAGGCGGCGGTCATGGCGGCAGTCTATGGGAAGAGGGCAGGTGCGTCATGCCGATGATGTCGCCAGCCGAGTTGATGGATTTCCTCGGCGAGCACTTCCCGCAGGCCGCCCATCTCGGGCTGGCCATCGAGCATCTCGACGACAAGACCATCCGGCTGCGCCTGCCGACGCACGAGCGGCATCTGCGGCCGGGTGGCACGATCTCGGGCCCGACGCTGATGTGGCTGGTCGATTGCGGCTTCTATCTGCTGATCCTGGGCCAACTCGGGCCGGTGGCCCTGGCGGTCACGACCAACCTCAACATCAACTTCATGCGCAAGCCGGAGCCGGCGGACCTGATCGGGGAGGGCCGCCTGATGAAGCTCGGCAAGACCCTGGCGGTCGGGGACTTCACGATCTGGAGCGACGGCAAGCCCGATCCGGTCGCACACGCCACGGTGACATATGCCATACCGCCCAAGGCTTAGGCCGGAGGTATTATAATACCGCGTCTGTAAGTCTTTGAAATAACGAGCGTTTTTCTGGCGATTTGACAAGCCTCGCGTCTCTCCCCATAAGCGCGCGCTCATTGGAAGAAAGACTCATGCAAGCTCTCACCCACCAGACTGCCAGTATCAAGACTGCCGAAGTGCAGAAGAAGTGGTTTCTGATCGACGCCGACGGGCTGGTTCTCGGCCGGCTCGCCTCGATCATCGCCATGCGCCTGCGCGGCAAGCACAAGCCGATGTTCACGCCGCACATCGATTGCGGTGACAACATCGTCGTGATCAACGCCGAGAAGGTGCGCCTCACGGGCCGCAAGGCCGAGCGCGAAGTCTTCTACTGGCACACCGGCCATCCCGGCGGCATCAAGGGCGAGACCCTGGGCAAGCGCCTCGAAGGCCGCTTCCCGGAGCGCGTCCTGATCAAGGCCGTGGAGCGCATGATCACCCGCGGCCCGCTCGGCCGGGCGCAGATGAAGAACCTGCGTGTCTACGCCGGACCGAACCACGAGCAGGAGGCCCAGCAGCCTGAGAAGCTCGACATCGCCGCAATGAACCGCAAGAACTCGAGGATCGGCTAACATGGCTACCGAACTTTCGTCGTTTGCCGAACTGAAGAAGGCCCCGACGGTCGCCCAGGCGCCGGGCGCGCCGCGCGAGAAGGAAATCGATGCGCAGGGTCGTGCCTATGCCACGGGCCGCCGCAAGAACGCGGTTGCCCGCGTCTGGGTCAAGCCCGGCACAGGCAAGATCACCATCAACGGCCGCGATCAGACGATCTACTTCGCGCGTCCCACCCAGCGCATGATGATCCAGCAGCCGTTCGACGTGACCCAGCGCAACGGCCAGTTCGACGTCGTCGCCACGGTTTCCGGCGGCGGTCTGTCGGGCCAGGCGGGCGCCGTGCGTCACGGCATCTCGCAGGCGCTCACCAAGTTCGAGCCCGGCCTGCGCGGCAGCGTCAAGGCTGCCGGATTCCTCACCCGCGACAGCCGCGTGGTCGAGCGCAAGAAGTACGGCCGCGCCGGTGCGCGTCGCCGCTTCCAGTTCTCGAAGCGCTAAACCCGCGTTTCCGATATCTTCGAAGGGCGCCTCAGGGCGCCCTTCGTTTTTGTGGCCTCAGGTTTGTGGAGTTGCGATCCGATGTCCGGTCTCATCGTGCCCTTCAACGGTTTCGTGCCGCAGGTCCACAGCACGGCTTTCGTGGCGCCCAACGCAACGCTGATCGGCGAGGTCGAGATCGCCGCCAACTGCAGCATCTGGTTCGGCGCCGTGTTGCGCGGCGACGGGCCGGGCATCCGGATCGGCGAGAATTCCAACATCCAGGACGGCACGGTGATCCACATCGCCGCGCGTGGTGTCGGCACGGTGGTCGGCCGCAACGTCACGGTCGGTCACCTGGCGCTGCTGCATGCCTGCGAGGTGCAGGACGATGCCTTCATCGGCATGCATTCGACGGTGCTCGACGAGGCGGTGGTCGAGACGGGGGCCATGGTTGCCGCCGGCGCGGTGGTCACGCCGCGCAAGATCGTGCGCAAGGGCGAACTGTGGGCCGGCAACCCTGCGGTCAAGATGCGTGACATCACCGAGAAGGACATCGAGTCCTTCCGGCGGTCTGCGGCGGCCTATGTCCGGCTCGGACAGGCGTACCGGGGCAACCACGCGGAAGCCGCACAATAAGATCCGAAAACCAGGTAGTCAGGGAATGTATCCTCATCTACGTTTCAAAAAGTGCGGGGAGCGTACTCGGGGTTGAGTGATGACAATCTTAACACCGTCGATCGTGACGGATTCTCAAAAGGTCGAGTTCAAGACGACCGACCAGAGCATGTGGAGTTCTGGCCAAGCGTTCACCATAAACGACAGCTGGACGCTCTTCAGCGAAGGGTTTTCCGACAGCTTCAGCGAGTTCGATGACGACCTGTCGGTCTCTGCCAGCGCCAGCGTCTCCCTGGTCTTCAGTGTCCAGGCCGATGCTGGAAGCCTGTCGCTCAAGTACCCGATCGATGTCAGCTTCGAGATGCCCAATGTCGTGACGGCGGGCCAGCAGTTCACGGTTCAGAGCGTCAATAATGGCCTCGATGCCAGTGCGGTCCATTTCGACGCCAAATTTCCGGAATTCAAGGTCGATCTCAATGCGATCTTCACTGCGGATTTCGCGCTCGATTTCGATTCCGACCTCTTCGGCTCCGATTCAGTCGGGTACAGCTACGACAAGACGATCAAACTCATCTCTCTCCATTCCGGAGACAAGAAGACCATCGTCGATGGCTTCGATGTCTACCTGCCGAAGGAGTATGACAAGGCGCTGACCAACGAGCAGTCGGGCAGCGGCCCGTTGGCCGATGTGACGCTGGACGTGACGACGCCCGACATTGCCACTGTTGACGTCGACGTCCTGTCGGTCATCGAAGACATCGTGGGACCCGAGTTCCCGTCTCTTTCTGGCAGCTTTCTCGACGGCGACATCACTTACAACCTGCTCACCGCCGAACTCGACGCTGGCCTCGCGATCACCCAGCAGTTCCAGTTCCTGCCGACCGGCATCAACCTGACCCTGACCGCTCCCTGGGGAGAGAGCGTCACCATTCCGGTCGGGCAGACAGCCACCTTCAACGTGCCTTACTACTGGGACAAGGACACGAGTCTGTCGGCCAGTTACAGCCTGCAGGGCAACCTGGTGAACCAGACCGGCTTCGTCGGGACCGCCACCCTCGATCTGACGGCCTTGGGCGGCTACGTGGACATCGCGGATTACGGGTCGTTCGGGCCGCTCTACAGCCACAAGTTCGATGTTTACGATAGCGGCGCGATCTACATATACAATCCCGGCGGGCCCGGTGGATTCGCGTTCGAGGGCTTCAACACGCCCTCTCACGAGCTGAAGATCGACTATGGCAGCGGCGCACTGGTGGCGCCCGGCGCTTTTTCGATCGACGGCTCCGGCTTTACGGCCAATGACGCCGCCCTGATCCAGTCGACGCTGAACTCGATCGCAAACGACTCCGGCGCCACGGGAACCAATGCCTATACAATCGGGGGTAGCGGAAGCTCGGCGGCCGAGGCCGGCAAACTCAATCTCGCAATCATCGACGACCCGGCGATTTCGGCGACCCTGGATTACGGCTTCGAGGCCGGATTTGTCTGGGCCGCCGCCAACGGAGCGTCTCTCACGGGTGACGCTGGATCGCGCCTTCTCGCCGCCGCTCCCAAAAGGGGTGGAACGGCCACGCTCACCGCGGGTGCCAACGAGGTCATGGTGGCGGGGCAGCAGGGCCAGGTCACCTTCAACATCACCACCAACTTCCAGGGCTTGATCGCCGGCTTGCAGGCGGGCGACGTAATCCACATCCTGGACTTACAGACCTACGACGTCAGTCTCGAGGGATCGACGCTGGTCATGGAAAGGGCTTGGGAAGGGGAATATGCGGTCGCGCTCTCTGGCGACCTTGCGCTCGGCTACTTCGATATCGCTTACGACGACTGGAGCGGCATGTATCTCAAGCTGGTCGCACCGGCGCCCCAACCGGGAACCGAGGGCGATGATACGGTCAACGGATCATCCGGCAGCGAGATGCTCAACGGCGGGGCGGGCAACGACGCGATCTTCGGTGGCGGCGGCAGCGATACGATCGACCTCGGCTCGGGCGCCGACACGCTGGGTGGTTACTGGGGCGACATGAACGGCGATATCGTCTCGGGGTTCACGTCCGATGACCGCATCGACATTGCCGGCTCGCTGATCGGCCGGTCGAACTTCGATGTCGTGCTGGGGCCTGGAACGGCGACCCTCACCGCGGATGGTACGTCGCTGCTCTTGAACGGCGACTTCACCGGCGGCGACTTCATGGCGATCACCCGCGGCACGGGCGCCGACGCTCACACGACGATTACGTTCCAGAACTATCTGCCGTCGCTGCGCGAGGGGGTGAGCATCAACCCCTCACTGATCAACGGCGTTGCCAACGAGGCGTTTCTCACGGGCGATGGAAACGTCCACTTCACCGTGGATTTCAGATCATCGGGCTCCTTTTACGCCAACACGCTCGGCAGCTATCGTGTTGCCGCGGACGGTACGATCAGCGATGTCCACATCCTGGCCAACAATACCCGCGGGGCCTCGGGTTCGATTGACCTCGGGGTACCCGATGTGAACGAACGGATCGGCTTCTTTCTGATTCAGAATGGCTACCGGCACTACGGAAACCTGCCCGACAATCTGTCCTTCCTGAAGCCTGGCACCAACACGCCAGCTGATCTCGACGACGGCGTGCCGCCGACATTGAGCAGCGCCACACTGGGCGCGCTCACGGCGGTGCCGGTCTTCCATTCGTTCGCGACTCTCAACCCCGGCGATGCCAATCAGGTCCTTTCGGGTGTGTCTCCGGGAGGGCAGCAGTTGTTGATCGGCTTCGAAGACGTGGCGTCAACCGGGGGCGACAACGATTTTCAGGATGTCGTCATCGCGGTCCGTGTCGACACGGATCACCTTTTCCTGATCGTTTAGAATACGGTCGAGAGCGGGAACCACCTGTTCTTCACACACGTTGAGACGAGGAATGAGAGCGCCGGGCACCTGCCCGGCGTTGTCGCGACGGGAGTCGCTCAACCGGCGGAGCTAAGGCGGATGTCCGATCTGTTTATGCGGTCGATCCTTGTTGTCCTGGTTGTCGCAGTGCTGGCGCCTTCGGCCATCGCACAAGTTCCTGCCAGCGAGGCGCGTTGCGATCAGCTTATCAAGTACTTCGACTATTACGGTCAGAGCCGCGGCGAAGGCGTGACGGATGGGGCGCGCAACATGACCCGCATCGGCGCCGAAAGCGATTGCGACGACGGCGACTTCGCGGAAGGGATCGCGATCATGGAGAAACTTCTCCGGGGCAAGCGGATGGGCATTCCGGGGCCGGACTGGACCCGCTAGCCGCCGGACCGCACTTTCACGTAGCTGCCGGGCGCATCCTCGATGGCCGGCAGTTCGCCTGTCCCGGGCACACGCGCCGGGACCTTCGGACCCGATAGCGCGGACAGCCATTTGTCCCAATCGTGCCACCAGGAACCGGGGAACTCCTTCGCCCCGGCCAGCCACTCCGCGAGGGTCGGCGGGTTCTTGTCGGTCTCGTTCAGCCAATGCTGGTACTTCTTGTTGCGCGGCGGATTGACCACGCCTGCAATGTGGCCCGAGCCCGCGAGCATGAAGCGCACCGGGCCGCCGTAGATCTGCGTCGCCTTGTAAACCGAGCGTGACGGCGCGATGTGGTCTTCCTTGCCGGCCTGGATGTAGACCGGAATTTTAACCTTGCTCAGGTCGATCGGCACGTTGTCGACAACGATGCCGCCCGGCTGGCTGAGCAGGTTCTTCTGATACATGTTGCGCAGGTAGTAGCTGTGCATCGCCGCCGGCATGCGCGTCGCGTCGGCATTCCAGTACAGCAGGTCGAAGGGGAAGGGGTCTTTGCCCATCAGGTAGTTGTTCACGACGAACGACCAGATGAGATCGTTGGCGCGCAGCATGTTGAAGGTTGTCGCCATCTCGCTGCCCTCGAGATAGCCTTTCTTCCCCATCATCTCCTCGACGCTCGCGAGCTGGTCCTCGTCAATGAACACGCTGAGTTCGCCGGGCTCGCTGAAGTCGACCTGCGCGGTGAAGAAGGTGCAGGCCACGATCCGGTCGTCGTTGCGTGCCGCCATGTAGGCAAGGGTGGCGGCCATCAGCGTGCCGCCGATGCAGTAGCCGATCGCCGATGCCTTGGGTTGCCCGGTCGCCTTGGCGATGGCGTCCAGCGCCGCCAGCGGTCCGAGCTTCATGTAGTCCTCGAACACCATCTTCGCGAGCTGTTCGTCGGGATTGACCCATGAGATCACGAAGACCGTGTAACCCTGCTCGGTCGCCCACTTGATGAAGGAGTTCTCGGGCTTGAGGTCGAGGATGTAGAACTTGTTGATCCACGGCGGCACGATCAGCAGCGGCACCTCGTGGACCTCCTCGGTCGTCGGTGCATACTGGATCAGCTGCATGATCTCGTTCTGGTAGACCACCTTGCCCGGCGTGGTTGCGATGTTCTCCCCGACCTTGAAGGCGTCCATATCGGTCTGACGGATCGCGAGCTGGCCCTTGCCGCGCTCCAGATCGGCCAGCAGGTTCTGGAGACCCTTCAGCAGGTTCTCGCCCTTGGATTCGACCGTGGCCTTCACGACCTGCGGGTTGGTCAGGGCGAAGTTCGAGGGCGACACGGCATCGATGAACTGGCGGGTATAGAAATCGACCTTGCGGGCCGTTTTGTCGTCGACTCCCTCGACCTGTTTGATCGTCCCCTGCAGCCAGCGTGCAGTGAGCAGGTACGACTGCTTCAGATAGTCGAAGACGACCTCATCCTTCCAGGCGGGGTCGTTGAAACGCTTATCGCCACGGGCGGGCTCGGCCACCGGCTCGACCGTCTGCCCCATCATGCGCTGGGCGGTGACCTGCCAGAGCTTCATGTATTGCTGCCAGAGTTCGACCTGGGCCTGAACCAGACGGTTCGGGTCGGCCAGCATCTTGGCGGTGAAGTCCATGAAGGTCTGGGTGAGGTGAAGCGGGTCGACCCGCTGTCCCTCGCCTTGGTAGCGCTGGGAAAACTCCTGCAAGAGCTTCTGGCTGCGCGTCGCGATATCCTTGAAGGCCTCCTGGAGCTTCTCGGATTCCTCCGCAGAGAGGCCGCCGAGGGCTGCGGGGGCGGGCGTATCGGACATGCTTTTCCCCTTCTGAATCATTGCCTTTTTGGCGTTTCTTGCGATAAATCCAAGGTCACGGTACCATAACTAGTACCAGCCCCGACCGCTACCTGACTGTGATAGGTAGGCTGCGACATCTGACGGGTCAAATTTCCTCCCGGTCTCCGCTAAACAGGCGGAAATCGGGCCAAGCGTACACAGCAGGTGATGACGATGCAGCGACACGAGGACACGAACGGCAGCGGTCGCTGGCTCGGCCTGCTTGGCGTGTCTGCGATTGCCTTGCTGGCCGGCTGTGACTGGATCGGCGGCTCTACGCCGGTAGGCCCGCCGCCGCGTCCCGGTGTCGAGCGCAATGTGCCGCCATCCGCGAGCCTTCCGCCGCCACCTGCCAACCCGCAATACGATGCCGGCGTTGCCGTCGAGGAGCGCAACGCGCCCGCGATCGGGTCGGTCGTCGCCGGGAAGGGCGGGCAGAAGGCGCAAAAGGAGGCCCTGGAGAAGGACCAGGCCGAGCGTGACCGCAAGGCGCGCGAGGAGCGCCTGGAGCGCGAGGCCGCCGACAAGGAAGCAAAGGACAAGGAGAACCGGGACGGTCCGGCGCCGGCGTCCGCTCCGGTCGGCGCACCGCCGATCGGCGCCGGCACGATCACCTCCGATCCGTCGCCGGTTTCCGCGCCCGTGCCCCCGCCGGGGCCCGTGACGGCGGCGCCCATCGCCCCTCCGTCCGCCGCACCGCCTTCAGCGGCACCGGAACCCGTCGCGCCGCCGGCCGCGCCTGCCGCGGTTCCGCCTCCGGTAGCCCCGGCAACTCCGGCCGATCCCAACAAGGCCTTCACGCCGCCGCCGGACTGGACTCCGCCAGCCGCGCCGACGCCACCCGCCGATCCCAACAAGGCCGAAACGGCGCCGCTCGGCGAGCCCGCATATTCGAAGATTACGGTGCTGCGACGCACCCAAGGTGTCATCGCCTCCTAGGTCCCCAAGGAAGAACGACATGGACGATTCCGAATTTCACCGGCTGAAGCGCCTGCCGCCCTATGTGTTCGCGGAAGTGAACGCGATGAAGGCGCGAGCTCGCGCCGCCGGGCAGGACGTCATCGACCTGGGCATGGGCAATCCCGACCTGCCGACCGCCCCGCACATTGTGGCCAAGCTCGCCGAGGCCGCCGCCAATCCGCGCGCCCACGGCTATTCCGCCTCGCGCGGCATTCCGGGCCTGCGCAAGGCACAGGCTGCCTACTATGCGCGCCGCTTCGGGGTCGATCTGGATCCTGAGACGGAAGTGATCGTCACCTTGGGGTCGAAGGAGGGGCTCGCCAACTTGGCGCAGGCGATCACTTCGCCGGGCGATACGGTGTTGGTGCCCAATCCCAGCTATCCGATCCATCCTTACGGCTTCATCATCGCGGGCGGGTCGGTCCGCCACATCCCGGTGCCGGGATCGACTTCGATCGATGAATTCCTGCCGGCGCTCGAGCGCGCGGTGCGGCATGCGGTCCCGAAGCCGCTGGCCCTGGTTCTGAACTACCCGTCGAACCCGACCGCGCAGGTCGTCGACCTCGATTTCTATGCGGCCATCGTCGACTTCTGCAAACGCCAGGGCATCTGGATCCTGTCGGATCTCGCCTATGCCGAGATATATTTCGACGGCGTGCCGCCGCCGTCTGTGCTGCAGGTGCCGGGAGCGCGCGACATCGCCATCGAGTTCACCTCGATGAGCAAGACCTACTCGATGGCAGGCTGGCGCATGGGCTTCGCGGCCGGCAACAAGACGCTCATCCAGGCGCTGACCCGCATCAAGTCCTACCTCGACTACGGCGCCTTCACACCGATCCAGGTGGCGGCGACGGCGGCGCTGAACGGGCCGCAGGATTGCATCGACGAGGCGCGGAACACCTACAAGGAGCGCCGCGACGTGCTGATCGAGGGGCTGCGCGGCGCAGGCTGGGACTTGCCGTCGCCGTCGGCGAGCATGTTCGCCTGGGCGCCGCTGCCCAAGGATTTTGCCGAGCTGGGCTCGCTGGCGTTTTCGAAGCTGCTGCTGACGCAGGCCAACGTGGCGCTGTCGCCCGGCATCGGCTTCGGCGAGCATGGCGACGCGCACGTTCGAATCGCGCTCGTCGAGAACAAGCATCGTATCCGGCAGGCCGTGCGCAACATCCGGCAGGTGCTGGCCGATCCGGGGAGGTCGATCGACCTCTATTTGCGCGGTGTTGGGGACAACATCACCCCGATCAAGGCTCGCGCCTGACCCTTTCCTGTCGTATCAGGCGCCCATGAATTCTCCTCTCAGGATCGGCATCGCCGGGCTTGGCACCGTGGGTGCGGGCGTGGTGAAGCTGTTGGCCGAACATGGCCGGCTTCTCGCGTTGCGCGGCGGCCGGCCGCTCAAGATCGTCGCCGTCAGTGCCCGCAGCAAGGCGAAGAAGCGTGACATCGACCTCTCCGGCCTGCGCTGGGAGAAGGATCCGATGGCGCTGGCGACCGCGCCGGACATCGACGTCGTCGTCGAACTGATCGGCGGCTCGGGGGGCGTGGCGCGCCGGCTGGTGCAAAAGGCGCTGGCCTCGGGCAAGCACGTCGTTACCGCCAACAAGGCACTGCTGGCGCTGCACGGCGCGGAGCTCGCCGCGGCGGCCGAGAAGAAGCAGTCGATCCTCGCCTTCGAGGCGGCGGTGGCCGGCGGCATTCCGATCATCAAGGCGCTGCGGGAGGGTCTGGTCGGCAACCGCGTGAAGCGGCTCTACGGGATCCTCAACGGGACCTGCAACTATATCCTGACGACGATGCGCGAGACCGGCCGCGACTTCAATGTCGTGCTGGCCGAGGCGCAGGCGGCGGGATATGCCGAAGCCGACCCCACCTTCGACGTCGACGGGATTGATGCCGCCCACAAGCTCGCGGTCCTGACCGGCGCTGCCTTCGGCGCCCGGGTCGACTTTGCCGGCGTGCATGTCGAGGGCATCCGGCGCGTCACGTCGATGGACATCCAGTTCGCCGAGGAACTCGGCTATCGCATCAAGCTGCTGGGCCTGGCGCGCGAGACGCGCCACGGGATCGAGCAGCGGGTTCATCCCTGCATGGTATCGCTCGATACGCCGATCGCCCACATCGAGGGAGTCTTCAACGCCGTCGTCGTCGAGGGCGATTTCGTCGGCACGACGATGTTCCAGGGGCGCGGCGCCGGGCAGGGGCCGACCGCCTCAGCCGTCGTCGCGGATCTCGTGGACGTGGCGCGCGGACGGCACATGCCGGCGTTCGTCGTGCCGGCCGACCGGCTTGCCATCAAGAAGGCCTCGCCGATCGATCGTCATGTCGGCGCCTATTACATTCGCCTCATGGTGCAGGACCGGCCGGGCGTCATTGCCGCCGTGTCGGGCGCGCTCGCCAAGGAACGCATCTCGCTCGAATCGATGCTGCAGCGAGGACGCTCGGAGTCGGGCGAGGTGCCTGTGGTACTGACCACGCACGAGACAGAAGAGGCTGCAATGCGGCGCGCGCTCGCGCGCATTGCCAAGCTCGGCGCCGTCGCCGAGGAGCCATGCGTAATCAGGATCGAAGCGTTCTAGAGGGTGCCGGGAAGGCGCCACGGAGGAGATGATGGCCGATACGAAGGATCAGACCGGTAAGATGGACCGCAACCTCGCGCTGGAAGCGGTGCGGGTGACCGAGGCAGCCGCGCTCGCGGCGTCCAAGCTGATGGGTCGCGGCGACGAGAAGATGGCCGACCAAGCCGCCGTCGATGCAATGCGCACCACGCTCAATTCGCTGGCCATCGAAGGCACGGTGGTGATCGGCGAGGGCGAGCGCGATGAGGCGCCCATGCTCTACATCGGCGAGAAGGTCGGCAGTGGCGGTCCGAAGATCGACATCGCTCTCGATCCACTCGAAGGCACGACTATTACCGCCAAAGGACTGCCCAACTCGCTCGCCGTCATGGCGATGGCCGAGCATGGCGGGTTCCTCAACGCGCCCGACGTCTACATGGACAAGATCGCCGTCGGCGGCGGCCTGCCAGAGGGCATCGTCGATCTCGACAAGAGCGTGGCGCAGAACCTGAACGACCTGGCCAAGGCCAAGAAGCTCGACGTCAACGACCTCGTGGTCTGCATCCTCGACCGGCCGCGCCATTCGGAACTGATCGCCAGGGTCCGCGAAGCCGGCGCGCGCATCATGCTGATCGGCGACGGCGACGTCTCGGGCGTGATCGCCACGTCGACCGGCGATTCAGGTATCGACATCTATATGGGCTCGGGCGGCGCGCCGGAAGGCGTGCTGGCGGCCGCGGCGCTGCGCGCCATCGGCGGCCAGATCCAAGGCCGGCTGCTGTTCCGCAACGACGACGAGAAGGCCCGCGCCAAGAAGTGGGGCATCACCGACCTCAACCGCAAATACTCGATGACCGACATGGCCAAGGGCGACGTGATGTTCGCGGCCACGGGCGTGACTTCGGGATCGATGCTGAAGGGCGTACGCCGCTTCCACGACGGTGCCGAGACGCATTCGATCGTCATGCGGTCCAAGACCGGCACGGTCCGCTGGGTGTCTGCACGTCATAATTATTCGGTGAAGACCGGCCTGCCGAGCTGGGCGTAAGCCCGGCTGCGTCGGCCGACTACCGGCGCGTATTTCCCGCGCCCTGGGTTAGGGTGGCCGCATGTCCGAGGTTTCAAGAATCGAGCGCCCGGCGTTTCTGGGGGTCGAGCGCTCGCTGACGGGAAAGCGCTGGGCCAGCCGGCTCGGCGACGAGCGGCAGGCGCTGGCCATTGCCCAGCGCCACGGCCTGCCCGACGCCATCTGCCGGCTTCTGGCGGCGCGCGATGTTGCGCTCGATTCCGTCGGCGATTTCCTCGAGCCGACCCTGCGCAAGTTCCTGCCCGACCCGTCGCATCTCAAGGACATGGACGTCGCGGTCGACCGCCTGGTACGCGCCCTGCAGACCGGCGAGCGCATCGTGGTGTTCGGCGACTATGACGTCGATGGCGCCACCTCGTCGGCGCTGCTGCTGCGCTTCTTCCGCGCCGTCGGCGGCAATATCGGCGTCTATATTCCGGACCGCCGCAAGGAGGGTTATGGACCTAATGCGCCGGCGCTCCTGAAGATCAGGGAGGAGGGGGCCTCGGTGGTCGTCACGGTCGATTGCGGCATCACCGCCTTCGAGCCGCTGGCCGAGGCGCGGCGCTCGGGACTCGATCTGATCGTGATCGACCATCATATGGCGGAGATCGCGTTGCCCGACGCCGTGGCGGTGGTCGATCCCAACCGGCTCGACGACGACAGCCCGCACAAGCATCTCGCGGCGGTGGGAGTAGCCTTTCTCCTCTGCGTCGGGGTCAACCGCGCGCTGCGTCAGGCGGGTTGGTACGGCGCTTCCCGGCCGGAGCCCGATCTGCGGCAGTGGCTGGATCTCGTGGCCCTGGGCACGGTGTGCGATGTGGTGCCCTTGCTCGGCGTCAATCGCGCCTTGGTGAAAGCCGGCCTCCAGGTGATGGCGCAGCGGCGCAATGCCGGTCTCTCCGCCCTGGCCGACGTGGCGCGCATGAAGGAGGCACCGGAGGCCTATCACCTGGGCTTCCTGCTGGGGCCGCGGGTCAATGCCGGCGGCCGGGTGGGCCAGGCCGACCTGGGCGCACGTCTGCTTTCCAGCGACGATCCGCACGAGGTCGGTGCGCTGGCGGTGCGGCTCGACGAGTTCAACGCCGAGCGTCGCGCCATCGAACGCGACGTGCTGGATCAGGCGATCACCCGCATCGACGGGCTTTACGGACCGGACAGCAAGGACCTGCCGTCGGTGCTGGTGGTCGAAAGCGAGGGCTGGCACGTCGGCGTGATCGGCATCGTGGCCAGCCGACTGGTCGAGCGATATGCGCGCCCCGCGTTCGTCATCGGCATGGATGGCGCCCTGGGCAAGGGGTCGGGGCGCTCGGTTCGCGGAGTCGATCTCGGCGCAGCGGTGATCGCGGCGCGGCAGGCGGGTCTGCTGGTGAACGGGGGCGGGCATGCCATGGCCGCCGGCCTGACGGTGGCGCGCGACTCGCTGCCCGAGCTCAATCGCTTCCTGGACGAGCGGATCGCTCCCCAACTCGGGGCTGCACCGCCGGTCCGCGAACTGGGCATCGATGCCGCCCTGGCGCCCGCGGCCGCCACTGCGGCGTTGGTCTCGATGATCGAACGCGCCGGTCCTTTCGGGGCGGGCAATGCCCAGCCGCGCTTTGCGCTGACCGGGGTGCGGGTAAGCTATGCCCAGCCTGTCGGCGAGGGCCATGTCCGGTGCACGCTGGTGGGCGCCGAACGCGGCCGTGTCGACGCCATCGCCTTTCGGGCCGGCCAAAGCGCGCTGGGACCGGCGCTGCTCGATTCTGCGCGGCCCGTGCTGCATGTGGCCGGCGCGCTCAAAATCGACCGTTTCGGCGGCCGCGAAACGGTCCGCCTGCAGATCGATGACGCCGCGACGACGGCGGGCTCTGTGCTCGCTTGATTTCCGGCGTTCAAGCCGGTATTTGAGCCGCTCTTCGGCTTCGTTCCCTTCGTCTAGAGGCCTAGGACACTGCCCTTTCACGGCGGCGACACGGGTTCGAATCCCGTAGGGAACGCCAAGCCCTTCAGTGGCTTGGCCCGACACAGGCGCCTTGGCGCTACCGTCTGAAGTACTAAGACCAGCCCCTGCCGGTGCGTTCTTCGCGGTTGGAGTCCCGTGCGGGCACAGATGCGGCCGTCCTTTGGGCTCGGATCAGGACGAGGGTGACGCGCCACCGCGGCAGGAGCCTCCGATCTCATGAGCGCGACGCGGCAACGGGGCGAGGACGGCCGGTGTGGTCGATTTCCTGCCGGACGCGCCCCCGCCACTCTTCACTCCCGTAGTGCGATACATTACCATTCACTCTGCAGATTCGCCGCAAATAGAATGCCTTAACCGCTTCGATTCCCCGGATAGACCCATGGCTACACAGATCAGCAATTCGACGTTTCTCCAGGCCACCAGCGAGGGGCTGCTGCCGGAAAGCACTGTGGAGTCGAGCACACTCGCCGAGATCAAGACGGCTTTCCGGGCCGACCATGTCGATGACGGTTCGAACGCGTCGCTGATCGTCGCCGTGGTCCTCAACCGCGCTACCGACGCGTCCTCCATTCTCGACGGCAGCTGGGGAGAGCGGCAGACCGCCATCCAGCAGGCCAATTTCTGGTCCCAATACGGTGCCGACACGTCGACCTACGATACGGTCAAGACCGAGCTGGTTAATCGCGGGGCGGAGGTTCTGGACACGGGTGGCTACATTTCCACGGCAGAGTCGCGGACGATCTGGGTGAAGGTCGACAACACGGCCTTCGAGAGCATCTTCGGTCAACAACTGCACGTTCTGAGGGACGGCGACGACAAGAAGATCGCGACCGTGTGGGCCGGTTCGCTCACGCTTCCCGATAGCATCGCCACGGATGTCGGCGGCTTCTGGGTCGACCAGAACGTGGCCGCCGTTCCGGTACAGGTCGGCGGGAGCGGGGTGGTCCTGCAGGAGGGGCAGCAAGGCACGGCCAACTACGACTACGGCCAGGACAAGTACGGCGTCACCGGAACGCCGATGGCCATCGCCGACTATTACAACTATCCGCTGAACGCCAAGGATCTGCAGACGGCCATCGAGACCCCGAACATCGGTCTCGTGGAGCCGCAGCTCGACGACGCGACCTACGAGTTGCTGTTCCGCGAGTTGAACGCCTACCGGACGGACATCCTCAAGATTGCCCCGCTGACCCGGGACGAGCTGCTCCGTACCGTGGACACCGACGGCAAGGGGTATACCGAGTCGGAAATGACGCTGGACGTCTCGATCGTCTCGGGCGCGGCCCCCACCAGCGACATGATTTTCTACAGCAAGCTGAAGGGTGATGCGACCACCTTCGCGGCGACCCAGCAGGCGATCTGGGACGAGGTCAACAAGCCGGTGGCGCTGACCTCGTCGTTCTCGGACATGGTGCGCTATGCAGCCGACAGCCCCTTCGCCTGGGCCTACGAACAGCTCATGCAGGACGCTGCGCTGCGCAACGTCACCATTGCCATGTCGGCCGGCGACGGCGGCTCGGGTCAGGAATATGCCAACGGCGTCACCAACGGCCGCGACACCCATCTCAACTCGTGGTCGCTCGTGGTCAGTGCGACTTCGCTGTCGCCCATCAACACCGCCGTGCTGGACTCCAGCATCTCGACGCTCGTGAACAATGCACTGAACCTCGATCCCGGTACGTTGTTCGGGCTGGCGCAATCCGGCCTGAAGGTCCTGCCGACGCAACTGCCGTCGCTCGCGCTGATGCAGCCTCTGGCCGGCGTGGCGGCCCTGACCGAGGCGATCTGGAATCAATACGTCATCACCAACGGCCAGATGGGGCTGCAGGACTATTCGAGCAACTATTCCGGCTCTGGCGGCGTCGATACCACCCAGGCGATTCCGCAGTACCAGATCGATTTCGGGCTGATGCCGGTCAACGTCTCCAACGGCAAGACCGGCCGCGGCATCCCAGACGTGGCGGCGCTGGGCGGTGGTAGCATGTTCTACTACGTGCTGTACTATCTGCAGGGCGACCCACTCTACAGCGCCAACGCCGGCACCAGCTCGGCCACGCCCATGTGGGCGTCGCTGACGGCCCAGATGGATGCGATCTTCCACGACATCGGCCTGCCCAATCTCGGCTTCTACAACGACATCCTCTACCAGGCCGCCGCGATTTCTCCCGGTGCCTTCAACGACGTGACGCTGGGTAACAACATTTCCAGCTACTTCATCGCCGACAAGGACACGCCCTACGCAATCTACGACCAGGCGCTCGACGAATACATCGTGCCCACCGGCCTCGGCTACCAGTCGGGCGAGGGATACGACCTCACCACCGGCCTCGGCACGCCCGACGGCCTGCTGCTCACCCGCGCCCTGGCGAACATTGCCAATCACGAGCTCTACGGCGTGAACGCCCCGGTCCTGTCGTCCCACGACACCGTCTCAGGTACCCTGGATGCCGACCAGACGCTGCTGGTCCAGTCTACGCTGGCCAACGGCGCCAGCGTGGCCGTGAACGGCGTGGGGGCCCAGTTTCAGTTCGGCGGCTCTTCCAGCATCGCGTGGGACGCGCGTCTCGCCGAAAAGGTGATGCAGGCCGATTTCTCGCCGGACCTGGTCCGGCTCCTCGATGGTGCGCCGCAGGCGATGCCGGGCTCGATGCAGGTCGCCGCGGGCCAGTCGATGGGGATGTCCTTCAACAATTCGCAGGCCGCGCTGTACCAGGCGAACAATACGAACGACTACGGCTTCCTGACCTGGGGATCGTCCAGTGGTGGCGTGACCGTGGCCCGGCCCGTCCTCGTCGCCGAGACCCCGCTCGGCCAGGACGACGTCAACGCCGTCGTGCGAATTCGTCAGAACGGCGTCTACGACCAGCACCTCACGCTCTATCGCGTCGACGACCTGTCCGGGCACATCGGCGGCCTCGCGCCGGGCGATGCGGGCTATGCCGCCGCTGCCGCCGGGCGCGCCTATTCGGTGGTCGGCGGCGGGACCGTGATCAACGGTCCGGGCTACGGCCAGTTCTCGCAAACCCAGATCACGAATGTCGACCATGGCGACATCATCGCCTTCTCGCTGACCTCTCACGGCCAGACCTACTGGGGCTTCTCGGGAGGCAACGAGGTGGTCAACGGCCAGCCGGTGACGCATCTGTGGAGCTACGGCGCGGGCACCTTCGGCTTCGAGGACACCTATGGCGGCGGCGACCGCGATTTCAACGACCTGCTGGTTCAGGTCGATCTCATGAGCCCAGGCGGCCACGGCTTGCTCGTCTGACGCCGATCGGCGTATCTCCTCCGGTGCATCGTAGAAGAACCCGAGGGAAGAGAGACGCCGACATGATCAACGCAAGTATGTTCGACCTCAGTGGCAAGGTGGCCGTCGTGACCGGCGGCAGCCGGGGCATCGGCCGTTCGATCTGCGAACAGATGGCCGCGCACGGCGCCAAGGTCGTGGTGTCGAGCCGCAAGCTGCCGGCCTGCGAGGAGGTGGTGAAGGCGATCAAGGAGAAGGGCGGCGAGGCCACGGCGGTCGCCGCCAGCATCTCCGACAAGGCCCAACTCGAGAACCTCGTGGCCGAGGCCCGCAAGGCCTATGGCCGCATCGACATCATGGTCTGCAACGCCGCCTCGAACCCGTATTTCGGCCCGCTCTCGGGGCTGAAGGACGAGGTGTTCCAGAAGATCATGCAGAACAACGTGATGTCGAACCTGTGGCTGATGAACATGGTCGGCCCGGAGATGGCGGAACGCCGGGATGGCGCCTTCATCATCGTCTCGTCGATCGGCGCGCTGGTCGGCTCGGCCCATATCGCGGCCTACAACATGAGCAAGGCGGCCGATCTGTCGCTGGTGAAGTCGCTGGCCATGGAGTGGGGCAAGCACAATATCCGCGTCAACGCGATCGCGCCTGGCCTGATCCAGACCGACTTCGCCAAGGCGCTGTGGGACAATCCGCAGATCCGCGCCGCGCAGGAGGGCAAGGCGGCGCTCAAGCGCATCGGGCAGCCCGACGACATCGGCGGCGTCGCGGTGTTCCTCGCCTCCAAGGCCGGCAACTTCATCTGCGGCCAGTGCATCATCGCCGACGGTGGCGTGATCGGCGCCGGCGCGGAGTAGCGCTCATTGGAGCGCGCCACTCCAGTGGCGCATGGAGCTTAGGTGACGAGGAGAGGATGAGCGCCACTGGAGTGGCGCGCTCCATTGCTCGTTCTCAAGTTGCGATCGAGCGTTAAGCCGCCACGTCCAGTTCGCACCAGACCGGGACGTGATCCGACGGCTCGGTCTTGCCGCGTTCGGCCTTGTCGATGCCGACGGCGGTCAGCCGGTCGGCGGCCTGCGGCGACAGAAGCAGGTGGTCGATGCGCAGGCCGTTTCCCTTGGGCCAGGCGCCGGCCTGATAGTCCCAGAACGTGTACTGCTCGCCGTCGGGATGGAACGCCCGTACCGCGTCGGTAAGGCCGAGATTGAGCAGTTTGCGGAAAGCCGCGCGCGATTCGGGCTGGCAGAGCGCGTCGTTGGCGAAGGCCTTGGGATCGAAGACGTCCATGTCGGTCGGGCAGACATTGTAGTCACCGCACAGCACGAACATCTCCTCGCGCGCCAGCAGCTCGCGGGCGTGGCCCAGCAGCCGCTCCATCCAGGCGAGCTTGTAGGCGAACTTCTCGGTGCCGACCGGATTGCCGTTGGGCAGGTAGAGTCCGCCGACGGTCAGCGGCCCGCGCGGCGTGTAGACCCGTCCCTCGACATAGCGCGCCGGCTCGTCCTCGGCGGCGCCGGGCAGGGCGCGCGCCGTCACGTCGAACGCGTGGTGGGAGAGGAACGCGACGCCGTTGAACCCCTTCTGGCCCACAATCGCCGCCTTGTAGCCCGCGGCCTCGACCTCGGCGGTAGGGAACGTCGGCTCCTGCGCCTTGATCTCCTGCAGCACGACGATGTCGGGCTTGGCCTCCTGCAGCCACGCCACCAGGTTGCCGGTGCGCTTGCGGACGGAGTTCACGTTCCAGGTGGCGATTTTCATGAGTTCAGGCTGCCTCTCTTACCGCCCTCATAGCACGCCTCAGTCCTGCGGCTCGATCTTCGCCTCCAGCACGACTTGCCGCCATTTCTCGCTGTCGGCACGGACGAAGGCTGCGAAGGCGGCAGGGCTATTGTCGGTGAAGGTCTCCAGACCCTGTTCGAGCAGTTTGGCCTGCGCTGCGGGGATGACGGCCCGCACCGCGCCGTTGAGGCGCTCCACGACCAGGGCCGGAGTCTGCGCCGGGCCGAACAGGCCGACCCAGCCGCCGGCATCCATGCCGCGCAATTCGGGTAGGCCCGACTCGGCCAAGGTCGGCATGTCGGGCAGGGTGGGCGAGCGCTTGAGGGTCGAGACGGCAATGCCCTTCGCTTGTCCCGCCTTGATGCGGGCCAGCGCGCCGGGGGCGCCGTCGAACAGGAACTGAATCCGGCCGGCCGCAAGGTCGAGCTGCGCCGGGCCGCTGCCGCGATAGGGGACATGCACCATGTCGAGGCCGAGGCGCAGCCGCAGCATCTCCATGATCAGGTGGTTGAGGTTTCCCTGCCCGAACGAGCCGTAGCTCGTCTTGCCGGGATTGGCCTTCACGTAGGCCACGAACTCGGCGGTGGTGCTGACGGGCACGTCGGACGCGGCCAGCAACACGAGGGCGCCGCGTGCGATGCCGGCGATCGGCGCGAAATCGCGCTCGACGACATAGGGCACGTTCTTCGTCACCCAAGGGCCGCTGGCGATCGGCGAATTCGAGGTGAGGAGCAGGGTGTAGCCATTCGGCGCGGCGCGGGCGACGCTGGCGCTACCCATGATGCCCGAGGCGCCGGCGCGGTTGTCGATGACGAGGCGCTGCCCGATCTCGGTCGACAGCGGTTCGAGCAGCAGGCGGCCGCTGATGTCGGCGGCGTTGCCCGGCGGATAGGGCACCACGAGGGTGACCGGCCGCGCCGGCCAGGCCTCCTGTGCGGTCGCGGGGATGGCAAGCAGGCTGGCTGCCGCGAAGGCGAAGGTCCGTCGTCCGATGTTCATTGAATCTCCCTGACGAGCGGACGCTACCAGCCGGCCTGTCAGGGAAGAAGAAGCCGCAGCCGCAACGCGGACGGGATCGACTACTTCCCGATTCAAATGGGGAAGTGCCTCATCTTACGGGGCGGTGGGGTCCGAGCGGGCGTTCCTTCTTCGGCGCTCCCAGACATCGCTTCGCGATGTCTTGCCGCTCAGCAGCCGAGCGAAGCTCGGCTTAAACGCTAAACGAGTTGCCGCAGCCGCAGGAGGAGGTGGCGTTCGGGTTCTTCACCTGGAACGCGGAGCCGACCATTTCCTCGACATAGTCGAGCTGGCTGCCCTTGAGGAACTCGAGCGAGGTGGCGTCGACCAGGACGGCGGCGCCGTCATGCTCGATGACGAGGTCGTCGTCGTTGCGCGCTTCCTCGAACGAGAAATTGTACTGGAAGCCCGAGCAGCCGCCGCCCAGGACAGCAACCCGCATCATCACGGGCTTTGGCTCCTTGGAGGCCAGGAAGGCGATCCGCTTGGCCGCGTTGGACGTCACGGAAAAGGTGGTGTCGGTCATACGCACAAGATGTGGTGGGCGAGGCGATTCGTCAATCCCGACAAAAACCCTAGGAGATCGGGGTTTTCCGGAGGGCCCGGGCCCGAACCCGCTCGCGGTGGAGGATGTAGAGGCCCGAACCCGTGACCAGCGGCAGGCCGTACCAGACGGTCCAGGAAGGCTCTTCCCTGAACCACAGGTAGCCGTAGGCCATGGCGAGCACGATCGCGACATAGTCGAACGGCGCCAGGATGGCGGCCGGGGCCAGCCGCCAGGCCCGGGTGATCAGCACCTGGGCGCAGCCCCCGAGCAGCCCCAGGGTCAGCAGCCAGACCCAGTCGAGCAGCGGCGGCCACTTCCACTCCGGGATGGCGCAGGCGATCGAGACGACGCTGCCCACGATCG
Organism: Reyranella sp.; assembly: GCF_965227665.1. Lineage (GTDB taxonomy): Bacteria > Pseudomonadota > Alphaproteobacteria > Reyranellales > Reyranellaceae > Reyranella. The sequence goes on from NZ_OZ245767.1 coordinate 299,073, forward strand.
CGAACCAGAAGAGCGTCACGACGTCGGGGTCGTGGTGGCTCAGCTTCCGGACCAGCACAGTCGAGAGCGAGTAGCAGAAGGTAGCCGCCAGGATGACCAGCGAGACCAGGTGGAACTCGATCGCAAAGGGATCGAGCATGATCAGCACGCCGGCGAAGCCCACGCCGACCGCGGTCCAGCGCCGCCAGCCGACCGGCTCGCGCAGGATCGGCACGGAGAGCGCCACCATGAACAGCGGCGCCGAGAAGGAGATGGCGTAGGCATCCACCAGCGGCATACGCGGAAAGGCGTAGAAGAAGCCGAACATGCTGCAGAAGCCAATGCCGACCCGCAGCGCCTGCAGGCCGGGGCGGGTGCTGCGCACCACCCGCAGGCGGCCTGCATGCCAGATCAGCACCGCGACCGGCACCAGGGCCACGGCGCTGCGGAAGACCATGAGCTGGAAGGAGCCGTAGGTGCCGCCCAGACCCTTGACCATTGCGTCCATCGTGCAGAACAGCACCATGGCGCTCAGCTTGAAGTAGATGCCGTGCAGGGCGGTCTGGCTGGGGGCGTGCGGCAAGGTCGCGCTATTTGGCTCGCGCGCCATCCTCTGTAAAGTGACGTTCTTGGGGGATCAGGGGATCGAAAGCGCGTGAGCTGGCTGTTGCGCTGCATCAATTCGCGACACGCGCCGATCATCGTTGCGATGCTCGTGCTGCTGGGCGCGCTGGTGCTGCGCATTGCCGATCCAGGGGCCGTCACGCGCATCCGCGATTTTGCCTTCGACGGATATCAGCGCCTCCAGCCGCGGACCTACAATGCCGAGACGCCCGTGCGCATCGTCGACATCGACGAGGCGGCGCTGCAGGAATACGGCCAGTGGCCGTGGCCGCGCTCGATCATCGCGCGGCTGGTCGACAAGCTCACCGAGAAGGGTGCGGCAGTCGTGGCCTTCGACGCGGTGTTCGCCGAACCCGACCGCTCGTCGCCCCGCCGCATGGTGCAGGACCTGGCGGCCTTCACCGATGCCGCGACGCTGGAGAAGCTCGCCGCCGCGGCGCTCGACAATGACAAGCTGCTGGCCGACGCGATGGCGCAGTCGCGGGTCGTCACCGGCTTCGGCTTCGACCTCAAGGGCATGGGCAATCCGCCGCGCACCTTCCACGGCGTGGCCTTCGCTGGCGACCAGCCCAGCCAGTTCCTGCCGCAGCAGGGCGGCACCGTGAAATCGATCGAGATCCTCGAAGCCGCGGCCAAGGGCAATGGCAGCGTCAACACCGACCTCGACACGATCGTGATCCGCCGCGTGCCGATGCTGTTCCGCGTCGCCGGCTACGAGGGCCTCTTCCCGGCGCTGTCGATCGAGGCGCTGCGGGTGGCGCAGGAAGCCTCGTCCTATCTGATCAAGTCTTCGGGCGCGAGCGGCGAGCTGTCGTTCGGCGAGAAGACCGGCATCGTGGCCATCAAGACCGGCAATCTTGAAGTGCCGACCGACGGCCGCGGCCGGGTCATGCTCTACGATACCGGTCACCAGCCGGCGCGCTTCATCTCGGCGCGCGCGGTGCTGAAGGACGAGGTGCCGGCGGAGAAGCTCGAAGGCCAGGTGATCTTCGTCGGTACCAGCGCGATCGGGCTGAAGGACCTGCGCAACACGCCGGTGCAGGACGGCGTGCCGGGCGTCGAGGTCCATGCCCAGCTCGCCGAGCAGATGATCGAGCAGCGGTTCCTCGCGCGGCCCGACTATGCCGACGGCGCGGAGTTCCTCTACCTCGCCGCCGTAGGCCTGCTGATGGTCGTGCTGCTGCCGCGCCTCTCGGCCGGCAGAATGGCCGTCGTCGCCGCGATCCTGATCGGCGCCGGGCTCGTTGTACCGTGGCTCGCCTATTCGCAATATCACCTGCTGTTCGATCCGATCTATCCGCCGGTCACGCTGGCGGCGATCTATGTCGCCGGCACGTCGCTCGCCTTCATGCGGACGGAGCGGGAGCGGGCGGAGATCCGCGGCGCCTTCGGCATGTACCTGTCGCCCGACCTGGTCGAACAGCTGGCGCGCAACCCGAGCCTCCTGCAGCTCGGCGGCGAGCAGCGCGAGATCACGGTGATGTTCACCGACGTGCGGGGCTTCACCACCATCTCCGAGCAATTCGACCCGCACGGCCTGACGCGCTTCATGAACCGCTTCCTGACGCCGATGACCGATCTGATTCTCGCCCGCAAAGGTACGATCGACAAGTACATGGGCGACGCCATCATGGCTTTCTGGAACGCGCCGCTGCCGGTCGAGCGCCATGCGGCGCAGGCCTGCGATGCGGCGCTTGCCATGCAGGCCCGGCTGGTCGTGCTGAACGAGGAATGGAAGACCGAGGCGGAGGCCGAGGGCCGCAAACACATTCCGGTGAACATCGGCGTCGGCCTGAACACCGGGCCGGCCTCGGTCGGCAATTTCGGCTCGACGCAGCGCTTCACCTATTCGTGCCTCGGCGACGACGTGAACCTGGCGTCGCGCCTCGAAGGCCAGTGCAAGACCTACGGGGTCGGCATCATCGTCGGCAGCAAGACGCACGACGCGATCGCCGACTATGCCACTTTGGAAATCGACCTCGTCACCGTGAAGGGCAAGACCGAGCCCGAGCGCATCTTCGTCCTGTTGGGCGATGCCGCGCTCGCGACGTCACCGGCTTTCGCAGCGCTGGTCGAACGGCAGGCGGCGTTCCTCGCGCTCTACCGCTCCGGCGGTTTCGCCGAAGCGCTGGAGACTATCGAGGCGTGCGAGGCCGCGGCGGCGGCGGCCGGATGGCGCCAGAGTTACTATCGGATGATGCGCGGGCGGATCGACGAGCTGATCGACGATTCGCCGGTGGACTGGAAGGGAGTTTATGTCGCCAAGGACAAGTGAGCAGGATCGCCGCCTCGAAGCCATCGAGGCCCTCGTATGCCGCGACGTCGGCCGCAAGACCCAGGCCCTGATCGACGCCAATCGCGGCGGCCTGGCCGACGCGGCGGCGGCGCTGGCGACGGCCACGCGTGTGGGATTGATTACGGGCTTCTTCGTGCCGCGCGGCGACGTGGCGGCGCCGGAGACCGACGGGCCCGTGGGCACCGCGTTGCTGGCCGCGGCGCTGGTGGCCTGCGGCGTGCCGGCCCGCATCGCCGTTGACACCCCCAGCGTCGAGGCCGTCCGGGCGGCCGTCCGGGCGACGGAGGAGGACGTGACGGTCGACGAGATCGTGCTGGGGCAGGAGGGCGCCATCGAGGAGCTGGCGAAGGCCTGGCGACAGGACCATCTCTCTCATGTCGTCGCCATCGAGCGCTGCGGGCGGAGCGCCGACGGCAAGCCGCGCAACATGCGTGGTGTCGACGTCTCGCCCTGGACTCTGCCGCTCGATTCGCTGTTCGAGGGCGGCGACTGGACGAAGCTCGCGGTCGGCGACGGCGGCAACGAGGTCGGCATGGGCAAGCTGCCGCCCGGCCTGATCGCCGAGCATGTGCCCAACGGAGCGGAGATCGCCTGCGTGACCTCGTGCGACTACCTGGTGGTTGCCGGCGTCTCGAACTGGGGCGCCTACGGGTTGATGGCCGCGCTCGCCGTGTTGCGTCCCGACTGGCGTCCGGCGATCGCGAAATTCCTGACCGCGGAACGGGATTTCTTCGTCACCGATACGATCGTCAGGGAAGCCGGCGCGGTGGACGGGGTGACGGCGCAGCGCGTCGCCACGGTCGACGGATTCGGGCCCGAAATCCACGGGCCGCTGGTCGACCGGCTCGGTCGCATTGCATGGGGAGAGGGCGCGCATTAGCTTGCGCGCCATGGAAAATCCCTACGCTCCGACGCACCCCGAGATCCGCGACGCCGTTCGCCAGCTCTGCCTGAAGTTCGATGGCGCCTATTGGCGCGATCTCGACCGTGAGCGCGGTTATCCGACGGCCTTCGTGAAGGCGCTGACCGAGGCCGGCTGGCTGTCGATCCTGATCCCCGAGGAATACGGCGGCGCGGGCTTGGGCATCTCGGCGGCCAGTGCGGTGCTTGAGGAGATCCACAAGGCTGGCTGCAACGCCGCAGCCTGCCACGCCCAGATGTACATCATGGGCACGGTGCTGCGGCACGGCAGCAAGGAGCAGAAGGAACGCTACCTGCCGAAGATCGCCACCGGCGAGCTGCGCCTGCAGGCCTTCGGCGTCACCGAGCCGTCGAGCGGCACCGATACGCTGAGCCTCCGCACCACGGCGGTGAAGAAGGACAACAGCACCTACGTCGTGAACGGCCAGAAGGTGTGGACCAGCCGCGCCGAGCATTCCGACCTGATGCTGCTGCTCGCGCGCACCACGCCGCGCGAGCAGACCAAGAAGAAGACCGACGGGCTGTCGGTGTTCCTGGTCGACATGCGCTCGGCGCTGGGCAAGGGCCTCACCATCCGGCCGATCCGCACGATGATGAACCACAACAGCACCGAAGTGTTCTTCGACAACATGGAAGTGTCGGCCGAGAACCTGATCGGCGAGGAGGGGCAGGGCTTCCGCTACATCCTCTCCGGCATGAACGCCGAGCGCGTGCTGATCGCCTCGGAATGCATCGGCGACGGCAAGTGGTTCATCGAGCGGGCGGTGAACTACGCCAAGGAGCGCAAGCTGTTCGGCCGCCCGATCGGCCAGAACCAGGGCGTGCAGTATCCGATCGCCCGCGCCTACACGCAGATCGAGGCGGCCGACCTGATGGTGCGCAAGGCGGCGGCGATGTTCGAGGCCGGCATCAACGCCGGCGCCGAGGCCAACATGGCCAAGATGCTGGCGTCGGAAGCTTCGTGGGCCGCGGCCGAGATGTGCGTGCAGACCCACGGCGGCTTCGGCTTCGCCGAGGAATACGACGTCGAGCGCAAGTTCCGCGAGGCGCGGCTCTACACCGTGGCGCCGATCTCCACGAACATGATCCTCAACTTCGTCGCCGAGCACGTGCTCGGGCTGCCACGGTCGTATTAGCTCGAAATCGAATGGGTCAGCAGGGTCTCGGAACAGGTTTTTGCAGGTTCCGACGACAAACATCGACCGGGCAACGGTACCATGATACCTCGTTCAGGGCCTGCGACTCTCGTTTCGTTTATTTCGTTTATCTGCCGGGTCCGGCTTTTTCAGCAGCCTGGCAGGACAGGCCCACGGCCGCGGCGATCGTCTTCTGGAAGTGGATGACGAGCTGCTTGCTGTTGGTCAGGAAGCGGCCGGTGTCGGGGAGTCCGCCCAGAAGTCCGTGCTGAACCCAATCAGTCAACGCATCGTCTTCGGCCGAGACGTGCTCGTTGAAGGCGACGAGCGACGTGGCGAACGCCTCGCTCACACCAGGACCGAAGAACTGCTCGGAGACTCCCTTGGTGGCGTTCGGGCCGTCGGGAGTCCACACGTCGATCGACAGGTTGGGAAAGCCCAGATTGATGCTGATCGTCACGTTCGGCGACAGGAAGTGATACTGCGACTGCGTCACCGCGCCGGCGACGTCGTAGGGTTCCAGACTGGGGGGGGGTATCGGCGCGGTCTGTCACTAGTCGAACATAGCGGCCCGCAGCGTCGAAATTGCGGCTGCGATGGCGGCGTGGCCGATCAACAGGAGGAACACGGTCCAGCAGGCGGTGATCGCCGTCATCGCCCAGCCGAGCATCGCCATCACGCCGTCATCCTCGATCAGGGCGAAGCAGAAGAAAAGGATCGCCCAGGCCGGGAAGAAATTGTCGAACGGGATGGGCAGCGCGAGGATCAGCACGTCGACCGACAAAGCGACGAGAAGCAGCCGGCGCGGCACGCCGTTCACCCACCCCTCGTAGCGGGCGTGCACGGTGTTCTCGAGCCAGCGGATGAAGCGTCGCGCGCGGTTCAGGAAATCCTGCAGCTTGCCGCGCGGGAGTCCGCGGCGGCCGATCATGTCGGGGAGGGACGGCACGGGATGGCCGGCGAAGTACTGAGCCAGCACGTAGAGCATCGGTACGCCGCTGATCGTCGACAGCCAGGGAATGCCCGACGGGATGATGTTGGCGATGTTGATCGCCAGAACCGCGAAGGCGTAGGAACGGCCTTCGAAACCCTCGAGGAATTCGTTCAGCGAGAGGACGGAGTTGCGGTCCCCGGCGAACAGCCGGTCGAGCGTCGCGAGAAGGCCGAAATTGTCCTTCATTCCCCCTTCCGCGAGACCAGGCGGCGGGCCAGCACGAGATGCGGCTTGTCGAGCATCTTGCCGTCCATCGTGAGGACGCCGGCGCCGGGATTGCCCTCGAAGGTCGCGATGACGCGATGGGCCCAGTCGATCTCCGCCTCGGTCGGCGTGAAGACCTCGTGGATGATGGTGACCTGGTCGGGGTGGATGGCGATCTTGCCGCCATAGCCCATGCGCCGGGCGTCGTGCGCCTCGGCGCGCAGGCCCTCGACGTTGCGGATGTCGGGATAGACCGTGTCGTAGGCGGTGACGCCGGCCGCCACCGAGGCCATCAGGTTGACCGTGCGCGCCATCTTGAACGTGTCGTCGTAGACGCCGGGCGAGGGTCCCTTCGCCAGCGCCCCGAGATCGGCCATCAGATCCTCGCCGCCCCAGGAATGGCCGATCAGGCGGGCATGCCTGGCCGGCGCCGCGGTGAGGGCGAGGATCGCCGCCGCGCTTTCGGTGGCGATGGTGAGGATACGGGTCTTGCCGGCCTCGATGCCTTCGCGCGCTTCGAGGGCGTCGAGATAGTTCGACAGAAGGTCGAGATCGGCCTGGCCGACGCATTTGGGGAACACGATCCCGTCGGGCTTGCCCTGCATGACGGTGGCGAGGTCACCGAGCGTCAGGCCGGTGTCGAGCGCGTTGACGCGGACATAGAGCTTCGGCCCGGCGCGGTCGGCGCTCCTGAGATAGGCCAGCGCCATGTCGCGGGCGACCGTCTTGCGGTCGGTAGCGACGGAATCCTCGAGGTCGAGGATCAAGCCGTCGGCGCCGGAGGCGGGGCCCTTGGCGAGCTTGCGCTCGGAATCGGCGGGGACGAACAGGAAGGATCGCATCTTTTCTCAGTCCTTGGGTTTCTTGCGCATCAGCGCCTGGCGGGTGCATTCGGCGACGGTCTCGCCGCGCTGGTTGATCGCGGTGTGGGCGAATTCGACGATGCCGGCATCGGGACGCGACTTGCTCTCGCGCAGGCTGACGACGCGGGTCCGCACCCGCAGCGTGTCGCCATGGAACACCGGCTTGGGAAAGCGCACGTCGGTCATGCCGAGATTGGCGATGGTGGTGCCGAGCGTCGTGTCGTTCACGGTGATGCCGATCATCAGGCCCAGCGTGAACAGGCTGTTGACGATGCGCTGGCCGAACTCTGTCTTGGAGGCGAATTCCTCGTCGAGATGCAGCGGCTGGACGTTCATGGTGAGCGAGCTGAACAGGACATTGTCCATCTCGGTCACGGTGCGCGTCCATGCGTGCTCGAACACGCGTTCGACGGTGAAGTCCTCGTAATGAAGTCCTGCCATCTTTCTCCTCGCGGAAGGGAGCCTTCCTAGCATGGATGGACGCTGGCCGGCCCGTCATCGTATCAAGGGCGCCACAGGATGAAACACCGGTATGGGGAGTGAGACGATGCGCGCGATGCTGAGCGAAACGCCGGGCGGGCCGGAGAGCCTGAAGCTGGTGGAGATGCCGTCCAAGCCCCTGGGCAAGGGCCAGGTGCGCGTGGCGACCCGGGCGGCGGGCGTCAACTTTCCCGACACGCTGATCATCCAGGACAAGTACCAGTTCAAGCCGCCGCGCCCCTTCGCGCCGGGCCACGAGATCGCGGGCGACATCACCGAGGTGGGCGAGGGCGTCACCGGCTACAAGGTCGGCGACCGCGTGATCGGCATGATCGGCAGCGGCGGCTATGCCAGCGAGGCCGTGGTCGACGAGATCCAGCTCCTGCCGATGCCGAAGAACATGAGCTACGAGGATGGTGCGGCCTTCACCATGACCTACGGCACCTCGTACTACGCGCTGAAGCAGCGCAGCAGCTACAAGCCGGGCGAGACGCTGCTGGTCACCGGCGCCTCGGGCGGCGTCGGTCTCACCGCGGTCGAGCTGGGCGCCCTGATGGGCCTCAAGGTCATCGCGGCCGTGGGCTCCGACGAGAAGATGGAGATCTGCAAGAAGTACGGCGCCACGATGTTCGTGAACTACGCCAAGGAGAAGATGCGCGACAAGGTCAAGGAACTGACCGGCGGCGCGGGCGCGGACATCATCTACGACGCGGTCGGCGGCGATGCGTTCGACGAATCGATCCGCTGCATCGCCTGGTACGGGCGCCTGCTGGTGGTGGGCTTCGCGGCGGGCCGCATCCCCTCGCTGCCGGCCAATCTCGCGCTGCTGAAGAGCTGCGACGTGCGCGGCGTGTTCTACGGCGCCTGGCGCGGCCGCGAGCCCGCCGAGGCGCGCAAGAACTTCGACGAGATGCTGGCCTGGTATGGCGAGGGCAAGCTGAAGCCGCACATCTCCATGCGCTTCCCGCTGGAGAAGGCCGCTGACGCCATGAACGCCCTGCTGTCGCGCAAGGCGACCGGCAAGGTCATCATCGAGGTCGCCTGAGAACACGGAGGCTCCCATGGGCAGACTGGCCGGCAAGATCGCGATCGTGACAGGCGCCGCCTCGGGCATCGGGGCGGCGTCGGCCAAGCTGTTCGCGGAGGAGGGCGCCCAGGTGCTGGCGGTCGACCGGCCGGAATCGGCGATCGATACCGTGCATGCCGGGAACACGGCGATCGAGGCCTTCGCGGCCGACATCACGGGCGACGACGCGCCGAAGAAGATCGTCGCCGCGGCCATCGACCGGTTCGGGGCGCTCGACATCCTGTTCAACAATGCCGGCGTCAGCGGCCGCGCCTTCGTCGAGGAGATGACCGACGAGATGTGGGACCGGGTGAACGCGGTGAACTTGCGCGGGATGTTCCGGCTGTGTCGCGAAGCCATTCCGGCGCTGAAGCTGCGAGCCCGCGAAAAGGGCCGTGCGCGCATCGTCAACACCGCCTCGGTCATGGCCTTCGACACCGACTACGGCCTGGCCGCCTATTGCGCCTCAAAGGCGGGTGTCGGCGGCCTGACGCGCACGCTGGCGCTGGAGCTCGGCAAGTTCAACATCACCGCCAACTATGTGTGCCCGGGGGCGATCTACAGCGGCATGACGCGGACCAACTTCGACAAGCCCGAGATCCGCGAGGTCTGGGAGAAGAAGGCGGCGTTGCGCCGGCTCGGCCAGCCCATCGACATCGCGCGTGGCGCGCTGCTGCTGGCGTCCGACGAAGCCGACTTCATCACCGGTCACGAGTTGGTGGTGGATGGCGGCCTCACCTTGCGCACCTGAGATGCAGGGCTTTTAAATAGCTTGCTACGCGGCGCCATCCGTCCTGGCGCTATGGGCGCGGCTGCAGTCTATCCGCTGCAGCATTTTGCCGACCCTGCACTCATCGAGGCAGCGCCATCCGGTTACGCCCTGGAAGGCCCGGTCGCGAACCGCAAGCACCGGAGCCTGCAGTTCCTCCAGCTGGTCCACCGACGGAGCCACGGGACGACCGCTGCGCTTGGCATCGCTCAAGCCTCCGACGCCGTCGTGAGTGTAGTAGCGAACCCAATCGCGCAGCGTCTGCCGATCTATCCCGCAGGCCTCAGCCACCTCCGTGCGCGACCATCCGCCAGCACCATCGCCAGGATCCGGCCGGAAACAAGTAGCCGATAGCAGTATCGACTCCGTTCGGCGGTTCGCCTCGAGATTTGACGCTTGCATACTCAAAGTCCGGCTCATCAGTAACTCAAGGGCTCGCTTCTCACAGGAGAGATGTCTTTGGGAACATTTGATGCCCCTGGCGATGGTGCTGCCTATCCCTCGTTGTCGTCGCCCCTGTCGCCGCGTGCCTTGTCGCGGCCATTGAGCACCGATCACCCGGAAGGCTGACCTCGCGGCGCAACTGCAGACCGTCGCATCAACCGGGTCGAGCGCGCCGAAATCGCCGCCCAACGAGCAGGCGATGACCGGGGGCTGTCCGGGCATCGGAGCCGCTTTCCTTTTCGATGCGGCACGCGACGGCAACAACGCCCTCCAGGCCCTGATGGGCCGCTAACGGAGACGAACATGGCAAGCATCATGACAGAAGGGCTGCTCTCGGCAGCGCCTGCCGCGGACCCATGGCCGCGCAACGAGCTTGGGGACGACAGCGCGCGCGGTCTTCAGGCCGACGAGATGTTCGCGCGCCGGCTCGACACCCGGTTCGCGGGCGAGGTGCGCGGCCTGGTGCACGACCCGGTGACGGGTCTCGCGGGCCGGGACCCCGAGGGCGCGCTGGCCGGGATTGCCGAGACCACCCGGCTTCTGGGCGAGCTGAAGGACCGCTATCTGGCGCAGGCGATCGGGCCCCGCCAGAAGGCCCTGCTCGAACCGGTGATCGACCGGCGTCTCGACCGCGCCGGCGGCGACCTCGGGCGGATCGCGGAGCGGGCGACTTCGGTGCTGGACGACCGCATCGTGGCCGAGCGCCTCGCCGACCTGCAGCAGGACGCGGCGCTGTCCTGGCAAGACCCGGCCCATCTTCGCGCGCTGGGCCGCACCGCGGTGGGCGAGCTGCGTTACCAGGGCGAGCGAAAAGGCTGGGACGAGGGCCGGACCGATACGGCGGTGCGCACCGGCCTGAGCGATCTCTATGCCGGCGCGGTCGAGGCCGCGATCGGCCAGGACCCCGAGGGTGCGGCGAAGCTCTACGACCACGCACGCGACGTGATCCAGCCGGAGCGGCAGGCGGTGGTCGAGCGCCGGATCGAACGGGCGCGCGAGGAGCGGCGCGTGACGGAGATCGTCGGCGGTCTGGCCGACACGCCGGACGATCCGACACGACGCCCGGACCTCGACGACTACCAGGCGCGTGCCGCCGAGACGACACCGCCGGACGCCTCGCCCGAGGTGCGGGCGCAGGTGACCCGAATGGCGCGGATCGAACAGGCGCGCGCCGACCGGGCATGGCAGGCGGCACGGGGTCGCGCGGCCACAAGCGCTCTCGACTGGCTCGACACCAATCCTGCGGCGCCCCTGATGGCGATGCCTGCGGAGCTGCGCGACGTGTTGAGCCCGGAGCAGATGGAGGCGCTCGACCGGACGGCCATGAACGGCGGCCGCGTCGTCACCGATCGCGACCTTTATCAAAAGCTCGACGATCAGGCCGTGCACGAGCCGGAAAAGTTCGCGGCAATCGATCTCGCTCAACACAGGCTCTCGCTCGGCGACAGCGACTACAGCCGCCTGACCAAACGCCAGAAGACTCTCGCCGAAGGCAAACCCGATCCGGCCTTCGAGCGCCACCGTCTCGGCCGCCTGTTCCTGGACGAGGGATTGCGCGCTGCCAACGCCGATCCCGACGGCGAGGAGGCTCGGACCGCACGGCAGCAACTTGACAGGCTCTTGAGCGCCTTCGAGCCCGTCGAGGGCAAGCCGCCGACGATGGCCGACATTCGCGGCCTCGTCGGCGACGTACTGCCACGTGGCGAAGGCGATCCGAATATCGTCCGGGTCGGCGATGAGCCGGTCGAAGCGCTACCGCCGGAGCTTGAGACGAAGGACGCGCTCGATGGGGCAGAGCCCCTCATTGTCCATGACGACGACAGCAGCGCGCAGGTAGGCGAGGCCTTCGATCCGCAGAACATCATTCTCGCGCAAGCCGGAGGTGCCGGCGCTCGCGGAGGCGGAGGCGGAGGCGGTCGCGTTCCCTCACCGCCCGGCCCCCCTGGGACACTAGGCCAACAGCGCGCACCAGCCATCGGGCACAACCGGCCGCCGGTGGAGTCTGGACTGCCAACGGCAATCGACAAATTGCGGCGTTGGTTTCCGCCCTCGCCCCAGCCATCGGGCACGCAGCCTGCACCCGATACGGCTGGAGCGGCAGCCGCTGCTGAACAGAAACCATCGCCTCAATCTCCCAGTGCCTGGCTGGTCGAGAGAGCACAACTGGCCAAAAGGGAAGAGTATGTCGGTCCTAACGGCATCGACACGGCAGTCGGGATCAAACTCGATCCCCGCGTCGGTGAACCGGCGGCGGGGCGCGATTACTTGCCCGACAACGAGAACCATCGCAACGGATTGCGCGGAGAGTTCGGGCTGGCTAACGAGGTCGCGCGGCATTTCCCGGATCACACGGTGATAGACTTCGGCAGGAAGGCGGGCCAGCGGGGGCCTGATGTGATCTCGGTCGATCGTAGCGGCGAGATTCACTTCTGGGATTCCAAATGGCGCGGCTCTGATACGTCGATAGGTCCGAGCGGCCGGGCGCATCAGACGCCGCGGTCTTTGGGTGGCGCCCTGCAACACGCTGAAGACACCATTAATGCGGCGATGAAGAGTGGACGCTTGTCACCTGAAGCCGGCGCGAGAGCATTGGAGAATTTGGCCAATAGGAACGTGACCATCGTCACGGTGGGGACTGGAAGCGCCCGCAACGGTGTGGTTGAACGAATCGCAGGTAGCGAGCGCGCTGTCGTCTATCCGAAGGGAGGCCGTGATGCCGAGAATTTTTGAGCCCGAAAGCGATCGCCAGTTCTACCTGGATTTTCTTCTGGCGATTGCAACTAAGTTCGAGCCGGAAACGACCGGGCCATTTAATCGCTCGCACTATATGGCTACTAAACTGAGAAACTTGGTCCACGCCCATCTCCTGGGCTTGCGCGAGCAGGTGTTGCCGCTAGCGCGGGCGCTCGCGGGCTGGATGGAGTCACAATCGGCGTGGCCAGAAGGCAAGGATTCCGAGGAATCATTCTACGCCTATCAGTGGTGGCAGACGCTGGGCCTGTGCAAGTGGCTGATGGATGGCGATTCAGCGGTGGGCGAGTTCGGCCGCGCAAGCGAGGCCGACTGGAGACAATGGGACCAGTTCGACCGCTTCGAGCCCAACGGGGCGAAGCTGCTGATGCGGGAGGGGCTCGAACTCGCCCTGCCGCTCAACCTCGCGGCGCGACGCTATGACGTCGGCCTGAAGCTCTGTCAGGAGGCTGGACTCACCACCAAGCCTTCGTCAGCACCGGCCATCGTGCGGGCGGAACTGATGTATGGGCAGTGGGCTTGCCGTCATCTCGCCGCCGGTGGCAAGCCCGACGCGGCCTATGTCGCCAAGGGCGAAGAAATGCTGCGCAAGGTCATGTCGGAAAGCTTCACCATGAACGGCGATTACACGAAGATGGCGATGTGGCTGAAGGCGATCTACCACGACAGCGGAGTCACGCGGACGCCGGAGGAGACGATCCTCAAGGCCTACGACACGATGACCGGCGTCGAGAAGCCGGCTTTCGCCAAGATTTGACGTGGGGAAGAGTTTAGGGAGTGACTTCGCAGCCTTCCTCGACACCGCTGAAGTGAGCCAACTCGGTCCCTCTAACTGGACGGATCGCGGTTGGCGGATCTTTCCAGATCTCGCACGCTACGACTGGGGATGGCGCGGCATTGACCGGGTACTCACGACCTTGAGGATGACAACCCGCTCGACCTCCAGGCCGACGGCCCGCGCCGGAAGGCCCTGCTCGAACCGGTGATCGACCGGCGTCTCGACCGCGCCGGTGGCGACCTCGGCCGGATCGCGGAGCAGGCGACGTCGGTGCTGGACGACCGCATCGTGTCCGAGCGTCTCGCCGACTTGGCGCGTGACGCGTCGCTCTCCTGGCAGGACCCGGCCCATCTGCGCACGCTGGGCCGCACCACGGTGGGCGAGCTGCGTTACCAGGGCGAACGAAAGGGCTGGGACGCGGACCGGACCGACACGGCGGTGCGCACCGGCCTCAGCGACCTCTATGCCGGCGCGGTCGAGGCCGCGATCGGCCAGGATCCCGAGGGCGCGGCGACGCTCTACGACCACGCACGCGACGTGATCCAGCCGGAGCGGCAGGCGGTGGTCGAGCGCAGGATCGAGCGGGCGCGCGAGGAGCGTCGCGTGACGGAGATCGTCGGCGGTCTGGCCGACACGCCGGACGATCCGGCGCGGCGCCCCGACCTCGACGACTACCAGGCGCGTGCCGCCGAGCAGACGCCCCCGGACGCCTCGCCCGAGGTGCGGGCGCAGGTGACCCGAATGGCAAGGATCGAGCAGGCGCGCGCCGATCGGGCATGGCAGGCGGCACGGGGACGTGCGGCCACAAGCGCTCTCGACTGGCTGGGAGAGAATCCCGCGAGACCGCTGATGGCGATGCCGACGGCGCTGCGCGACGGGTTGAGCCCGGAGCAGATGCAGGCGCTCGACGGTACAGCCATGAACGGCGGCCATGTCGTCACGGATCGCGACCTTTACGACAGGCTCGACGACCAGGCGATGCGCGACCCGGAGAGTTTCGCGGCCCTCGACCTGACGCAACACCGCCTGTCGCTCGGCGACAACGACTACAACCGCCTGACCAAACTCCAGAAGACTCTCGCTGAAGGCAAATCCGATCCGGCCTTAGAGCGCCACCGTCTCGGTCGCCTGTTCCTGGACGAGGGATTGCACGCTGCCAACCTCGATCCCGACGGCGAGGAGGCCCAGACGGCACGGCAGCAACTCGACAGGCTCTTAGGCGCCTTCGAATCCGCCGAAGGCAAACCGCCGACGATGGCCGACATTCGCGGCCTCGTCGGCGACATGCTGCCGCCCGCGGAAGAAGATCCAAATACCGTCCGAATCTCGGGCGGTGATCCGGTCGAAGCGCTGCCGCCAGAGCCTGTGGCGAAGGGCGTTTCCGATGTGGCAAAGCCCCATGTTGCGTCGGTTGATGCTGTATCGACGCCCTCACCCAAAGACGAAGTTGTAGTCGAAGAATCGACAGGCCGCGGGGCGATGGAAGCGGCATCTACGACGCTTCCTGCGTCCGACGTCACGCGTTTCGATGACGGCACCAAGCGGATCACGCGCCGCGGGGTCGATACCGAGCGCGGCAAGGCCGACGTCACGCAAGCGTACGACGAGCAAGATCGCATCGTCTCGACCGATGCCATCTTCGCCGATGGCCACCGTGTGGATAGCCGGTGGTCCTATCCAGCCGAGGGCCACTGGTCGCAGGTCGATACCATACGCGACGCCTCGGGCAAGACGCTGGGCGCGATCACCACGACATTCGACGGTGAGCGCGTGACGCGCACCGTCGAGCCGATAGACGGACAGCCACAGACCGACATCTGGGATCGGGATGGTCCCGTGCCGACGATGCAGAACGTCGTTGCGCCCGCTTTGGCCGTCCCCTTCCTGCTGGACCTCGCGGCGGCCGCGATCGGGGCCGTGATTGTCGGAAAAGCGATAGACGACACGATCGCTCGCCAGAGCACGGCCGGCGTTCGGGGCGGCAGTGAAATGGCCCGTCCGCCCGGCAAGGACCCGGGCCCGGACGACAACGGCCCGCCGGGGCGGGTCGAGGGCGACAAGCCACCGCCCTCCGGACCTCCGGTGCCGCTGATTCCGCGGGGGGAGCGTCCTAGTTCGCAGCAGAGCGAGCTTGACGTTGCAAAAGCGGAACAGCCGGACTTTGTCCCGCAAGTCTCTTTCAAGAACGGCAAGGAGGTAAGTTGGAGGACGGCTGGTTCGGTCCGTCCCGACGGGGTATCGGCCGATAGGCGCAGTGCATCGTTCGAGGTGGAGAATTATAACATCAATACCAATGCAAATGGCTTGGTGAACAAGGTCGTCAAACAGGTTCACGAGCGTGCTCGGCATCTGCCGCGGGGTATGCAGCAGAACATTAGGATCGATGTGCGTGGACAAAATGCATCTTCTGGGCACCTTGATGACACCACAAGAAGGATCGTCGAAAAGTCGAATGGGCTACTCAGTCGTGAACACATTGAATTCATGGAGTTCTATTGATGAGCGACGTTGGACTATCGGCGGGGTTACTTCTCAAGCAGATCGGAACTCCAAGGGAGGTTGCCGCCTTTTTCGAATTGATCGGCCGGCATAAGCCAAAATCGGCCGGACAATCGCTCGCTCTGGTGACGGATCGTCTCTACAAGCGCACTGTGCCGGGAGAAGCGTTCGATGCACTTCTCGAACAGCTTCACGAGTGCCAACGGACATTTCGTGCTGTTCCGGTCGCCCCAGGTTTCTGGGATGAATTCGATCTGGATGACAGAAGTGTTGGACTGGATCGGGCGGCGTCGAACCTCGCCGAGGCATTTCAGCGAGTCTTTCTTGCTATCGATCGTTGCGTCGAGGTTGCTCGCCTGGATCAGAAGAGCCTCGGGTATATCCGACCGCTTCGACTGCAGACGCTGGAGGGACCCAGATCCTATGAGCATAAGTACATGCCGCTGGAGGAATTCGAAAAACCCGACATGCGGCCGATCTGGCTGGAGTGATTTGGCTCGGTGATCGGTCCCGATGGATGGGCACACCCCGATCGATACTCACTCAAGGAAGCCCGAACGCACACATAGGCCGGATCGAGGCAGCCAAGGAAATTGGGCGCATCGCCTGAGGCGGCAAGGCGCTGGAGAATGTGGAAGAAGGAAAGCCGACCATCGTTACAGTTGGGACTGGCAGCGCGCGCAACGGTGTAATTGAACACATCGTGGGCGGCGTACGCGCTGTCGTTTACACGCAGCGGAGGCCGTGATGCCGAGAGTTTTTGAGCCCGAAAGCGATCGTCAGTTCTACTTGGATTTCCTTCTGGCGATTGCGACTAAGTTCGAGCCGGAAAAGACCGGGCCATTTAATCGCTCGCACTACATGGCTACTAAACTGGGAAACCTAGTCCACGCCCATCTACTGGGCTTGCGCGAGCAGGTGTTGCCGCTGGCGCGGGAGCTCGCAGGCTGGATGGAGTCACAACCGGCGTGGCCAGAAGGCAAGGATACCGAGGAGTCCCTTTACGCCTATCAATGGTGGGAGACGCTGGGCTTGTGCAAGTGGCTGATTGATGGCGATTCAGCGGTAGCCGAGTTCGGCCACGCAAGCGAGGCCGACTGGAGACGATGGGACCAGTTCGACCGCTTCGAGCCCAACGGGACTAAGCTGCTGATGCGGGAGGGGCTCGAACTCGCCCTGCCGCTCAACCTCGCGGCGCGACGCCATGAAGTCGGCCTGAAGCTCTGTCAAGAGGCTGGGCTCACCTCTAAGCCCTCGTCGGCGCCGGCCATCGTGCGGGCGGAACTGATGTATGGGCAGTGGGCCTGTCGTCATCTCGCTGACGGAGCCAAGCCCGACGCGGCCTATGTCGCCAAGGGCGAGGAGATGCTGCGCAAGGCGATAACAGAGCGTTTCATCGGAGGTGGCGACTACATTAGGATGGCAATGTGGCTGAAGGCGATCTACCACGACAGCGGCGTCACGCCGACGCCGGAGGAGACGATCCTCAAGGCCTACGACACGATGACCGGCGTCGAGAAGCTGGCTCTCGCCAAGATCTGACGTGAAGAAGAGTTTAGGAATGGCTTCGCCGCCTTCCTCGACACTGCTGACTTGAGCGTGACAACCCACTAGACCTCCAGGCCGACGGCCCCGCCACAAGGCCCTGCTCGAAGAGGCAAGGCCGACCTCACGGAAGCGTACGACGAGCAAGATCGCATCGTCTCGACCGATGCCACCTTCACCGATGGCCATCGTGTGGAAAGCCGGTGGTCCTATCCCGCCGAAGGCCACTGGTCGCAGGTCGATACCATATGCGACCCCTCGGGCAAGACGCTGGGCGCGATCACCACGACTTTCGACGGTGAGCGCGTGACGCGCACCGTCGAGCCGATAGACGGACAGCCACAGACCGACATCTGGGATCGGGAGGGTCCCGTGTCGACGATGCAGAACGTCGTCGCGCCAGCCTTGGCCGTCCCCTTCCTGCTGGACCTCGCGGCGGCGGCGATCGGGGCCGTGATTGTCGGAAAAGCGATAGACGACACGATCGCTCGCCAGAGCACGGCCGGCGTTCTGGGCGGTAGTGAAATGGCCCGTCCGCCCGGCAAGGACCCGGCCCCGGACGACAATGGCCCGCCGGAGCGGGTCGAGCGCGACAAGCCACCGCAGTCCGGACCCCCGATGCCGCCATTCTTGCCAGAGCCGCGTCCTAGTTCGCGGCAGAGCGAGCTCGACTATGGAACAGGACGGCCGGACTATGTTCCGCAAGTCGCTTTCAAGAACGGCAACGAGGTAAGTTCGAGGACGCGTGGCTCGGTTCGTCCCGATGGGGGCTCGGCCGATAGGCGCAGTGCGTCGTTCGAGATAAAAAATTGCAATATCAATACCAACGCGGCTGGATTGGTAAACAAAGTCACTCGACAGGTATTGGAGCGGGCGCAGCACCTGCCGCCGAGCGTGCAGCAGCACATTGCGATCGACGTTCGCGGTCAGCAGGTATCTGCGGAGCAATTGAATGACATAGCCAGGCGAATTGTCCAGCGGTCGAATGGCCTTCTCAGGCACGAACATATCGAATTTATGAGGAAGGATTAGCCGATGAGTGATGTTGGAATCTCCGGTGGCATGATTCGCCAGCATATGGGTACGCCGGCGGAAGTCGCTGCATTCTTTGCTCTAATCGAACGTCACAAATCGGAGTCGATCAGCGGTACACTCGATCTTGTCACTGACCGTCTTTACAGGCGCACTGTGCCCGGCGAGCAGTATGATGCACTTGTCGACCAACTGACGGAATGTCGGCGGCTACTTCAGAAGATTCAAATAACTGAAGGCTTCTGGGACGAGTTTAAGCTGGGTAATCGGACGGAAGCCATCGATCGGTCGGCGAAGACAGCGGCTGATGCGTTTGAGAAGATTTTCAAGTCGCTCGACAAAGCGATCGACTACGCTCGTGATGACAAAGAAAACATTGGCTACTTCCGCCCTTTGCGTCTCATGGCATGGGAAGGACCCAAGTCTCACGAACATAAGTTCATGCCGCTAGAAGACTTCGAAAAGCCTGACATACGACCGATCTGGCTGGAGTGATTTGGTTCTATCCACCTGACTCGAGATCACGCCTTGATGACCGCCGGAGCCTCTGGAAACGGCTCCTATACCCCTCAAGGCCTACGACACCATGATCGGTGCCGAGAAGCCGGCCTTCGTAAAGGCGTGACGTTGGGCGAGTAACTGCAGCCGCGGAGGACAATGCCGGTAAGCAGGCAATGGCCGTCGCCACCGGAAAGCCCGGCCGCGTCGATGTGAGCTACTACAACAGCGCGCTCCAGGCCCGGATGGGCCGCCGATCGGATACGGACATGACAAGTATCTGATCTTCCGCAACGTCGTGCTCGAGCCCACCGATCTCAATCCACAAATCAGACTAATCCAGGCAAATTTGGTATGTGTTCGCCCCGTCTCCGTCCCAAACAACGGGGGAGGAATCCGACTGCGTCTTTTGAAATGTTTGAAGCTTTGGACGAGGTATCGTCGACCATGAACAACATTGCCTCCTTCGCCGCCGACTACAGCGAGGCGCGCGACAAGTTTCTGGCCGCCGCCCGGCTCGCCGACGCGGCGACCTTCCGCTACGACAATCCCACCAAGGGGCCGAAAGGCGAGGCTCTGTCGACGGACGTGGCCTGGGTCGGGCCGACGGACGCCTCGAAGGTGATGGTGACGATCTCGTCGACGCATGGGATCGAGGGCTATTGCGGCTCGGGCTTCCAGGTCGACTGGCTGGCCGGTGTCGGTGCCGCGGGGCTGCCGAAGGGGACGGCGGCGCTGTTCGTGCACGCGATCAACCCCTACGGCTTCGCCTGGACGCGGCGGGTGACGGAGGAGGGCAACGACCTCAACCGCAACTATGTCGACCACTCCAAGCCCTATCCGGTGAACCAGGGCTATCTCGAGATTGCCGACGATCTCGTGCCGGCGGATTTCAGCGAGGCGGGGCGGGCGGCGGCCGATGCCCGGCTGGCGGCCTTTCGCCGGAAGGTCGGCGACGTCGAGTTCTTCCGCGCCGTCTCGGGCGGCCAGTACAGCCATGCCGACGGCATGTTCTTCGGCGGCGGCGGACCGGCCTGGTCGAACCGCACCCTGCACGCCATCGTCGACCGCTATCTGAAGGGCCGCGCGGACGTGGCCGTGGTCGACTTCCATACCGGCCTCGGCCCCTACGGCTACGGCGAGCCCATCACGCACTACGACATCGGCACCGGCGGCTCGCGCCGGGTGCGCAATTTCTGGGGCGAATCGGTCACCGAATCGAAACGAGGGCAGACGGCCTCGCAGGCGCGCGACGGGCTCGGCCATTACGGGCTGAACCGGGTGCTGACGGAGCCGCAGACCCGGCTCACCATGTGCACGCTGGAATACGGCACCTTCGATCGCGAGAGCGGCCAGAAGGCCTTCCGGGCCGATCACTGGCTGCACAAGTACGGCGACCCGCTGGGCAAGGAGGCCGAGGCGGTGCGCAAGGCGATGCGCCGCCAGTTCTATCCGGAGACCGACGACTGGAAGGAGGCCGTGTTGTTCCGCGGCCACCAGGTCGTGCGCCAGGCCATTGCCGGGCTGCAGCGCGGCCCCCTGTAGGTTTTGGGGACAAGCCCTCGAAAAGCCATACGTCCGCTCAGCGATCCTGCTACAAGCCTCTCCATGCGTGCACTCGTGGCGCTGCTGGCTTTCGCGGTCGTGGCGGCTCTCAATTTCCTGTGGTGGTGGGTTCCGAACCGGCCGGTCGATATCGCCGGCTGGAATGCCGCGCCGCTGCAGAGCGTCTCCTTCGCTCCCTACCGGCCGGGCCAGAGCCCGCTCACCCGGACCTTTCCCACACCGGACCAGATCGAGGCCGATCTCAAGCGCCTGCAGGGCAAGGTCGGGGCGGTCCGGACCTATTCCTCGGGCGAGAATCTCGAGACGGTGCCGCAGCGCGCCGGCAAATACGGGCTCAAGGTCTGGCACGGCGCCTGGCTGAACAACAACGAGAAGGAAAATCTCGAGCAGATCAACCTGCTGATCGACCATGCCAACAAGTACAAGGACACGGTCGAGCGGGTGATCGTCGGCAACGAGGTGCTGCTGCGCAAGGACCTGACGGCCAACGAGCTGCGCCGCTACATCCGGCAGGTGAAGCAGCGCGTCACCCAGCCCGTGACCTACGCCGACGTCTGGGAATTCTGGCTGCGCAACCCGTCGCTGGCCGACGAGGTCGACTTCATCACGATCCACATCCTGCCTTACTGGGAAGACGAGCCGATCGGGCTGGATCGCACCGAAGCCGACGGCAAGCTCGCCATCGAGAAGCACCTGGTCGACATCTACAAGAAGGTCCAGGCCCGCTTCCCGGGCAAGAAGATCGTGATCGGCGAGACCGGCTGGCCGAGCGACGGCCGCATGCGTTCCGACGCCCGGCCGGGCCGGGTCGAGCAGGTGAAATACTTCTCGATCTTCCGAGGCGCCGCCGAGCGGGAGGGCTTCGACTACAACGTCATCGAGGCCTTCGACCAGTACTGGAAGGCGCGCCAGGAGGGCACCGTCGGCGCCGCCTGGGGCCTGCTGGACGCCCAGCGGCACGACAAGTTCGAACTGGGCAAGCCGGTGAGGGCCGAACCGCACTGGCAGATCCTGTTCACCATCTCGACGATCGGCGGCGCGCTGCTGCTGCTCGCCTATGCCAGCCGCCGCAAGGCCGGCAACTGGAAGGGCATCTGCCTCTTCGCCTTCTTCGCGCAGCTGGTGGCGACCTGCTACGTGCAGGCGACGTGGATCGACCTGACCCGCGATTTCTACTTCGAGAAGACCCTGGGCATCGCCTTCTGGGCGATTCTGCTGGCGCTGTTCAGCTACGCGCTGCTGCGCGGCATCGCCGACAGTCTGACCGGGCAGATGGCCGATCCGTCGCTCTACGGCGCGCGCGTCCGTGACTCGTGGCGGGCGTGGCGCCAGCTGCCGCGTTACCGGATCGCACAGCGCGCCGACCTGCTGGCGCAGATGCTCTATCTCGTGCTCACGATCCTCTGCATCTTCTACCTGATCGTGATCAGCATCGACTGGTACGATGGCGTGATCCGGATCGGCGACTGGTTCCGCCAGATCGCGATCGACGGCCGCTACCGCGATTTCCCGATGTGGAGCTTCGTCATCCCGAGCATCGTGCTGATGCTGTGGAAGACGACCACCATCCTGCGCGCCGACCCGGTCGTGCGCGACCACCGCATTGCCAAGGCGCTCTCGTTCGGCCGCCTGCTGGGCTATGACGGCAGCCGCGGCGTCGTGCGGATGGACCGGCGGATGAGCCGCTTCGGCCCGGTCATGCCCGAAATCGTGCTGGCCTCGATGCTGGTCTTCTGGGCCGTCGTCCTGGTCATCACCGAAGGGGCGATCAAGCTGCATGACGGCGGCGCCGGCGGTTTCGTGTCGGCCGATGGCGGCCGATGGGTGATCCGCACATTGCTCTGGAACACCCAGGCCAACTGGTTCGCGTTCATGGCGCTGCTGATGGCCGTTCCCTATATCGCCACCATCTATGTCTCCGTACGCGAGCCTCTGGCAGAATTGCCGCCGGACTCCTATACGAACAAATGGTAGGCGCTGAGCCGGGAGTTACGAGATGGAAATCAAGGGCGAGTACAGGATTGCGGCGTCGCGGGAGAAGGTCTTCGCGGCGCTGAACGACCAGGCCATTCTGCAGGCCTGCATTCCGGGCTGCGAGTCGCTGGAGATGCTTTCCCCCACCGAGATGACGGCCAAGGTGCGCCTGCGCATCGGGCCGGTGAGCGCGGCTTTCTCCGGCAAGGTCACGCTGTCGGATATCGATCCGCCGAACGGCTACCGGATCTCGGGCGAAGGGCAGGGCGGCGTCGCGGGCTTCGCCAAGGGCGGGGCGGTGGTGGCCCTCACGGAAGACGGCAGCGACACGATCCTGAAATATGAGGTCGACGCCCAGGTTGGCGGCAAGATCGCCCAGGTCGGCGCACGCCTGATCACCGGCACGGCCAAGAAGCTGGCCGATCAGTTCTTCGGCAAGTTCGCGGAGAGCGTCGGCGCGCCGCCGCCCGTCGCCGCCGCGTGATGACGATGCCTCCGTCGGGCCCGTCGGGAGACCCGCCGCCGCCCGTGCCGTCTGCTGCAGCGCAGCGCGGATTTCGTCACTGGACCGTCATCGGCGTCGGCGCTGCCGTGCTGATCCTTGTCTTTCTTGCGAATCGTTAGCAGTTAGCGACCGAAACTTGCAATTCCCTTGACCGCCACGTGAAGGGCTTGCGAGAGTCTTGGGCAATGCCCGGCGGCCGCGCATAGCCGCAGCCGCGCGAACCAATACGTGAGGGGAGATCGAGTATGACCATTTCCGTCGCCATGACCGTCAACGGCAAGTCCGTCTCGGGCAAGGTCGAGGCGCGCACGCTGCTGGTTCAGTTCCTGCGTGAACATCTCGGCATGACCGGCACCCATGTCGGCTGCGACACCAGCCAGTGCGGCGCCTGCGTCGTTCACGTCGACGGCCAGTCGGTGAAGTCGTGCACCATGCTCGCCGTCCAGGCCGAGGGCGCGCAGGTCACGACCATCGAAGGTCTGGCCCCCAGCGCCGACAAGCTGCACCCGATGCAGGAGGCTTTCCGGGACAACCATGCGCTGCAGTGCGGCTTCTGCACGCCGGGCATGGTGATGAGCGCCATCGACATGGTGAAGCGCCACAACTACGAGCTCGACGAGGCCACGGTGCGGCGCGAGCTCGAAGGCAATCTCTGCCGCTGCACCGGCTACCACAACATCGTGAAGGCAATCCTGGCCGCTGCGCCGGCTATGAAAACCGCAGGGGTGTAAACCATGACCTCCGCCACCGGAATCGGTGCCCGCGTTCTGCGTACGGAAGACAAGCGCTTCCTGACCGGGACCGGACGCTATGTCGACGATCTGCCCCTCGCCCGGGCGACCTACGCGTATTTCCTGCGTTCGCCGCATGCCCATGCGAAGATCAAGAGCATCGACATTTCGGCAGCGGAGAAGAGCCCAGGCGTCGTCAACATCTTCACCGGCAAGGATCTTGTCGACGCCAAGGTGGGCGGCCTGATCTGCGGCTGGGTGGTGAAGGACAAGCACGGCGAGCCGCACAAGGCGCCGCCGCACCCCGTGATGGCGGTCGATACCGTCCGCTATGTCGGCGACACGGTCGCCATGGTCGTCGCCAACAGCCATGACGAGGCCAAGGATGCGGCCGAGGCGATCAAGGTCGACTACGAGGTGCTGCCCGCCAACATCGATCTGGCGAAGGCTTTCGACAAGGATTCGCCGCAGGTCCATCCCGAGGCGCCGGGCAACCTGATCTACGACTGGGAGATCGGCGTGAAGGCCGATGTCGAGGCGGCGTTCGCCAAGGCGGCGCACGTCACCAAAATGGACATCGTCAACAATCGCCTGATCCCGAACGCCATGGAGCCGCGCGCTGCGGCGGCCGAGTACGACAAGGGGACGGGCAACTACACACTCTGGTCGACCTCGCAGAACCCGCACGTGCTGCGGCTGATCCTGTCGGCCTTCGTGCTGGGCATCCCGGAGCACAAGCTGCGGGTCATCGCTCCGGATGTGGGTGGCGGTTTCGGCAGCAAGATCTTCTGCTACGCCGATGAGACCATGGTCTGCTGGGCGGCCTCGCGGGTCGGCCGGCCGATCAAGTGGACGGCGGAGCGGAGCGAGTCGTTCCAGACCGACTGCCACGGCCGCGATCACGTCACCCACGCCGAACTCGCTCTCGACAAGGAAGGCAAGTTCCTGGCGCTGAAGGTCGAGACGATCGCCAACATGGGCGCCTATCTCTCGACCTTCTCGACGGCGGTCCCGACCTATCTCTA
Source organism: Reyranella sp. (assembly GCF_965227665.1). Lineage (GTDB taxonomy): Bacteria > Pseudomonadota > Alphaproteobacteria > Reyranellales > Reyranellaceae > Reyranella. The sequence goes on from NZ_OZ245767.1 coordinate 323,753, forward strand.
CGCGACCCTGCTGGCCGGCCAGTACACGACACCGCTCATCTACGCGAACGTGAAGGCGGCGGTGACGCACACGGCGCCGGTCGATGCCTATCGCGGCGCGGGACGCCCCGAGGCGACGTTCGTCATCGAGACGATCGTCAGCAAGGCGGCGGCCGAGTTGAAGATGGATCCGGCCGAGCTGCGCCGGAAGAACTTCATCCCGTCGACGGCCTTCCCGTACCAGACGCCGGTGGCGCTGCAGTACGATTCGGGCAACTACCCGCCGATCATCGACGAGGCGATGAAGATCGCCGACTATCCGGGCTTCGAGGCCCGCCGGGCCGAGGCGAAGTCGCGCGGCAAGCTGCGCGGCATTGGCTTCTCCTCCTATATCGAGGCCTGCGGCCTCGCGCCCTCGCAGGTGATCGGCCAGCTGGGCGGCGGCGTCGGCCAGTGGGAATCGGCGCAGATCAAGTTCAACCCCACTGGCAACGTGCAAGTCATCACCGGCTCGCACAGCCACGGCCAGGGGCATGAGACCACCTTCGCGCAGCTTGTCCACGACCGGCTGGGCGTGCCGATGGACCAGATCGAAGTGGTCCATGGCGATACTGCGACGACCACCTTCGGCATGGGCACCTACGGCAGCCGCTCGCTGGCCGTCGGCGGCTCGGCCATCATGAAGGCGACCGACAAGATCATTGCCAAGGGCAAGAAGATCGCGGCCCATCTGATGGAAGCTGACGTGGCCGACGTCGTGTTCGAGAACGGCACCTTCAAGGTGGCGGGCACGGACAAGGCAGTGCCGCTGGCGCAGGCGGTGTTCGCCGCCTACGTGCCGCACAACTATCCGCTCGCCGAGATCGAGCCGGGCATGGACGAGAACGCCTTCTACGATCCGGCGAACTTCGTCTACCCGTCCGGCACGCAGATCTGCGAGGTCGAGATCGATCCGGAGACCGGCATCGTCGAGGTCATCGCCCACACCGCGGTCGACGATTTCGGCAACATCATCAATCCGATGATCGTCGAGGGGCAGGTCCATGGCGGCATCGTCCAGGGTGTCGGCCAGGCGCTGTTCGAGGGTGCGGTCTACGACAAGGCGACGGGCCAGCTGCTGAGCGGCTCGTTCATGGACTACACGATGCCGCGCGCCGACAACTTCCCGTCGTTCAAGCTCGGCTACAAGGTCACCCCGTGCCCGCACAATCCGCTGGGCGTGAAGGGATGCGGCGAGGCGGGGGCCATCGCGGCGCCCGCGGCCGTGATGAATGCGGTTCACAACGCGCTGGCGCCGATCGGCGTCAAGCACGTGGAAATGCCGGCCACGCCGCTCAACGTGTGGCAGTCGATCCAGGGCGCCCAGCACGCGGCGGCCGAGTAAACGGAGGAAATCCAGATGTACGATTTTGCCTATCATCGTCCGAAGTCGGTTGCCGACGCGATCGCCCTGCTCAAGGGCAATGAAGAAGCCCGCCCGATGTCGGGCGGCATGACCCTGATCCCGACGCTGAAGCAGCGCCTGGCGCGCCCGAGCGACGTCGTCGATCTCGGCGGCCTCAAGGAACTCGCCGGCATCAAGATCGAGGGTGACAACGTCGTCATCGGCGGCATGACCAAGCATGGCGACGTCGCGACCTCGGCCGACGTGAAGAAGGTCATTCCGGCACTGGCCGACCTGGCCGGCCATATCGGCGATCCGCAGGTCCGCAACCGCGGCACGATGGGCGGTTCGGTCGCCAACAACGATCCGGCGGCCGACTATCCGGCGGCCGTCGTGGCCCTGAACGCCACCGTGATCACCAACACCGGAAAGCACGCGGCCGACGCCTTCTTCAAGGGCCTGTTCGAGACGGCGCTGGCCGAGGGCGAGATCATCACCGCCATCAGCTTCCCCAAGGCCGACAAGGCCGCCTACATGAAGTTCCCGAACCCGGCCTCGCGCTACGCGATGGTCGGCGTGTTCGTCGCCAAGACGGCGGCGGGCGTGAGGGTCGCGGTGACCGGCGCCGGCCCCAGCGTCTTCCGCGTGAAGGCGATGGAAGAGGCGCTGTCGAAGAACTTCTCGTCGGACGCCATCAAGGACATCAAGGTGCCGGCCGATGGGCTGAACAGCGACATCCACGGCAGCGCCGAATATCGCGCCCACCTGGTCGGTGTCATGGCCCGCCGCGCGGTCGACAAGGCCAACAAGTAGCCGTCCCCCGTTTCAGGGACTAACGTCGGGGCGCCCCTTACAGGGCGCCCTTTCGTTTGAGGTGAGTACAGAATGATAGCTCTGGTCACGGGCTTCGATCCGTTCGGCGGCGACGCGGTCAATCCGTCGTCATTGGCGGTGAGCCGGCTCAGGAAGAAGATCGGAACGGTGACCGTGGTGACCGCGGTCCTTCCGACGTCCTACGCAAGGTCCGCGAGCGTGTTGCGCGAGGCGATCGACGAAGCGAATCCCGACATCGTGCTGTGCGTCGGACAGGCCGGCGGGCGCACCGAACTGAGCCTCGAGCGGATCGGCATCAACGTCCAGGACGCGCGTATCCCGGACAACGACCGCCATCAGCCGATCGACGTGCCGGTGCGCGCCGACGGTCCCGCCGCCTACTTCGCGACCCTGCCGGTCAAGGCCTGCGTCGCGGAGATGCGCAAGGCCGGCCTGCCGGCCGCCGTGTCCAACACGGCCGGCACCTTCGTCTGCAACCACATCCTTTATTCGCTGATGGATATCATCGCGAGCCATCCGGCGAAGATGCGCGGCGGCTTCCTGCACATTCCCTACGTGCCGGAGCAGGCGGCGCGACTGGGTGGGGCGCCGTCCATGGCGGTCGACGACATCGTGCGCGGCATCGAGATCATCGTCGCGACCAGCGCCGCCCGGACGACGGACATCCACACCGCCGAGGGCCGGATTTCCTAAAACTCCCGTCGTCTCGACCGGAGCACCGAAGATGCGGAGCGGAGCAACTGTATTGTTGAGAGGCGAGTGGATCGGCGAGAGCTTAAGCGAGAGCGTGCCTTGCGGGATCCCATTTCTCACGGCGCTGTAGCATCGTGTTGAGGATGCAGATGAGCTTGCGCATGCAGGCGACCAAGGCAACCTTGTGCTCCTTGCCCTTGGCGATGAGACGCCGGTAGTAGTCCTTGAGGACCGGGTTGTGCTGTGTCGCGGCCCCGAGGATGGGGGTGAACAGCAGGCATCGCAGCTTGCGCCGCCCGCCCTGGATATGACGATGACCGTGGCGTTTGCCGCTGTCGTCGTCGAAGGGAGCGACGCCCAGCAGGGCCGACGCAGCTTGGCGGTCGACCTGGCCGAGCTCGGGCAGGAGGGCGAGGAGAGCCGCTGCGCTGTTACCGGCGAGGCCCGGTACGCTCTGGATGATCTCGGCGCGCTCGGCGAAGTGCTCGCTCTGCTCGATCCTGTCGACAATGAAGGCTTCCAGCCGGGCCTGCTGGCGGGTGATCTCCTTGAGCAGTGCCTGATAGGCCCTCTGCACGGCCTTGGGCTGCTCGTGTTCGCCCCAGTTGTCGATCTTCTCCTTGAGGCGAGAGAGGCCGCGGCGGGCAGTGACCAGCTGGTCAAGCTCCTCGCGGGCGGCATCCTCGGGCTTGCCTCGATGCTCGAAGGCCTCGCCGAACCAGGCGATCATGCGGGCGTCGATCGGGTCGTTCTTGGCCAGCTGTCCGGCCGACTTGGCGAAGTGGCGGACCCGCTTGGGGTCGACGATCACCACCTCGAGGCCCGCGGCACGCAACAGGCGGGCCCAGCTCCGCTCGTAGCCGCCGCTGGCCTCCATCACCGCCTGACCGACGGCATGCTCTTTCAGCCAGGCCCGCAGCTGGCGATGGCCCTGCGGATCGTTGGCAAAGCAGCATTCGGCGCCCCGCCGGATCGCCACGTCGACCTTCTCCTTGGCAACATCGATGCCGACAACGACTTGTTCCTGTGCCATCCTCGTGTCCCTTCCTTGCTCGTACGGGCTCAACGGCCCTTGCAACTGTTCGGGTTCAGGAAGACACCGGACCTGTCCCTCGCTCCGCTACAGGCTTGTGCCTTGGAGACCTTCGGGCTCAGATCTGGCGACGGGCGGTTGTTGGAGCAGCCGCCCGTTCGCGCATCTTGGCACCAGCGCCGTACACAAGAGACCTTCCCTCAACTAAAAGCCGGTAAATCGTCGAGAGAAGGTCTCTCCGCTACGCGCCTTCGGCGCTTCGGTCGAGATGACGGAGTAATTATTAGGCCAGCGTGCGGCTACTCTGCCGCGATCGCGAGCGGGGGCGGAGTGTGGTGGACCGGCTTCGTCTCGGCGGCGGCCTCCGGTTTCTTCACCCTGAACCAGGCGGCATAGAGCGCCGGCAGGAAGAGCAGGGTGAGGGCGGTGGCGACCAGCAGGCCGCCCATCAGCGCGACGGCCATGGGACCCCAGAAGACGCTGCGCGACAGCGGGATCATGGCGAAGATGGCCGTGCCGGCGGTCAGCAGGATCGGACGGGCTCGCCGCACCGTGGCATCGATCACCGCGTCCCACTTGGTATGGCCCGCCTCGATGTCCTGGTCGATCTGGTCCACCAGGATCACCGAGTTGCGCATGATCATGCCCGCGAGCGCGATCACGCCCAGCAGCGAGACGAAGCCGAACGGCTGGTTGAACAGCAGCAGGAACAGCGACACGCCGATCAGGCCGAGCGGGGCGGTGAGAAGCACCAGCGCCAGCTTGGAGAAGCTCTGCAGCTGCAGCATCAGGAACAGGATCATCAGGAAGGCCATCAGCGGCATCATCTTGAAGATCGAGGCCTGGCTCTTGGCCGACTCTTCCTGGTCGCCGCCGACCTCGATGCGGTAGCCGGGCGGCAGGCTGGCGCGGACCGGCGCCAGCGCCTTGTCGATGCGGGCGGCCACGTCGGGGCCCTGCACGCCGTCGGCGACGCCGGCGCGGACCGTCATCAGCAGGTCCTTGTTGCGCCGCCACAGGATCGGCTCTTCGAGCTCGAACTTGAGCGTCGCCAACTGGGCGAGCGAGACCACGCCGCCCGTCGAGGTGCGGATGTTGATCGCCTCCAGCCCCTCGACGCTCAGCCGCTCCGGCGCGACGGCGCGGGCGACCACGTCGATCGACTCGGTGCGCTCGCGATACTGGGTGACGGTGATGCCCGTCAGCAGGGTCTGCAGCGTGTTGCCCAGCGCCTGCGAATCGACGCCAAGTGCGCGCGCCTTCGCCTGGTCGACCTCGAGGCGCACGGTCTTGGCCAGTTCGTTCCAGTCGAAGTTGATGTCGCGCGTCGCGGGATCGGCCTTGAACACCTGCCGGACCTGTTCGGCCACCTGACGCACTTTCTGCGGATCGTCGCCCAGCACGCGGAACATGACCGGGTAGCTGACCGGCGGGCCGTTCTGAAGCCGCTGCACGCGTGCACGGACGGCCTCGAAGTCCTTCTTGAAGAGGTCGTCGAGGGCGGCGACCACCCGCTCGCGCGCCACCAGGTCCTTGGTCATGACGATGACCTGGCCGAAATTGGCGTTTGCCAGCTCCGGCACCGTCGGCAGGTAGAAGCGCGGGCTGCCGGCGCCGACATAGGCGGTGTAGGAGGCGACGTCGGGGCTGTTGCCCAGCCAGGTCTCGAGCTTGCGCACCTCGGTGTCGGTCGCGGCCCACGAGGCGCCCTGCGCCAGCTTGAGGTCGACGATCAGCTCCGGCCGGTTGGCGGTGGGGAAGAACTGCTTGGACACGAGGCCGAACGCCGCGATCGAGCCGACGAAGGCCAACGCCGTGATGGCGATGGTCGTCTTGCGCCAGGTGACGCACCACGTGACGATCGTGCGGAAGAGCGTGTAGAGCCGGCCGTTGTACGGATCGTGGTGCTGGACCTTGGGCGTCGGCAGCAGGTGGTAGCCCATCCACGGCGTGAACAGCACGGCCACGAACCACGAGATGATCAGCGACAGGCCGACGACCCAGAAGATCGAGTTGGTGTATTCGCCGGCGCCGGAGCGTGCGAAGCCGACCGGCACGAAGCCCACGGCGGTGACGAGCGTGCCCGTCAGCATGGGGAAGGCGGTGGAGGTATAGGCGTAGGTCGCGGCCTCCATTCGGCTGGCGCCCTGTTCGAGTTTCACCATCATCATCTCGACGGCGATGATGGCGTCGTCGACCAGCAGGCCGAGCGCGATGATCAGCGCGCCGAGCGAGATGCGCTGGAAGTCGATGCCCAGCAGAAGCATGCCGACGAAGGTGATGGCCAGCACCAGCGGAACCGACAGCGCCACGATCACGCCGGTGCGGACGCCGAGGCTGACGAAGGAGACCACCAGCACGATCGCCAGCGCCTCGAGCAGCGCGGAGCTGAACTCTTCGAAGGACTTGGTGACGACCTCGGGCTGGTTGGCGATACGATGGACCGTGATGCCGACCGGAAGCCCGGCCTCGACCTCTTCCATGGTCTTGTCGAGGGCGGCGCCCAGCTTCTGGACGTTGCCTCCCGGGGCCATGACGACGCCCAGGCCGATCACCGCCTTGCCGTTGTAGCGCATGGCCAGCTGTCGCGGGTCCTGGTAGCCGCGGCTGATCTCGGCCACATCGCCCAGGGTCAGCGTCTGGCCGTTGGCGGTGAAGGGCAGGGCCATCAGCTGCTCGGCCGAGGTCGGCGCGCCGTCGACGCGCACGGCCACGCGCTCGCCCTTGGTCTCGACCGTGCCGGTGGCCACGATCGCATTCTGGCGGCGCACCACGTCCAGGATCTGCTCGACCGGGACGCCCAGCAGCGCCAGCCGCGTGTGGCTGAACTCGATGTAGATCTTCTCGTCCTGCAGGCCGAACAGGTCGGCCTTGGTGACGTCGGGCACGCGCAGCAGCCGCTGGCGGACCGCCTTGGCGATCTCCTTGACCTCAGCCGGCGAGAAGCCGTCGGACTCGAAGGCCCAGATCATGCTGTAGGTATCGCCGTACTCGTCGTTGAAGAACGGGCCGACCACGCCCTGCGGCAACGAGCTCCGGATATCGCCGACCTTCTTGCGCACCTGGTACCAGAGGTCCGCGACCCTGCCGGGCGGCGTGTCGTCCCGCAGCGAGACGTAGATCACCGTCTCGCCGGGCTTGGTGTAGCTCTGGACGTTGTAGAAGAAGGGCAGTTCCTGAAGCTTCGTCTCGATCTTCTCGGTGACCTGCTGCTCGACCTCGCGCGCGGTGGCGCCGGGCCAGGCGGCCGACACGACCATCTGCTTGATGGTGAAGGGAGGATCCTCGGCGCGGCCCAGATTGAAGAAGGCGTAGAAGCCCGCCAGGGTCAGCGCGATCATGAAGAACACGGTGAGCGTGCTGTACTTCAGCGCCAGGGCCGAGAGGTTGGTGCGCGTGTTCATGGGTCGTCTCCCCGCCGATCGAGGCCGTTAGCGGGCCGCCTGCTGCTGAGGCAGAAGCGGCTTCACCTTCTGACCGGTCTCGAGCTTGTGCACGCCCGCGGTGGCGATCAGCTCGCCCTCCTTCACGCCCGAAAGGATCGCGGCCGTGTCGTCGCGCCAGCGCGCGATGGTGACGGGGCGCAGTTCGACCGTGCCGGTGTTGCGGTCGACCACCCAGACGGCGGGCTGCGTGCCGCGCTGGAAGATCGCGGAGAGCGGCACTTCGGCGACGGGTGTGCGATCGGGCCGCTCGAAGCCCAGGGTCGCGGTCATGCCCAGTCCGATGAACTCCGGCGGCTCGAGGACGCTGAAGCGCGCGGCATAGGTGCGGGTTACCGGATCGGCGCTGGGCGAGAGCTCACGCAGCTTCGCGGCATGATGCCGGCCGGGATCGGACCACAGTTCGAAAGTGGCGGTCGGGTTTTCGCGCACGACCTTGAGGCGATGCTCGGGGACACCGACCACGATCTCCAACTCGTCCAGTCGAGCGAGCCGGACGACGCCCTGGCCCTGCGCCATGACCTGGCCCACCTCGGCCTGGACGGCCGTGACGACGCCGGCGGCATCGGCGCGCAGCACCGTGTAGGCGAGGTTGTTTTCCGCCGAGGAGAGCTGGCTCCTGGCCTGGTCGACGCGGGCGAGGGCGGTTGAGGCCAGCGACTGCCGCTGGTCGAGTGTCTGGGGCACGAACGCCATGCTGCCGCGCAGATTGAGATAACGTTCGTGGTCCGCCTTGGCGCGCACATAGTCGGCTTCGGCCGATGCGAGCGCCGCGCGCGCATTGTCTACGGCAAGCTGATAGTCGGCCGGATCGAGGCTGGCGATGATGTCGCCCGGCTTTACGACCGCGCCGAGATCGACCGAACGCTGGATGATCTTGCCTGCGACCCGGAAACCCAGCGTACTCTCGATGCGCGGGACCACCGTACCGGCCAGGAGCAACGTCTGGCCCTGCGTCCTGTAGGAGATTTCCGCAACCCGTGCCGGCCGGATGACCGGCTCGGCGCTGGCCACGGAGGCGCCGTGAGTCTTGGTGAACGAGTAGGCTGCGAAGGCGCCGCCTGCCAGCGCCACACCGGCCGCACCGATGACAACGAGCTTCACGGGAAACTTGCGGAGAAGCTGAACGTTGGGGAGACGCATGGCGGGGCTTCCTTCGGACGTTTACAATGCACTCAAGAATAAACGTCGTTAACTTACCGTTGATAAGTTATCTGCGTTAATATAATAGTCAAGGGTAGGAGAACCCCGGTGAGCGCTTTTTCGACAGCGGCGACGGGCGGCCGGAAGAAGCGCGGCGAGGGACATACCCGCCGCGAGGAGATTCTCCAGGCCGCCAAGGAACTGTTCCTGGAGCAGGGTTACGAGGCCACGACGATCCGGCGGATCGCCGACCGCGTCGGCGTGTCGGCGCCGGCGCTCTATCTCTATTTTCCCGACAAGGAACAAATGATGCTGGCGCTCTGCGATCAGACCTTCGGGTATCTGATCGAGAGCATCGCTGAGATCGAGAGCACCGTCAGCGATCCGCGCGAGCGCATCCGGCGGTTCGGTGAGGCGTACCTGAAGTTCGGCCTGGCCCATCCTGACGAATACAAGCTGATCTTCCTGGGCACGAACATTCCGGAATCGGTCCGCAAGCTCGGGCATCGCATGCCGACGGACGATCCGACCCGTCCCGGTATCGGCGGCGCCCTCGTGTTTCAGCGGCTCGTAGGCATCCTGGCCGAGGCCGAGGGGGCAGGCCTCAAGCTCAATTACCCGGCGGACACCTGCGCGGAGCTCTGCTGGATGGCCATGCACGGCGTCGTCTCGGCCCTGATCCTGAAAGCCGACTTCCCGTGGTCCAATCGCGACCTGCTGGGCACCGGCATGCTCGACATCGTGATGAAGGGCATCATCCGGGGCGACTGACGATCAGGCCAAGGGCTGCGCAGCCTTCTTCGCCGCCGCCCGCGTCTGCATCAGCCGAATGAGGCCCCACGTGGCTGCCGCGCCGAGCACCAACACCCCGATCCCGATCAGCGGCCGGTACCACAACCATCCGAACGCGATCACGATCGGTGCGATGGCCACCGTGCACACCAGCGCAACGAGGAACGTCCCCGCACCGATCACGTCGCCCAGAAGCGGAATGACGCTGCCGGCGACGGCCAGCGGGCGCAGCACGAAGTTGAACCCGATCAGCATGAAGATCACGCCGATCAGGCGCAGCACCCACGTCATGGTGACGTTCTCCTCCTCGGCATGCTCGAACATGATCTTGGCGGGGACGGTGCCGGCGGCGATCAGCTCGACGGTCGTGCCGGTACGGGTGGGGAAGGGCGCGAAGCCGGATCCGGCCTGGGCCGCGACCACGCTGGCGGTCTGCAGGGGCACTTCCGCGAAGGAGATGCGCATGTCGCCGATTGCCGGCTCCGACGGATCTCGGCCGACATAGAGAATGCCGTCGTTCGCCGTGACCGGTTTGGTGACGCGGTTCTGCAGGGCATTGACTTGGGTGTCTGTCGCCGCGAGCCGGCGAGGCTCGCCGAAACCGCGCAGCAGGGCCTGAGGGACGGCGAAGGCGCCCAGCCGCGTGCCGGGGGCGACCAGGTCGCGCGACTGGTAGGTCATGACCGGATTTGTATGGCCGCGCGGCTCCCTGAAGCGGTCGGAGTCGATGGGCTTGTCCGACCAGGTGCGCACATACTTGTAGGTCGTGGTGCGCTCCTCTCCGCCGCCGAACTTCGTGCGGGTCTCGCTGTGGCTCTCTTCCTTCCACTGATAGACCTCGACATGGCGCACGAGCCGCACGCCCTCTACCCGGACCGCAAAGTCTGGATCGGATACCGGGCCACCGGTCGAGAGCATGCCGCTCACATGGATCAGCCGGCCGTCGTTCGCCGGATCGACCCGATCGGCGGGCACGCTGCGCACGATGCCGGCGCCTTCCTGCAGGCCCTGCGCCGTGTGGATCGCACGGCCCTCGTTCCAGAACAGCACACCGATCGACACGACGATGAAAATGAACCCGATGAGGACCCCGACGATCGCCTGCCCGAGGCGGGCGAACCATGACGTATTGGTGACCTCGGTGATCTGATCGACGCCGCGCTCTTCCATTGAACCTGCCCTCAGGGAATCGAATTGAAGACTAGCGCGGGATGAAGTCGGGTCGAATTGAAAACAAAACCCGTCGCCTCGACCGCAGCCGCGCATAGCGCGGCGAAGTGGAGAGGCCTTGTCTCCATCACAAGCCGGCAAATCGTGGAGGCAAGGTCTCTCCAGTTCGCGCCTTCGGCGCTCCGGTCGAGACGACGGAAGATTCTTTAGAGCTCTACCGCCTCGGCCAGACTCTCGGGAAGAGGTCGCAGGTCATCGGCGCGCCGGCGGCAAGATCGGGCGTGTGGGGGAACTGGAAGGTCCCTGGCCGCGGATCGTAGCGGGCATCGTCGCCGGTGTAGCGCAGCGACAGGCCGCGGCGCCGCGCGCCCGGCGTGTCGTTGCCCGGCGCGCCGTGAACGATCATCGCGTGGAAGACCAGGCAGTCGCCGGGCTCCATCGTCCAGGACCGGATGTCGTACTTGCTGCGGTCGGCATCGATGTCGGGGATCTGAACGAGGTCGCTCGCCGTGAACTTGGCCTCGTGGCCCTTGCGGAAGGGCGTCGGCCGGTAGTTGATTCCCCAGCGATGCGAGCCGGCGATGAATTCGACCGCGCCGTTGCTGTGGTCGATATCGTCGAGGGCGATCCAGACCGATGTGATCTGCCGGCCCGTGACGGGCCAGTAGGGCTGGTCCTGGTGCCACGGCGTGGGATGCGCCGTGCCGGGCTCCTTCACGAAGAGCTGGTCGTAGAAGAAGTCGACCTTCTCCGACTGCATGAGTGCAGCGGCGATTTCGCCGGCCGGCGAAGCGGTGGCAGCAAGCCGGAAATCGTTGTCCCGCTGCCACATGAACATGTCGCCGAAGAATTTGCCCGACGAGCTGCCTTCCGCGAAGTTGGTTGCGTGGGGCCCCGGCTTGATGAGGTTTCGCTCGACCGCCTCGCACAGGATTCCAACCCACACGGCATCGAAGGCGCCGCGCAGGCAGACGACGCCGTCGCGCTCGTACGCGGCGACGTCCGTTTCAGTGACGGGGATCAAGCGTTCTGCAGCACGTGGACGGCGCGATCGGCGAGCAGGTCCTTGTTCTTGGCCGCATAGGCCTTCATGTGCTCCGACGCGCCGTGGGCCTTGAGGTGGTCCATGCTCTCCCACTTTTCGATGACCACGAACGTGTCCGGACCGAACTTGGCGAACGGACCGCCATCGGTGTCGACAGCCGCGCCGTACTCGATGCAGCCCTTTTCGGCGTGGACGGCCGGGACGTTGTCCTTGAAGTTCTTGAGGACTTCGTCGCGCTTGCCGGGCTTGGCCGTGATGATGGCGATGACGTGGATCATGATTTTCTCCCTCGTGAGCGTCTTCGTGGCCTTAAGCGGCGCGGCCGTGTCTTAGCAGACGACCGGGCAGCTTGTCGTCGGCCGCGACGGTATCCTTGTTGTTCTGGCGGATGACCTTGCCGTTGACGATCACGGCGTCGATGCCGCTCGCTTCGGAGACGAGGCGGTCGGCGCCCGCGGGCATGTCGTAGACCCGCTTCAGCGGGCCGGGGCTCACGGTCTTCGCATCGAAGACGACGACGTCGGCCGGCCGGCCCTCGGCCAGCACGCCGCGATCGCTGATGCCGAACATCTCGGCCGGACGCTGGGTGAGATTGTGCACCGCCTCCTCGAGCGTGAAGACCTTGCGATCACGCACCCAGTGGCCGAGCAGGTGGGTCGAGTAGCAGGCGTCGCAGAGCTGGCTGGCATGGGCGCCGGCGTCGGAGAGGGCGATGATCGTGTTGGGATCGGTGATCAGTTCGGCCACTTCCTTTTCGTCGAAGTTCATGACGGCCATGCGGAAGCGCGTCTTCAGGTCGTCCGCCAGCGAGATGTCCAGGGCGAGATCGACCGGATCCTTGCCCAGTCGGGCGGCCGCGACGGCCAGCGGCATCTCTTCGAGCTCGCGATGCGAGGGCGACCACGAGATGACCACGCGGTCCCACCATTTCTGGAAGAGCGGCGTGACCTCGCTGCGCAGCTTCTCGCGCCAGGCCGGATCGGCATAGGCGCGGCGGCGGGCGCCGGGATCCTTGGCGTCGGCTTTCGCCAGCTCGTTCATGAACGGCATCACGTCGAAGATGAACGGCTCGGCGAAGGTGACCTCGAAGTTCAACGGCCGGCAGCTCACCTGCGGGATCACCATGGCGCCGGACTTGCGCTGCTCGGCGGCGAGATCGAGCTGCTTGCGATGGCCGCCTGGCCCGTAGAGGTGAGAGAGCAGGGCGGTCCAGGTGACCGGGATATTGTACTTGCGGCTGACCTCGGCCATATGGCGGGTCGAGAAATCGCGGCCGATGGTGATCTGCATCAGGCCGCGCTTCATCTCGCCCATGACCGAGACCAGGGCATCCATTTCCTCGGGCGTCGCCTGGCGGCTGGGCACCGGCTTGCCGGCATAGCCGTTGTGGCTGACCGAGACGGAGGTGCCGAAGCCGATGGCACCGGCTTCCATCGCCTCGTGGACCAGCTTCTTCATCGCGCCGACCTCTTCGGCCGTCGCGGCGCGCTCCGTCGACTCTTCTCCCATCACATAGAGGCGCAGCGGTGTGTGGCCGAACAGGGCCGCCACGTTGATCGCCGAGCCACGCTTCTCGAGCGCGTCGAGATATTGCGGGAAGGTCTCGAACGGCCAGTCCGTGCCCAGGCCGGCTTCCAGCGCCTCGAGGCTCATGCCCTCGACCTTTTCCAGGGTCTGCATGATCATCTTGCGGTGGATTTCCCGGCTCGGTGCGACGCCGAAGCCGCAATTGCCGATCACCGTCGTGGTGACGCCATGCCAGGGCGAGATGGTCAGCATCCGGTCCCACAGGATCTGGGCGTCGTAATGCGTGTGCACGTCGACGAAGCCCGGTGCGACGACCTTGCCCGTGGCGTCGATCGTCTGTGCGGCCGGCCCCTCGACCTTGCCGAGCGCGACGACCTTGCCGTCCTTGATGCCGACATCGCCGACGAAGCCCGGCTTTCCGGTGCCGTCGACGATGGTGCCGCCGGTAATCTTGAGGTCGTAGGTCATGGCCACTCCGGGGTAAACGCTTGTTCATATTGGCGCGGGTGCGTCGCAGGGGCAATGCCGTGCTTGCATGGCAAGGTCGCGCTGCTACGTTCCCCGCGGTTCGGGAGGATTATGATGGCCAAGCACAAGATCGCGCTCATTCCGGGAGACGGAATCGGCAAGGAAGTTCTGCCGGAAGGCGTGAAGGTCCTGGAGGCCGCGGCGCGGCGTTTCAACTTCGAGCTCGAGTTCACCGACTTCGACTGGTCGTGCGATCGTCTGGTGAAGACCGGCAAGATGATGCCGGACGACGGCATGGAGCAGCTCAAGGCCTTCGAGAGCATCTTCCTGGGCGCCGTCGGCTGGCCGGGCGTGCCCGACCATGTGTCGCTGTGGGGCCTGCTGATCCCGATCCGTCGCGACTTCGACGAGTATGTCAACCTGCGTCCGGTGCGCCTGTTCGAGGGCGTGCCGTCGCCGCTCGCCAACCGCAAGCCGGGCGAGATCGACTTCTGGGTCGTGCGCGAGAACACCGAGGGCGAGTACAGCTCGATCGGCGGCCGCATGTTCCAGGGCACCGACGACGAGATGGCCATTCAACAGTCCATCTTCACGCGCAAGGGCGTCGATCGGATCCTCAAGTTTGCCTTCGACTTCGCCAGCACGACGAAGAAGAAGCACGTGACCTCGGCCACCAAGTCGAACGGCATCATCCACACGATGCCATTCTGGGACGAGCGCTTCGAGGTGATGCGCAAGAAGTACCCGGACATCAAGGCCGACCAGTATCACATCGACATCCTGACGGCGCATTTCGTGCGCAACCCGGACTGGTTCGACGTGGTGGTCGGCTCCAACCTGTTCGGCGACATCCTCTCCGACCTCGGCCCGGCCCTGACCGGTTCGATCGGCGTGGCGCCGTCGGGCAACATCAATCCCGAGCGCAAGTACCCGTCGATGTTCGAGCCGGTCCACGGTTCGGCGCCCGACATTGCGGGCAAGGGCATTGCCAACCCGATCGGCCAGATCTGGTCGGGCGCCATGATGGTGCGGCACCTCGGTTATCCGGAGGCGGCGGAAGCGATCGAGCGCGCCATCGCGGCGTCGCTGGTCGAGGGCGGGCCCCGCACCAAGGATCTCGGCGGCAACGGCGACACCAAGACGGTGGGTGCAGCCATTGCAGAGCTCGTGAAGACGGTGTAGCAGCCGCATTATAGTGATTCTTGGGAGGTAACCCTGTGAAGAGACGCAACCTGCTGACCACCGCCGCCGCCGTTGCGCTGGCGGCCGCACCCCTGGGCGCCATGGCCCAGACGGCCTATCCGACGAAGCCGATCACGGTCATCGTGCCGTTCGCGGCCGGCGGCCCGACCGATGCCCTGGCCCGCGTGCTCACCGCCCGCATGGGCGAGGCACTGGGCCAGACGATGATCGTCGAGAATGTCGGCGGCGCCGGCGGCACGATCGGTGTCAACAAGGCCGCCAAGGCGACGCCCGACGGCTACACGGTGCTGTTCACGCACATGGGTACCCTCGCGGTGAACATCGCGCTCTACAAGACGCTGCCCTACGACAGCCAGAAGGACCTCGAGCCGGTCGGTCTCGGCGGCACGAACCCGATGGTGCTGGTCACCAAGAAGGACCTGCCGGCCAAGGACTTCAAGGAATTCGAGGCCTATGTGAAGGCCAACCAGAAGAAGGCGCAGTACGGCATGGCCGGCATCGGCGCCGCCTCGCATCTCGGCGGCCTGATGCTGAACAGCATGATGAAGGTCGACGTGCTGGAGATTCCCTACAAGGGAACCGGGCCGGCGTTGAACGATCTCGTGAGCGGCCAGTTCGATTACATGGTCGACCAGGCGGTGAACGTGCTGCCGCAGATTCAGGGCGGCAACATCAAGGCGCTGGGCGTCAGCACGCTGAAGCGCCTGCCGCAGCTGCCGAACGTCCCGACGATCGACGAGTCGGGCCTCAAGGGCTACGAGGTCACGATCTGGAACGGCTTCTTCGTGGCCAAGGGCACGCCGAAGAACGTCATCGACACGCTGAACAAGGCGCTGGTCACCGCGCTCAGCGACGAGAAGGTGCGCGCGCGCCTGATCGACCAGGCGGTCGATCTGCCCGAGCCGAAGGACGCGACGCCCGAAGCGCTGCGCGCCCAGCTCAAGGCCTCGATCGACAAGTGGGTGCCCGCCATCAAGGCGGCTGGCGTCCAGCCGCAGTAACCACCTGTAGAGACAACGTACGAAGGGCCGCCGCAGGGCGGCCCTTCTTTTTTTGTGAGGTCAGCCGGGGTTCACGGCACTCGATGACGCTGGCGGGTGTTGCCGGGAAGGGGTCCTTTCCTGGTCGCTTGGCAGCCCGTTCATCGGCTTTGGTGGTTGGCCGTGCTGACCCATGTAGGCCGAGTCGGGTAGCGGGCGCCCGTTGGAAGGCCTTTGCGCTCCGTCACTGCCAGGTTTCGCGCCGGGCCGTCCCTGCGGCGGTGGTCCTTCTGGCCGACTGGAGGAGGCACCGGTCGATGTCTGACGGGAGGGAGGAGGCGCACCGTCCTGTGCGAAGACCGCGGTACCGGAGATCGCCAGCGCGAGGAGAGGGATCGAGGTGAGGGCTTTCACCGAGTTCATGCAGCATCCTTTGGAGACGGGCGGTGGACATCGCCATGTTCCCGGTTACGCACTGCTGGGGGTGGTCATCCCTCGACTCAATCTGGGCAATCAGGTGGCAATGCCCAGAGCGCTGAAGCTGACATCGACCGCCCGCCGCGTGTCGCCGCCTTCATCGCGCAGTGCGAGCAGGAGCGTGCGAGCCGACCAGTCGATTTCGACCACGCCGAAATTAGCGGCGGCGAAGAGCGGGCCGAGGCGGTTGGGGCCGGGCTCCTTGGCCGCCCAGTAGACCATGTTGAGGCCGCTCGAAGTGGCCTCGTACAGCGGATAGAGACCGTCGGGAGTCTCGCGATAGAGCGCGCCGATGTGACGATCGCCTGACAGGAAGACGACGCCCTTGGCGCCACTCTCGCGAATCGTGTCGAGGAGCTTCTGCTTCTCCAGCGGCAGGTTGCCCCAGCGCTCCCAGCCATGGCCTTCGGCCAGGACCTGCGTGCTCGACACGATCAGGCGCAGTTCGGCCGGCTTGCGCAGTTCGGCGGCCAGCCAAGCCCACTGCTCGGCGCCCAGCATCGTCTTCGCCGGATCGGGGTCGGGCAGGTAGCGCTGCTTGCCCGGCGCGCCGCGTTGGTCCGTGATCTTGAGCGGCGAGCGGAACCAGCGCACGTCGAGCAGGATGACCTGCACGCGCTTGCCCGGCGGGCCGATGATGCGTGAATCGTAGATGCCCCCACGGGTGCGGCGGATGTCGTTCGCCGGGGCCTTCCAGAACTCGAGGAACAGGTCCTTCGACAGACCTTTGTGGGCAAATTCCACGCCACCGTCGTTGACGCCGTAATCGTGATCGTCCCAGACGGCGAGATGCGGGACCGTCTCGAGCAACTTCGTATAGCCCGCGATGTGCCGGGCTTCCTCGTAGGCCCGCTTCAGATCCGCTGCATCCGGCGCATGGAAGTCGCCATAGACATTATCGCCGGCAAAGATGAAGAGGTCCGGCCGGTAGGCGAGGATGGGCTCCCAGATCGGCTGCGGCAGGGTCTGCTTTGCGCACGAGCCGAAGGCAATGCGCGACAGGGGCGTTGCGGGTTGCGCCCGGGAGGCGGCGGGGGCCAGCGAGGCGGCACCCATGAGGCCGGCGAACGTGCGGCGGGTGAACATGGTAAACACCATAATGACATTTTGTGTGGTTTGGATGGCGACGCGATGAAACGTCACCTCAAGCGCGGCCTGGAACTGCTGCTGATGCCCCTGGCGGCAGCGATCGTCTTCATCGAGGACGTGCTGCTGCACTACCTGGGCGTCGCGATGGCGGCGTTCGCCAAGTGGCCGCCGGTCGCCCGGCTCGAAGCCTGGTTCGCGCGCCTGCCGCCCTGGGGAGCCCTGATCGCCTTCGTCGCGCCTTCTACGCTGGTGCTGCCGATCAAGCTGGCCGCCTTCGGCTTCGCCCTGCATGGCAAGTTCGCCCTGGCGACGGCCAGCATCCTGCTCGGCAAGGTGCTGGCGACGGCCCTGGTCGCGCGTCTCTACAAGATCCTGCGCCCCACCCTGGTGACGATGCCCTGGTTCCTCGCCTCCGAAACCTGGGTCTTCAAATGGCGCGACAGACTCTATGCCTTCGTCGAGTCGTTGCCGGCCTGGCAGAAGACGAAGGCCATGGTGCAGCGCCTGCACCGCTGGCTCTCTGACCTGATGGCCGGCCTCTTGGCCCGCTAGCTACGCGGAGCCGAGGCGGGCGCCGGCTTCCTTGGCCGCGCGCCGCAGGGCTTCCAGAAATTGCTCGACCGAATGCGAGGGCGGCATCAGCGCCGACAGGAGCACGCCGACGTTGAACAGCGTCCGTGGACGCCACGGCACCAGGGCGAGCCGGCCCGCACCCAGGGCTGCCGGCGTGAGCGGATCGGCAATGGCGACACCGGCGCCCTGGGCGACGAGACGGCAGGCGAATTCGAGCGAGTCGACGACGATGCTCGGACGAATGGCGACGCCTTCGGCCGCGAACATGGTCTCCACGTCATGGCGCAGCTGTGTGCCGGGCCCGAGCACCACCAGGGTCTCGGCGGCGAGATCGCGGACGCCGAGCGATTTGCGCCGGGCGAGGGGATGTCGGGCGGGAAGGACGACCACGGCGGGCAGGCTCATGAGCGGCCGTGCCTCGATCCCCGGATTGTCGAGCGGCAGGGCGCCGATCCCGAGGTCGAAGGATTGGTTGGCGACGGCCAGTTCGAGCTCGCGCCGGTGAATGATCGCGACATCGACCTCGACCTCCGGGTGATGGCGATGGAAATCGGCCACGGCCGGCGCGAGCAGGCTGGCGGCAAAGCGTGGCATGCTCACGATCCGGAGCCGGGCTCGCGTGCCGCCCGCCACGCGCTGGGCAACGCGGGGCAGGTCGTCGATCGCCACCAGAACACGCCGCACCTCGGCGAAGAACGTGGTCCCTTCGGTCGTCGGCACGAGGCGCATGCGATCGCGGTGGAAGAGCCGCAGTCCGGTTTCATGTTCGAGGCCGGCCAGCAGGCGGCTTGCCGCGGACTGGCTCATGTTCAGCGACTGGGCGGCGGTGCCGAGGCTTCCCAGCTCCATGATCCGCAGGAAGAGCCGCAGCGCCTGAAGTTTCACCGACACCTCTTGCGGATATCGCAACAACCCGTCCGCTGTTTGCATTTTATACAAGAGCCGTCGGCTGTCACTCTTCGGGCATCCTTGAGAAGGAGCGTGCCCCGTGACCGTTCGCCAACCCAACATCCTGCTGATCCTCGCCGACAATCTCGGATGGGGCGAACTCGGCTGCTACGGCGGCGGCGTGCTGCGCGGAGCTCCGACGCCGCGCATCGACGCGTTGGCGGAAGAAGGCCTGACCTGCCTCAACTTCAATGTCGAGAGCGACTGCGTGCCGACCCGCTCGGCGCTGATGACCGGGCGGCACCCGATCCGCACCGGGGCGATGCAGTCGGTGCCGGCCGGCCTGCCCCAGGGTCTGATCCCTTGGGAGATCACAATCGGCCAGCTGCTGCAGGACGCCGGCTACGCGACCGCCTGCTTCGGCAAATGGCATCTGGGCGACCGGGAAGGGCGCCTGCCCAAGGATCGCGGCTTCGACGAATGGTACGGCATTCCACGCACCTCCAACGAGGCGATGTTCACGGCGGCGCCGGGCTTCGATCCGACGATCGTGCCGATGCCCTATGTGATGGAGGGCGTGAAGGGCGCGCCGGCGCGCGACCTCGCAGTCTACGACCTCGAGCAGCGGCGCCTCATCGACGGGGAGATCACGCGCCGGACGATCGATTTCATGGAGCGCCAGTCGGCCGCCGGCCAGCCGTTCTTCGCCTATGTGCCGTTGACGCAACTGCACTTTCCGACCTTGCCGCATCCCGACTTCGCCGGCCGCACCGGTGCGGGCGACTTCGCCGATGCGATGGCCGAGATGGACCATCGCGTGGGGCAGATGCTGGATGCAATCGACCGGCTGGGCCTGCGCGAGGACACGCTCGTGCTGTTCGGCAGCGACAACGGGCCGGAATTCCGGCGGCCCTGGCGCGGCACCGCGGGCCCTTGGCGCGGAACCTATCACACGGCCATGGAGGGCGGGCTTCGCGTTCCCTTCATCCTGCGTTGGCCGGGCCGCATCGCGCCGCGCCGCACCACGGACGTGCTGCACATCACCGATCTTTATCCGACATTGGCGAAGGTCGCCGGCGCCACGCTGCCGGCGGACCGGCCGATCGACGGCATCGACCAGCTGGGCTTCCTGCTGGGCGAGCAGCCGAAATCCGCACGCGACGGTTTTCCCTACTACATCAAGACCGAGCTGCGGGCCGTCAAATGGCGCGACTGGAAGATGCATCTCATGTGGGAGGTCGAGCCAAACGAAGGACCGATCAAGCTGGAGACGCCCTATCTGTTCAATCTCGTGAAGGATCCGAAGGAGGAGACCGACGCGAACATGGACGAAGGGTGGGTGCGCGGGCCGATCCGCCGCCTGATCGAATCGTTCCAGGACAGTCTCAAGGCCCATCCGCCGATTCCGCCCGGCGCGCCGGACGCGTTCGTGCCGGGCGGGAAGGCGGGCACATGAGACGCGCGCTCCTGCCGTTCCTCGCGGGCTGCCTCGCGCTGTCGGCCTTCGCCGCCGCGGCGCAGGACTGGCCGAGCAAGCCGATCCGCATCGTCGTGCCGTTTCCGTCGGGAGGGACCACGGACACGGCGGTCCGGCCGCTGGCGGAACGGCTGTCGCAGCAGCTCGGCGTCTCCGTCGTGGTCGAGAACAAGCCCGGCGCGGCCGGCCGCATTGGCTACGATTTCGCGGCCAAGGCGGCGCCCGATGGCTACACCCTGCTCGCGGGCACCGACAGTCTCGGCCTGCAGCCGCATCTCGATCCGCCGCCCAACTACGATCCGATCCGGGACTTCGCGCCGATCGCTCAGCTCTCGTCGCAGCCGCTGGTGATCGCGGTGCATCCGTCGCTCGGCGTCACCACGCTGCAGCAGCTTGTCGAACTGGGCCGCACGAAGCGCGAGCCGATCGGCTACGCCACCTCGGGCATCGGCTCGTCGCAGAACTTTGCCGGCGAATGGTTCGCCCGCGTCTCCGGCCTCAAGATGCTGCACGTGCCGTATCGCGGCGGCGGCCAGGCGGTGAACGATCTCCTGGCCGGTCAGGTCCAGCTCGCGGTGCTGGGGATCGCGCCGCTGATCCCCTATCAGAAGGCGGGGCGGATCCGCATCCTGGCCGTCACCACCGCGGAGCGATCGCCGGCTCTGCCCGACGTGCCGACGTTGAAGGAGCTGGGTTACGACGTCGTCGTCGATCAGTGGATGGCGCTGCTGGCGCCGGCCAAGGTGCCGCCTGCCATCCTCGAGCGGCTCAATGCCGAGGTGAACACCGCGCTGCGCGATCCGCGGCTGCGGGAGATCTACGCGGGCGTGGCGATGCGACCCGTCGGTGGCACGGCCCAGGACCTCGATACGCTGCTCAAGAGCGACTATCGCCGCTTCGGCACGCTGACCAAGGAACTGAACTTCAAGGCCGAGTAGGGCGCCTTTCGCTCTCCGGCTCGCGCCTTTGTGCGGTCGGCCGTTCCTGCGTTAGGCTTGCTCGACGCAGTGAACGGACGGGAGTCGCAGGACCATGCCGCAAGTCGTTCCCAACGAAGCCGCCCTGGGCGCGCGGATCGAGGGGCTGGATCGCGCCACCGCGAACGAGCCCGCGATGTCTGCGATGCTGAACCAGGCGCTGGCCGAGCATCTGCTGGTCGTGATCCCGGGCGATCCGATGACGCCGGAACAGACGCGAGAG
The DNA here is from genome assembly GCF_965227665.1 of Reyranella sp. GTDB lineage: Bacteria > Pseudomonadota > Alphaproteobacteria > Reyranellales > Reyranellaceae > Reyranella. The sequence continues at coordinate 345,151 of NZ_OZ245767.1, forward strand.
TTCTCCAAGGCCTTCGGCGCGCCGCAGAGGCAGCTGCTGCGCTACAAGCGCAGCGGCGCCGTGCCCGACGTGTCGGTCATGGTGAGCACCCTGATGGCCGATGGCACGACCGACAAGACGGCGATCCGTGCGGAGGACTGGCACACCGACGATTCCTATTTCGCCGTGCCCGCCAAGGCGACGTTGCTGCACAGTATCGAGATTCCGAGCCACGGCGGCTCGACCTGGTTCTGCAACATGCACTCGGTGTTCGAAGCCTTGCCGGAGGCGACGCGCAAGCGGATCGACGGCATGAAGGCCATCCATGGATACGACACGCCGCGCGCCCGCAACCGGCCCTCGCCGCGCACGCCGGAGGAGATTGCCGAGACTCCGGACGTCGAGCATCCGCTGGTGCGGACCCATCCCGTCACGGGGCGCAAAGCGCTCTATCTCAACCCCAACCGCCTCGATCGCATCGTCGGGCTGCAGCGGGCCGAGAGCGATGCCCTGCTCGACGAACTGGCTGACGAGGCGCGCAAGCCACAGCATCATTTCGGCCATGTCTGGACCAAGGGCGACATCGTCGTCTGGGACAACCGCGCCACCATGCACCGGGTGGTGATCGACTATCCGGTGGGCGAGGAACGGGTTATGCACCGTGTGCTGATCGAGGGTGAGCCGCCGATCTGAGGCCTTGACCGCCGCCTGACCAGCTCCGAGTGGTGACAAAGGAATGACTCGATGAGCGACGTCGTCTTCCGCAAAGGTGAGCACGTACTGTTGCGTCCCCTCCAGAGAGCCGACATCCCGGCAATCCGGCGCTGGATGAATGACCCGGAAACAACCCAGTACCGACTGGCGCGGGCCTTTCCTCTCATGGAAAAGGCCCAGGAGGAGTGGCTGGACAGGCTGTCGGGTTCGACGACGGAGTTCGCCCTCGGCATCGTGACGATCGAGGACAACAAACTGATCGGTTGGATCGGCCTGCATGAGGTCGACTGGGCACACCGCACGGCCACCACCAGCACAACGATCGGCGAAGCGGATCATCTCGGCAAGGGCTACGGAAGCGAGGCGAAGATGCTGATGCTCGACTTCGCCTTCAATGCACTCGATCTGTATGCCGTCCGCTCACGCGTGATGGACGACAACAAGCGCAGCCTCGCTTACGCCCGGAAGAACGGCTACGAGGAAGTGGGACGACTTCCAAAGTGGATCCGCCGGCAGGATGGCGAACGTTGCGACGAAGTCGTGCTTGTCGTCACGCAGGAACAATGGCGACCGCTGTGGCAGGCGTATCTCAGGAACAGAAGAAGTCCTGCGTAGAGCGTTTCCGCATCGAGTGCACCCACCACCTCATCCTGAGGAGGCCCGAAGGGCCGTCTCGAAGGATGGGCAGCAGACGTAGTGCTCGTACCCACCCTTCGAGACGCGCTCCTGCGTCGCGCTCCTCAGGGTGAGGTGCTCTTGGAAGGTCCGATATGAGTCCGTCTCTGTCGGAAAGACCCTAGTGCGGGCGCAGGGGCGATGCGGCCCGTCGGTGGCGAGGTCATCCAGCACGTTCATACGCAATCTCCGCGGTATTTAATTACCGCATTGACCCCCGGGCAGGTTCGCTTCGATTGCTTCGGTTATTTCGGTTGTTTCGTTTACGCGGCCTGACCCGGCGGCGTGACAGCCGAGCCGCTGCATCATATCGGCATGCGGGGCGATCCTTCGTCAGCGCACGGCGCCCGACGTCCGCATCTTCTCGATCTCTGCCTCGCCGTATCCGGCTTCGGCGAGGATTTCGGCGGTATGCTCGCCGAGTTTGGGGGCGTGCGTCTCGACCGGGCGTTCTCCGCCCGAGAACGTGTTGGCGCGGCCCGAACGGCGGATGCGGCCTTCGCTGGGATGGTCCTCGGGCTGGAAGAAGGCGACATCGGCCAGGTGGGGGTCGGTGAGCAGGTCGTCGATCGTGTTGTAGCGCGCGGCCGGCACGTCGAGCCGGTCGAAGATCTCCAGCCAGTCCGCCGTCGTCTTCTGGGCGAGGCCCTCTTTGCGGACAACGAAGTACGCGGCGGCATTCTTCGTGCGCGAGGCGGCGCTGTCGAAGCGCGGGTCGGTCTTCAGCTCGGGCCGGCCGATGGCGTCGAAGAAGGCGAAGGCCTGCTGGTTGGTGTTGGGCCCGACGGTGATGTAGCCGTCCTTCGTGGGCAGCGGACGGTAGTCGGGGCTGAGCAGGCGGCCGTCGCCGCTGGGACCGATCGGCGGATCGAAGGTCGCCGCACCCAGATGCTCGCTCGACACGAACGAGGCCATGTTCTCGAGCATGGGCACGTCGATCGCCTCGCCGACGCCGGTCTTCTCGCGGCGATAAAGCGCGAAGCCGATGCACTGGGCGGCGATCAGGCCCGTGGTGTGATCGCTCATCACCATGGGCACGAAGCGCGGCTCGCCGGTGGCGCGTTCCAGGGTGCCGGCGACGCCGGACAGGCTCTGCACGATGGGATCGTAGGCGGGGCGGTTGTAGTAGCGGCCGCCGCGGCCGAAGGCCAGGATCGAGCAGTGGATCAGCTTCGGGTTCTTCTTCGCGAGGCTCGCATGATCGAGCCCGGCGCGGGTGAGGGCCTCGGGCCGCACGTTGCTCACGAACACGTCGGCCTTCTCGATCAGGCGATGCAGCGCCGCGAGCCCATCCGGCTGCTTGATGTCGAGCACGATCGACCGCTTGTTGCGGTTGAAGTTGATGAACTTGCCCGACATGCCGGGATTGCGGCTGCCCTGTGCCATGGTGCGCAGGAGGTCGCCGCCCGGCGCCTCGACCTTGATGACCTCGGCGCCGTAGTCGGCCAGCGTGCGCGTGCAGATGGGACCTACGACCACCGTCGTCAGGTCGACTACCTTCACACCGGCGAGCGGACCACCGCTCACGCCTGACTCCCTTGGGCGAACTCCAGGTCCATCTCGCCGCACAGCACGCCGTTCTTGTCGGCGGCCCAGAGCTTCAATTTGCCGTCCTTCTGGTCCTCGCCGCGGACCTCGATCAGGTCGCCGACCCAGAGCGGATGGACGAGACGGGCGCTGTAGCCCTTCAGCTCGCCCTTGGCATGCTTCAGGGCGGCATCCACCATCAGGTGCATCGACAGGCCGCCGTTGGACACGATGGCGGGATAGCCTTCCTCGCTGCGCGTGTAGTCGCCGTCATAGTGGATGCGGTGGGCGTTCCAGGTGATGCCGCCGTAGCGAAAGTTGAGCGTGTTGGTGAGCGGCGTCGTCTCGCTCCAGGCCTGGTCGGTGCGCGCCGGCGTGGCCACGGTGGCGGTGGTCTTCTGGCCCGGCGGGACGGCGGGGCGGTAGATCGCGTCGAACGTGTCGGAGGCGATCGTCCTGCCGCCCTGTTCGATCGTGTGGCGCATCGTCAGCACGAAGATGTCGCCCGAGCGGCCGGTCTTGGGGACGATGTTCGCCACCTCGGCCTTCTTCAGCGCGGGCTCGCCCGCCTTGAGGCGGCCCATGATCTCGACCCGGCGGCCGGCGCCCATGCGGCGCGGCATCGGGATCGGGGGCAGGACGATGCCCTTGTTGGGATGGCCGTCGGGTCCAAGTTCACCCTGGCGGACGGTCTCGGCGAAGAAGACGGTGAACCAGTGCGGCGGCAGCTCCTGGCCGCGCGTGATCGACTCGGGATCGACGTCGAAGGTCGCGGCGACGCGGCGGACGGCCATCATGCCGATATCGTCCTCGACCGTGCGCACCCGCCCGATCCAGGGCCGCAGGGTCTCCATCGCTTCGTCCATCCAGCCCATGTCGGTTTCCTCAGAAGGTTTTGCGGCGCGCATCCTCCAACAAAAGAAGGGCCCGCAACAGCGGGCCCTTTCATGATCCGAAAGATAGGTTGGTCGAGAGGCGTAACAAAACTGGGGAAATATTTGAGTTTCAAGCGGGTTAGCACTTCGCGGAATTGACTGGCTCGTGATCGCATAATCTCCATTACCGCACATAGTTATTGGAACATCGATTAGCGGCCCATATTTGACCGTATAGCCTGATCGATCAGCAGGGTCTTCGATCCATCATCGATCCGCGATCAGGTCTGGTGAGGTCCGGGACCGATCAGGACGGGCGAAAGGCGAGTGACGATGAAGCGTTCCGACCGGAGGAGGCAAGCGAGCGAGCGCGGAGGCTCCCATTGAGCCGGACAACTAGGAGAGGTTGAAGCGGCGCGCTAGAATCGTGAGATGAGCATTATCAGCCCGTTCATCACCTTCATCCTGTTTACGCTCGGTTTGCTGGCTTGGCGATTACAGTTGATCGACAAGCGCCGGTTCGAGATCGCCGAAGAGGTCTTGGTCAAGTACGTAGGGATGGCATCGTTGTTGAAGCGGACAAGGAATCGGAATCGCTATGAAGGGTTCGACGAGTTCAAGGCGAAGTGGAATCCGAGGAGCCCTTATTCGTACTATTTGATGCTACGACAATGGTCGTACCGGATACCGGAGGATCTACAGGAGGAGTGGGTTCGAGTCCGTGCAGATGCCGTACAGGTGGCGATCCAAGCGGAAATCTATCTGTCGGAGGAAATTTCAGATGCCTTTAAGTTTCCATACCAGTGTTACGAGGGGGTGCAGGAGGCGGCTCAAGTCCTTGATTCGATATCGCCCTACCCGAGCATCGATCCCCACAATGAGGAGCCACCGCCGGAGTCGGACCAACAGCCCGAAGACGATGAGTTTACGAATGAACAAGAGCAGGACGTGGAACAGCTATACTTCCCGATGCGGTTTCACAATGCAGGCGTCGGGGTTGAAGAATCCGACTGGATGTCCGTCGAGATCATGATTCGATTTGAGCACCTGATGGAGAGTTGCAGGCCGTACACGAACCAGAATCCCTACCGGTTCCTGCTGCGGTTCGCTCAGAGCCTCAAGCCTCAGCCGGGATGGTGGGACAAGGTTCGGATGGGCAAGTTCGATTGAGCCTCAAATGATAAAGCCGAACGTACCGTTTGAAGGGACGGTGCTGTCGTTTCTTCCAGCCGGCCGTGAGGCGCTGGTGACGGTTCGGGGCATCGGGGAAATCGAGGTGGTATTTGTCCATCTCCCGGAAGCGTTCTGCCGGGAGACACCTCTACAAGAAGGCGACGTGATCTATGTCACTGCGGGTAGGGTCGATCATCCCGATTGCTGCGCTGTCTACGCAGCTCTGCTGAGGCGACCTAGTTCTGATGAGCAAGCTAACTAACCACAGGTGACCGGGGTAAACTGGTTGGGAGAGTCGACCGAGGATTGCCGACGATGAATGTCAACCCCAGCCGGGCTTTGATCTTTGGAGACGACAGTTCGAAGACGGGCCACGCGTACTTCGTCTATGGCTCGCTGATCTGCGGCGAGAGTCGATTGCCCGCGATTCTCAAGAAGCTACAGAATTCGCTTGGCGACTACGATCACGAGATCAAATGGAATGAGACGCGATACCTGAATATCAACAAGCGCTTCGCCGGAGCCTTGTTCGATTCGTGGTCGAGCCTTAGCTACCGTTGCATCGTGGTTCCAACGGCTCAGATCAACGACGCGGTTAGTCCCTCGGAACGTAGCCTTCTCAGGGCCAAGCTCGTTTTTACGCACCTGAACACGTACGTGAGGACCACCGGGCATGATCGACCGCTGTTCCATGCAACGTTGGACGAAGACGAGTTCGATCCGGAGGTGCAGAAGATCACCCTGAATCACAAGTTCTGGCGGGATCACGGCGGGGATTACGATGCATTCGAGGTGGTAAGGGCGGAGAAGTCGAAGAACGACCTCATGCTACAAGCAGCCGACCTGATCACTGGAGCCATCGCATGGGTATGGAACGGCGGACTTGAGCCAGCCAGCACCTCGAACAGCTATGTCCATCGCCTCACCATGGCGAGCCTGATCGCGGCCCGGGTACGGATTCCTCACATCAAGAAGAAAAGCGAGATCATCGTCCCACAGGGTGACGTTCGCGGGCTGGGCTATCCCACTGTCCAAGCCCATCAGAAAGGGTTTTCGATCTGGAAGATGGACCTAGCCCGATCCAAGGCCGCCCAAGGCTCCTAGGAAGTTCGCCAGAGCCTCAGGAAGGATCGACCCACCGGGGGTGGGGCACAACGCCCAACCCCTCCCAGCGGGCAGATTTACCGGCCTACAGGAGTCGTTGCAGGACCCGGGCCACGATCAGGATCAGGAAGATCTGTTCGAGGTCGAGGGACAGGTAAAGTTTGATCATTCGTGCCTCTTGTTGTTGGGCACTTGCTATTGAATCCATAATTCTCGCGCGGGCAACAGATTCACGCGCAGAAGACCACACGCTATTCAGACACTTCGCGACGTGGTGCAATTGACAAGTTATTCGATACCGAAAAGGGGGGGGATAAAGGTGCGAGATGTCGCTACCGCTGGCCTGAGAATGTGGAACAGGTAGCTCCAACGGTCTGGTCTCGCTCACGCTAGGACCCATCTCGCACTGGGCTAGTGGTGGTTGCAATCTCGATCCGAAGACCGAGGGCCCTCATCCTCTCAGGTAGAGGCCACCACCAGCGCTGATATTTACCCGGCTAGCTCAGGCGCTGAACAAGACGGGCCAAGATCAGGAGCAGGACAACGGCTTCGGGGTAGGTCAGGGAGAAGGCGAAATGGAAGTGGATCATCAGCGGGACCTCTGTTGTTGGTGCCCATCTTCTGGCCTGTAGCAGCGCCGGGGTCGGGTAATTACTCGGTCTGATGATCCGGGCTCAGCAAATGCAGGCTTTCTCTGGAAGCCGGTAATTACCCCTGCCTACTTGGGCATACACAGACGGAGCCCGAGGAGAGTCATATCCCGTCGCAGGAGGCAGCCTGCTATCGCGGTGAGATTGTGAGATGATGGGCTTCTACGTCCGCCGGGGAGAGCGTGATGAAGGGGGATGCGCTGGAAGATTGGGCTACCTGACGCGCAAGATGTTCCGTGAGTGGCGTTCCGGAATGTGGGTCGCGGCGGCTTTCCACGAATGCCGGGACGAGTGGAAGTCGGTCCAACGCTTGTCCAGCCCGATAGCCCGTAGATACCTCCCAACCCATTTTCCCAGTGCCCGGACCAGCGGCCCTGGGTGTCCGGCTATGGCTCGCATCGCTGGTTCGAATACACCCCGATAATCCTCCGGGTGATCACGGGCACAATGAAGGGCTAGGGGTCCTTCTGTTCATCTTTCCGAAGGGACTGGCGGTACTCGAACCGCCCGAGGTCGCTCATCGTCTTCAGGGTGTCCCACACATCCCAGTCCAAATAGACGGTGCTGTCCTCCGCGATGATTCTCATACCGTGGATGCCACTCATCCTGAGCCTCTCCCATTCGACCTCGCGCATTGCCAGTTCGACCTGTTGCCGGGTGGGCTGGTCGGCACGAACGAGAGGATGACGTTCCTCTATGGACGCGATTTTGTTGCTGCCGTTGAGCTTGAACAGTTCCAAGTACCATTGCTGCATTTGAGTCTACGTTGTTGACGAAAAAGGCCACCCGGGTGGGTGGCCTTCCTAGGGACTTGCTAGGGACTTCGGAGTGTTTCCGACGTTCCTAAAAGCTCGATTTTACTGCATCCGATTTAGATCGAATAATACATCTTGTACTCGATCGGGGCCGGCTGGTGTTCCCAGTTGTAGACCTCTTCCCACTTGAGTTCCATGTAGGCGTCGATCTGGTCGTCGGTGAACACGCCGCCCTGGGTGAGGAACGAGCGGTCGGCGTCGAGGGCGTTGAGGGCCTCGCGCAGCGAGCCGGCGACGGTCGGAACCTTGGAGAGTTCTTCCGGCGGCAGGTCGTACAGGTTCTTGTCCATCGGGTCGCCCGGATGGATCTTGTTCTTGATGCCGTCGAGTCCGGCCATCAGCATCGCCGCGAAGGCGAGGTACGGGTTGGCCGACGGATCGGGGAAGCGGACCTCGACGCGCTTGCCCTTGGGCGAGGACGCGTAGGGGATGCGGCACGAGGCCGAGCGGTTGCGCGACGAGTAGGCCAGCAGCACCGGCGCCTCGAAGCCCGGGATGACGCGCTTGTAGGAGTTGGTGCTGGCGTTGGTGAAGGCGTTCAGCGCCTTGGCGTGCTTGATGATGCCGCCGATGTAGTACAGCGCCGTCTCCGACAGGTCGGCATAGCCCGAACCGGCGAACAGCGGCTTGCCGTCCTTCCAGATCGACTGGTGGGTGTGCATGCCCGAGCCGTTGTCGCCATAGAGCGGCTTCGGCATGAAGGTCAGCGACTTGCCGTAGCTGTGGGCGACGTTGTGCAGCGTGTACTTGTACTTCTGCACGTTGTCGGCGGTCTTCACGAGCGTGTCGAACTTGAAGCCGAGCTCGTTCTGCGCCGGAGCCACCTCGTGATGGTGGATTTCCATGACCAGGCCCATGTCGGTGCAGACCGTCATCATCTCGGCGCGCAGGTCGTTGTGCGTGTCGACCGGCTGGACGGGGAAGTAGCCGCCCTTGACGCCCGGACGGTGGGCCAGGTTGCCGCCCTCGACCGCGATGCCGGTGTTCCACGGCGATTCGTTCGAGGAGATGCTGTAGAAGCTGCCCTGCATCTGCACGTCATAGCGGACGTCGTCGAACACGAAGAACTCGAGTTCGGGGCCGAACACGGCGGTGTCGCCGATGCCCGACGACTTCATGAAGGCTTCGGCGCGCTTGGCGGTCGAGCGCGGGCAGCGGGCATAGAGCTGGCCGGTCGAGGGCTCGACGACGTCGCAGCTCACGATCAGCGTGGTCTGCGCCGAGAAGGGGTCGAGCACGGCGGTCGACGGGTCCGGCATCAGGATCATGTCGGACTCGTTGATCGCCTTCCAGCCGGCGATCGACGAACCGTCGAACATCACGCCGTCCTCGAAGGTGCCTTCGTCGGTGGCGGACGCCATGCGGGCCGTGTGCTGCCACTTGCCGCGAGGATCGGTGAAGCGGAAGTCAACGAACTTGACGTCCTTTTCCTTGATCATCGCCAGAACCTGTTTGGCATCCATAGTCGATCGTCCCTCTACTTGTGGTTTACTTCTTCAGCCCCCAAAGGCCGGGTCCTCATACGGCGGCGTCACCACGCTCACCAGTACGAATTCGAATCGCGTCGTCGATGCTCGACACGAAGATCTTGCCGTCGCCGATGCGACCGGTATGGGCGGAGGCACGGATCGCCTCGACCGCCTTTTCCACCATCTCGTCCTCGATGATGAGTTCCAGCTTCACCTTCGGCAGGAAGTCGACGACGTACTCTGCGCCACGATAAAGCTCGGTATGGCCTTTCTGCCGGCCGAAGCCCTTGGCCTCGAGAACCGTGATGCCTTTCAGACCGATCTGGTTGAGGGCATCCTTCACCTCGTCCAGCTTGAAGGGCTTGATGATCGCTTCGATCTTCTTCATTTGGCTTGAGACACTCCGCACGAAGGCACCGGGCCCTCCGTTCAGAAGAGCCCGTGTCAGGATAGGGAAGCACACTTCATGCCAGAATTTTCCACAGGGTAATGCGGGAAATCCGGCTTCAGTCTGTCTGTTTTGAGGGCGGATTGATTAAAATACAAACAAAATACAGCGCAAAAAGTAGACACCGAGAGAAGTTCGCATGAAATCCGCTAACTCCACGATGGCCGGCCTCGGCACGACGGTCTTCGAAGTCATGTCGGCGCTGGCCCGCGAGCACCAGTCGGTCAATCTCGGGCAGGGTTTTCCCGACGACAAGGGGCCGGAGGAGGTGAGGGCGGCGGCCGCTGACTATCTGCTGAACGGCCACAACCAGTACCCGCCGATGATGGGAATCCCCGAACTACGCCAGGCGGTGGCTGCGCACGCCACGCGTTTCCAGGGGCTCGACATAGACTGGCAAAGCGAAGTGCTCGTGACCTCCGGGGCAACCGAGGCGCTGGGCGACTGCCTGTTCGGCTTGATCGAGCCGGGGGACGAAGTCGTTCTGATCGAGCCGCTGTACGATTCCTATCTGCCGATCGTGCGGCGGGCAGGGGGCGTGCCGAAGCTGGTGCGCCTGGAGCCGCCGACCTGGCGTCTGCCGAGGGAGGAGCTGGCGGCGGCATTCGGACCGAAGACCAAGCTCATCCTGTTCAATACGCCGATGAATCCCTGCTCCAAGGTGTTCGACCGCGAGGAACTCGATTTCATCGCCGGGCTGTGCCTCGAGCACGATGTCTACGCCGTGTGCGACGAGGTCTACGAGCACATCATCTTCGACGATCGGCGCCACATCTCGCTGATGACCCTGCCGGGCATGCGCGACCGCACGGTCCGGATCGGCTCCGCCGGCAAGAGCTTCAGCCTCACCGGCTGGAAGGTGGGCTACATCACGGCGGCGCCGGACCTGATGAAGGCGATCGCCAGGACCCACCAGTTCATGACCTTCACGACGCCGCCCAACCTGCAATGGGGCGCGGCGACCGGGTTACGCCTGGACGATCGCTACTTCTCGACCCTGGCTGCCGACATGCAGCGCAAGCGCGACCATCTCGCCGGGGCTCTGGCCACGATCGGTTTCGACGTCCTGCCGTCGCACGGGACGTATTTCGTCACCACGGACTTCCGACCGCTGGGATTCAATGGAACCGACGAGGACTTCTGCCGGCACATCACGGTCGAGGCCGGGGTTACGGCGGTGCCGGTCAGCGCCTTCTACCAATCCGAAGCGGCGCCCCGACATTTCGCGCGCTTCTGCTTCTGCAAGCACGACAGCACGCTCGACAGCGCCATCTCTCGTTTGGCGAAACATTTTGGCCGCTGACTCGCTGGTATTTGCATTGATGTAGACATAGGATGCAATTGTCGCCTCGTTTCGGCGGGGCAGAGACAGCGTCCGAGGTGTTTGCGTTGAGAATGCTTGTAAGTCGCTCTGATAGTTGCGGCATCGCAACCTGGCTCCGGTCGGCGAGTTTGCTGGCGGGATGAGCTGGATCGACCCTCCTGCCCGCCACCCGGGTTCGGCGAAGACCATCAGGGTGGACGGCCGTCGGCTGCGCAGCGAGCGCACGAAGCAGCTCATCGTCGAAGCCTATCTGGCCCTCATCCGGGAGAATCCGCATACGCCGGTGCCGACTGCCGCGGAGATCGCGGAGCGCGCCGGCTATTCCGTCAGGTCCATCTTCGAACGTTTTCCCGATCTGCACACTTTGCGCGTCGCGGCAGCGGATTACGCGCTCGCGCACGCGGCGGCGCTGGCGCCGGCACGCGACGTCGATGGCGACCGGGCGACGCGCATCCGATCGCACGTGGAGACCAGGGCAGGGACCTGCGAGCGGGGCATCTCGTTGTGGCGGGCATTGACGTTCAACGTCGACGAGAACGACGACTTGAAGATCCGCATCAAGGTCGCGCGCGACCGCACGATCGAGCGCATGCAGGTCATGTATCGGCCCGAGCTGACGGTGCTGCCGGAGACCGAGCGCCGCAACGTCCTGATCGCTCTCGAAGCGATCACCGACATCGAGAGTTGGGCGCGGCTCCGGGATGTCTATGGTCTGTCGTTCGCCGAAGGCTGCGCGGCCTGGATCGCGGCCATCGACCGGCTCCTGCCGGCGACGCCTGACGGTGGGGCTCGCACATGACGGTCCGCCCGGTGAAAGTGGATGGCCGCCGGCTGCGCAGCGAGCGCACCAAGCAGCTCATCATCGAGGCCTATCTCGCGCTCGCCCAGGACCTGTCGCCGCGCGTGCCGACCGCGGCCGAGATCGCGGAAAAGGCCGGATATTCCGTACGATCGATTTTCGAGCGCTTTCCCGACATCCTCGCCCTTCAGGTCGCGGCCGTCGATTACTGCTTCGCGCAGGTGTCGGCGCTGGCGCCGCCGCGGGGCGTCGAGGGCGACCGCGCGAGCCGGATCGAGGCGCATGTACGCACGCGCAGCCAGTCTTGCGAACGCTGGGTGCGCCTGTGGCGGTCCCTGGTGGTGAACCAGGGCGATTCGCCGGAACTGCGGTCACGCGTCCGATCTGCGCGCGACAGCGTAACGGAGCGCATGGAACTGATGTTCGCGCCGGAGTTCGCCACGATGCAGCCCGAGGACCGGCGTCAGACGCTGATCGTTCTGGAAGCGCTGACCGACGTCGAAAGCTGGGAACGCATGCGCGAATACTTCGGCCTGTCCGTCGACGAGGCCTGCGGCGTCTGGATCCAGACCATCGACCGGTTGCTGCCCCGGAACCGGAGCGAGGCCGCGTGACCGGGGCGGGTGAAGGGGTGCCTGCCGCATCCCCGACGCCCGATCCCAAGGACGGTCGAAGACTGCGGAGCGCCCGCACGCGCCAGCTCATCATCGATGCTTACCTGGCCCTGCTTCGCGAGAGGCCGCAGATACCCACAGCCGCTGCGATCGCACAGCGCGCCGGCTACTCGGTGCGATCGGTCTTCGAACGCTTCCCGGACCTGCACGCCTTGCGAGTCGCGGCGACCGACGAGGCGCTCTCAGGGCCTCGGCCCAGGTGGCCGCTCGGCCGACGAATGGGACGCGCATGCAGCGGCTGGAAATCCATGTCGAGATGCGCGGTCGCACCTGCGAGGAATGGCTGCCCCTGTGGCGAGCCCTCAATGCCAACCAGGGCGATTCGCCGGAACTGAAGGCGCGCATCCGTGTCATTCGCGAGATGGTGATGCGGCGCATCGAGGAGATCTATGCGCCGGAACTGGCGACCCTGATGCCGCACGAGCGCCGCCAGACGGTGCTCGCGATCGAAGCCCTGGTCGATTTCGAGGGTTGGGCACGTCTGCGCGGTCACTTCGAACTGTCGTTCGAGGGGGCTTGCGCCGTCTGGATACATGCCATCGATCGACTCCTGCCGAAGACGTCTGCTGATTGTTGACGCTCCGGCCGCTGGAGCGTAGGAAGGCGCGCTTCGTCGGGAGCGACCCGCGATGGCGGCCGTAGCTCAGTTGGTTAGAGCGCCAGATTGTGATTCTGGATGTCGCCGGTTCAATTCCGGTCGGCCGCCCCAATCGCCCCCGTTCCATGCCGCCAAGGCCTGACGTGAACGATCTCATTCCCAACGACGCACTTGCGCTACTCGGCTGCGGGCAGATGTCGAAGGCCGATGCCTTTGCCATCGCGGCCGGTGTTTCCGGACCGACTCTCATGGAGGCCGCCGGACAGTCGGTGGCCGTCGCCGTCATGGAGCGCCATGCACGTCGTCCCGTCATCGTGCTGTGCGGGCCGGGCAACAATGGCGGCGACGGCTTCGTGGCGGCGCGGCATCTGCAGGCGGCGGGCTGGCCCGTACGGGTGATTCTCTTTGGCGTGTTCGAGGGCCTCAAGGGCGATGCCGCCTGGGCCGCCGCAACCTGGACGGGGCCGGTCGAGCGCTGGTCGCCGGCGCTGCTGGAAGACGCTCCCCTCGTGATCGACGCCATCTTCGGGGCCGGCCTGAGCCGCCCGATCGACGGAGAGATTGCCGCCGCCATCGATCTGGTGAACGGGCGCGAGCTGCCCGTGGTCGCCGTCGACGTGCCGAGCGGCCTCCATGGCGACACCGGCGAGATCCTCGGCCGCGCCTTTCAGGCCGAATCGACCGTGTCGTTTTTTCGCGCCAAGCCGGGCCACTATTCGGTCGAGGGGCTCCGCCGCTGCGGGGCCCTCCGTATCGCGGATATCGGCATTCCCTCGGCCGCATTGAACGCGATCGGCCCCCGGACGTGGCTGAATGCGCCGGCCCTGTGGGCGCATCTGCTGCGCCGCGAGGACATCGGCGACCACAAGTATGCGCGGGGCCATCTCACCATCCTGGCCGGGCCCCATGCCACGGGCGCGGCGCGGCTGGCGGCGTTGGCCGCGCGCCGGGTCGGGGCCGGCCTGGTGACGATCGCGGGTTTCCGCTCGACGATGACGGCCTATCAGGCGGCCGAGCCCGGAAATCTCGTCGTCGAGGCCGACGATGGCCCGATGTTCGCCCGTCTGCTGGAAGACGAGCGGCGGAATGCGGTGCTGATCGGTCCGGGATCGGGCGTGATCGAGCGAACGAAGGAGGCCGTCCTCGCAGCGCTCGACGCCCGGCGCCGGGTGGTGCTGGATGCCGACGCGATCACCGTCTTCTCCGGCGATCCCGATCTCCTGTTCCGCCGCATCGCAGGGCCCGCAGTGCTGACGCCGCATGAGGGCGAATTCAGGCGGCTGTTCCCCGACCTTGCCGGCCGGACCGGCGAGACCGGCAAGCTGGAGCGGGTGAGGCGGGCGGCGGCGCGGAGCGGGGCGACTGTCCTGCTCAAGGGGCCCGACACCGTGATCGCCGAGCCGGATGGCCGCGCGGTGATCAACGTCCACGCCTCGCCGGCGCTGGCGACGGCCGGTTCGGGCGACGTCCTCGCGGGGCTGATCGGCGGACTTCTGGCACAGGGCCTCACGCCATTCGCCGCAGCGTCGGCGGCGGCCTGGCTGCATGGGGAATGTGCGCTGCAGTTTGGCCATCCCGGCCTGATCGCCGAGGATTTGCCCGCGCAATTGCCGCGCGTTCTCCACTCCCTGTCGTCCTTTAATTGACCGTTCATCGGGGTCGGGCTAAGAGGCCCGCGATTCGGCCTTCGCGGCACGCCCCGATGGCTCAGGATGTCGTTTGGGCAAAGCTTCGGGCGGGCGTGGTGGAATTGGTAGACACGCGAGATTTAGGTTCTCGTGCCGCAAGGCGTGGGGGTTCAAGTCCCTCCGCCCGCACCAGGAAATGGAAGTGAGACAATGCAAGTTACGGAACTCTCGGCCGAAGGCCTGAAGCACCAGTTCAAGATCGTCGTCCCCGCAAGCGACCTCTCGGCGAAGATCGACGAGCGCCTGGCCGAAATGGCGAAGACCGCGGCTCTGCCGGGCTTCCGTCCCGGCAAGGTGCCGGTCAGCCTCCTCAAGAAGCAGTATGGGCAGGCGCTGTTCGGCGAAGCCGTCGAGGCGGCCGTCAACACCAGCACGGCGAAGGCGATCGAGGATCGCGGCCTGAAGCCGGCGCTGCAGCCGCGCGTTGACCTGAAGCAGCTCGAAGAGGGCAAGGACGTCGAGTTCGAGGTCGTGGTCGAGGTGCTGCCGGAAATCGGCAAGCTCGACTTCTCGGGCATCGAGCTCGAGCGGCTGAAGGCGGAAGTGCCGGAGAAGGACATCGACGAGGCGCTCGATCGTATCGCCAAGGCGAATCGCGAGCAGAAGCCCGTGGATCCGCCGCGTCCGGCGCAGAAGGGCGACGCCATCAAGCTCGACTTCGTGGGCTCGGTCGACGGTGTGGAGTTCCCTGGCGGCGCGGCCAGCGACTACACGCTGGAGCTCGGCTCGGGCTCGTTCATCCCCGGCTTCGAGGATCAGCTGACGGGCGCCGAGGTCGGCAAGACGGTCGACGTCAAGGTGACCTTCCCGGCCGAGTACGGCGCGCCGGAACTCGCCGGCAAGGACGCCGTGTTCAAGTGCACGATCAAGGAAATCCACGAGTTCGTCGACAAGCCGGCGGACGACGAGCTGGCGAAGAAGAGCAACTTCGAGAACCTGGAGGCCATGCGCAAGGCGATCGGCGAGCGCATCGGCCAGGACTACAACCAGATCTCGCGCACGATGATCAAGCGCCAGCTCCTCGACAAGCTTGCGGAAACCCACAAGTTCGACGTGCCCGAAGGCCTCGTCGAGAGTGAGTTCAACGCGATCTGGCAGCGCATCGAGGAAGCCAAGGCGAAGGGCGAGAAGCTCGAGGACGACGAGGAGAAGATGCGCAAGGAGTACCGCGAGATCGCGGAGCGCCGCGTGCGTCTCGGCCTGCTGCTGGCCGACATCGGCCGCTCCAACAGCATTGACGTGACCCCCGAGGAGCTCAACCAGGCAGTGATGCGCGAAGCCATGCGCTATCAGGGCCAGGAGCGCCAGGTGCTCGAGTTCTTCAGCAAGAATGCCGAGGCGAAGGACCAGCTGCGGGCGCCGATCTTCGAGGAGAAGACGGTCGACTTCATCCTGGAGCTGGCCAAGGTTTCGGAGAAGCCGGTTACCCCCGAGGAACTGCTCAAGGCCGCCCGCGAGGCGGAAAACGACGAGCCTGCGGAAGCGGCGGCGAACTGATCCGGAGCCGGTGGCCTTGAATGGGGCCACCGGCGCTGCCACTTTCCCGTAGCACTGTCACTCAAGGGGGCCCGCGATGATTCGCGACCGCGATCCGCTGGAAGTCTACAACAACTACTACGTGCCGATGGTGGTCGAGCAATCGGCGCGCGGCGAACGCGGCTATGACATCTGGTCGAGGCTGCTGAAGGAACGGATCATCTTCCTGAACGGTCCGGTCGAGGACCACGTGGCAGGCGTGCTCTGCGCCCAGCTGCTGTATCTCGAAGCCGAGAACCCGACCAAGGACATCTCGTTCTACATCAACTCGCCCGGTGGCGTGGTGACGTCCGGCATGGCGATCTACGACACCATGCGCTACATCCGCCCGCACATCTCGACCCTGGTCTACGGGCAGGCGGCGTCGATGGGCTCGCTCCTGCTGACGGCGGGCGAGAAGGGCAAGCGATTCGCGCTGCCGAATGCCCGGATCATGATCCATCAGCCCTCGGGCGGCGCGCAGGGCCAGGCCACGGACATCGAAATCCATGCCCGCGAGATCCTTGCGACCCGGGCCCGGCTTAACCAAATGTATGTGGAACATACCGGCAAGCCGCTCGAGGTGATCGAGCTTGCCATGGAGCGGGACAAGTTCTTCGCGCCCCTGGAAGCCAAGGAGTTCGGCCTGATCGACGACGTCCTCGAGAAGCGTCCGACCCCCACGACCATTCAGGCGGCTGCCTCCTGAGGGGGCAGCAGCGACCAATTGTTTCCCGTTCGCACGGCGACACACCATATTTTGATGTTGTCGCCGTCCGGGCGGCACGTTTAACATAGGCTTGTGTGCGGGCCCGCAGGTCGTAGGGCCCCCCAAGCGGAGGTGCGTTACCGACATGCCAGCCGCCAAATCCGGGGGTGATTCCCGCAACACCCTGTATTGCAGCTTCTGCGGCAAGAGCCAGCATGAAGTCCGCAAGCTCATTGCCGGTCCGACCGTGTTCATCTGCGATGAATGCGTCGAACTCTGCATGGACATCATCAGGGAAGAGAGCAAGACGACTCTCGTCAAGTCGAAGGATGGCGTGCCGTCTCCCAAGGAGATCCGGCAGATCCTCGACGACTACGTCATCGGTCAGGACCGCGCCAAGCGCATTCTTTCCGTTGCCGTGCACAATCACTACAAACGATTGAGCCACGGCGGCAAGGCGAACGAAGTCGAGATCGCCAAGTCGAACATCATGCTGATCGGGCCGACCGGCTGCGGCAAGACGCTGCTCGCCCAGACCCTGGCGCGCATGCTGGACGTGCCGTTCACGATGGCCGACGCCACGACGCTCACCGAAGCCGGCTATGTCGGCGAGGACGTCGAGAACATCATCCTGAAGCTGCTGCAGGCGGCCGACTACAATGTCGAGCGGGCGCAGCGCGGCATCGTCTATATCGACGAGGTCGACAAGATCAGCCGCAAGTCCGACAACCCCTCGATCACCCGCGACGTGTCGGGCGAGGGTGTGCAGCAGGCGCTGCTGAAGATCATGGAGGGCACCGTGGCCTCCGTGCCGCCGCAGGGCGGGCGCAAGCATCCGCAGCAGGAGTTCCTGCAGGTCGACACGACGAACATCCTGTTCATCTGCGGCGGCGCCTTCGCCGGCCTCGACAAGCTCATCTCGATGCGCCGCCAGGGCACTTCGATCGGCTTCGGGGCGGAAGTGCGGGGGCCTGAGGATCGCCGGACCGGCGAAATCCTGAAGGATCTCGAGCCCGAGGACCTGCTGCGCTACGGCCTGATCCCCGAGTTCGTCGGCCGCCTGCCGGTCGTTGCGACGCTCGAGGACCTGGACGAGGTCGCGCTGATCGAGATCCTGACCCGGCCGAAGAACGCGCTGATCAAGCAGTATCAGCGCCTCTTCGACATGGAGAACGTGAAGCTCAAATTCTCCGACGATGCCCTGCGCGCGGTCGCCCAGAAGGCGATCCTGCGCAAGACCGGCGCCCGCGGGCTCCGGTCCATCATGGAGACCGTGCTGCTCGACACCATGTACGACCTGCCGTCGCTCGACGGCGTCGAGGAAGTGGTGATCAATCGGGAAGTCATCGAGGGTCGCGCCCAGCCGCTTTATGTGCATGGCGAGCGCAAAGAAGGCGTTGCGGCTGCTCCGGCCTGAGTTTTGCAGCGTCGGCGGCAACCGTCGCCGGCGGTCTCCCCCGACGGGGCTTGAACAACCCTCTGTTCAGGCCAATCTCTGATAGCGAGTGCGCGCGTTCGCGTGCCGTGGATCGCCCCGAGAGGGATCCCCGGCCGAGGCACGGGTAGCTCTAACAGCGTACGTTGCGAGGCATCATGAACGCCCCCATTCAAGGAACCGTCTATCCCGTCCTGCCACTGCGCGACATCGTCGTGTTTCCCGGCATGATCGTGCCGCTCTTCGTCGGTCGGGAGAAGAGCGTCAAGGCCCTCGAAGAGGTCATGAAGGACGACAAGCAGATCCTGCTGATCGCCCAAAAGAACGCCAGCCAGGACGATCCCGGCCCCGAGGACATCTACACGATCGGCACGCTCGGCACCGTGCTGCAGCTGCTCAAGCTGCCCGACGACACCGTGAAGGTGCTGGTCGAGGGCGGCCGTCGCGTGAAGATCACGGGCTACAACGATCGCGCCGATTTCTTCGAGGCGCGCGCCGTCGACATGGAAGAATCGACCGGCGACAGCGCGGAAATGCAGGCGGCTGCCCGCACCGTGGTCTCTGAGTTCGAGAACTACGTGAAGCTGAACAAGAAGGTGCCGCCGGAAGTCGTGGTCTCGATCAACAAGATCGAGGAGCCGGCCAAGCTCGCCGACACCATCTCCGCGCATCTGGCGCTCAAGGTCGCCGAGAAGCAGCAGCTGCTCGAGCTCGATTCGGTGTCGAAGCGCCTGGAGCGTATCCTCGGCCTCATGGAAGGCGAGATCGGCGTGCTGCAGGTCGAGAAGAAGATCCGCAATCGCGTGAAGCGTCAGATGGAGAAGACGCAGCGCGAGTACTATCTCAACGAGCAGATGAAGGCGATCCAGAAGGAGCTTGGCGAGACCGAGGACGGTCGCGACGAGGTTTCCGAGCTGGAGAAGCGCATCAAGAAGACCCGCCTCAGCAAGGAGGCGCGGGAGAAGGCCAACGCCGAGCTGAAGAAGCTCAGGACGATGAGCCCGATGTCGGCCGAGGCGACGGTGGTGCGCAACTACCTCGACTGGCTGCTGTCGATTCCGTGGCGCAGGCCGACCAAGATCATCAAGGATCTGAAGTACGCCGAGGAGATTCTCAACGCCGACCATCACGGCCTCGAGAAGGTGAAGGAACGCATCCTCGAGTATCTCGCGGTGCAGCAGCGCGTGAACAAGATGAAGGGCCCGATCCTGTGCCTCGTCGGTCCTCCCGGCGTCGGCAAGACGTCGCTCGGCAAGTCGATTGCCAAGGCCACGGGGCGCAACTTCGTTCGCATGTCGCTGGGCGGCGTGCGCGACGAGGCGGAGATTCGCGGCCATCGCCGGACCTATATCGGCTCGCTGCCGGGCAAGGTCATCCAGAGCATGAAGAAGGCGAAGTCTTCGAACCCGCTCTTCCTGCTCGACGAGATCGACAAGCTCGGTGCCGATTTCCGCGGCGATCCGTCGTCGGCGCTGCTCGAGGTCCTCGACCCCGAGCAGAACACGTCGTTCAACGACCACTATCTCGAAATCGACTACGACCTGTCGGACGTGATGTTCATTACGACGGCCAACTCGCTGCGCATGGCGCAGCCGTTGCTGGACCGCATGGAGATCATCCGCCTCGCCGGTTACACCGAGGACGAGAAGGTGGCGATCACGCGCAAGCACCTGATCCCCAAGCAGATCGAGGCGAACGGTCTCAAGGAGAGCGAGATCGACATCCACGACGACGCGGTGCGCGACCTCGTGCGCTACTACACGCGCGAGGCGGGCGTTCGTAACCTGGAGCGCGAGATCGCCAACCTGGCCCGCAAGGCCACCAAGGAAATCCTCATGAAGGGGACGACCAAGGTGAAGATCGGCCCCAAGAACCTGGAGAAATACGCCGGCGTCCGGCGCTTCCGGTTCGGCGAGGCGGAGCTCGAGGACCTGGTCGGCATCACCACGGGTCTGGCCTGGACCGAGGTCGGCGGCGAGTTGCTGCAGATCGAGGCCGTGCTGGTTCCGGGGCGGGGACGCATGAGCGTCACCGGCAAGCTGGGTGATGTGATGCAGGAGTCGGTGCAGGCGGCCAACGCCTACGTCCGGTCGCGCGCCCATATGTTCGGCATCAAGTCGAACATCTTCGAGAAGCGCGATATCCACATCCACGTGCCGGAGGGCGCGACGCCGAAGGACGGTCCGTCCGCCGGCGTGGCGATGGTGACCTCGATCGTGTCCGCCCTCACGGGCATCGCGGTCCGCAAGGAGGTGGCCATGACCGGCGAGATCAGCCTGCGCGGGCGGGTCATGCCGATCGGCGGCCTCAAGGAGAAGCTGCTGGCGGCCCTGCGCGGCGGTCTCAAGACCGTGCTCATTCCCAAGGAGAATGAACGCGATCTGCCGGAGATCCCCGACAACGTGAAGAAGGGACTGGAGATCGTCCCGGTGTCGACGGTGGACGAGGTCCTGGCCCGGGCGCTGGTGAAGCCGCTGGTCGCCATCGAGTGGGTCAACGATCTCGACGCGGTAGCTGCGAAGCCGGCTGAACCCGCCGAGGCTGCCCGCGCCCACTGAATTCCGTCCTGGATTGTGAAGCGAAGCCCCGGCCTGTCCGGGGCTTCGTCGTTTTGGCCCAAATGGTGCGATCCTTATCGGCAGCGCCACAAAATATGGTATAAGCGCCTCGAGACCCGAGTTGCCGGACCATGGAGAGGCTCGCCGTGAACAAGCACGATCTGATCGCAGCCGTCGCCGCTTCGACGAACCTTTCCAAGACGGACGCCGCGAACGCCATCGATTCGATGCTCACGGTGATCACCAAATCGCTGAAGAAGAAGGAAAAGGTCCTGCTGGTCGGGTTCGGCACGTTCCAGGTGACCAAGAGGCAGGCGGGCGAGGGGCGAAATCCCCAGACCGGCGAGAAGATCAAGATCCCGGCCGCCATC